>CAZLNO010000130.1:6860-8879 GCA_964561005.1 uncultured Rhodovibrionaceae bacterium | reverse complement strand
GATGACGGAGGTGTCGAGCCCGCCGGAATAGGCGAGCACGACCTTGTTCACGTCGCTCATCAGGGCCCCGTCGCTGGTTCGTCGTTGCGTGGAAAACAGCCGCCGATCGGCGCGCGAGTATAGGGATTGCGCGCCGTGGGGCAAGGGAGGGTGTTAGGAATTGGCAATTCCCTTGCCTCGACCCGTAAGCACGGCCAGCATCAGAATCCCTGGAGCAGAAAGTCGATCGCGTCGACGATTGTCGAATGATGGCCTTCAAACGTGGTCACGGGGGAGCGCAGGATGCTGACGGGCACAGCCGACAAGAGCTGCGTCAACATCACAACCTCGACATCGCCCACCTGCATGACCGGGTTGAGGCGTTCGGCGGGCTTTGGTGCGTCTTTCGCAGGTACAAGCGGCACGACGACACGGGTATTGTACTCCGCGAACATCGTCGCCTGGACGTCGAGAAGGTATCCGTAGTCGTCTGGATGCGGATCGACGTCGAAACGCGCCATCAGAACCGGCGATAGCGTTCCAGCGGCAGGCCGTGGCGTTCGACGTAGGCGTTGGCGCTGTCGATGGCTTCCCGGTTCTCTTCGCGCCAGCGCGCTTCCCGCGCCTCGGCGATCGCGCGTTCGAGACCGCCCTCGGCGGCGCTGGAGATGCTTAGTCCCAGTTCCCGCGCGGTGGTGAGAAGATCCGTCCGGATCGCCACATGGGTCACCTGCTTTCCGGACGACGCGTGTTGCGCGACCTTGACCATGAAACCGGTTCCTCTTTCCAGACAAGAGGTTGCGCACTCTTGTCGCGCAGGTCAACGGGCACCCGGCTCGCTGCCGGAGGATATGCCCACATTACGCCGCTGGTGCCGCCGTCTCCCCGGCGGCCGCCGCCCGCTGCGACTTCTTCCGCCGCTGGCTTTCCGACTTGAGCTGGCCGCAGGCGGCGAGGATGTCCTGGCCGCGCGGGGTGCGGACGGGGGCGGAGTAGCCGGCCTCGTAGAGGATATCGGAGAAGTGCTGGATGGTCTCCGGCTCGGAGCACGCGAACTCGCTGCCCGGCCAGGGGTTGAAGGGGATCAGGTTGACCTTGGCCGGGATGTCGCGCAGCAGCCGCGCCAGCGCGCGGGCGTCGGCGGGGCTGTCGTTGACGCCCTTCAGCATGACGTACTCGAAGGTGATGCGCCGGGCGTTGTTGATCCCCGGATAGGCGCGACAGGCGTCCAGCAGGTCCTTGATTGGATACTTCTTGTTCAGCGGCACCAGATAGTCGCGCGTTTCGTCGTCCACCGCGTGCAGGGAGACCGCCAGGTTGACGCCCAACTCCTCGCCGCAGCGCCGCATCAGCGGCACCACGCCGGAGGTCGACAGCGTGATGCGCCGGCGCGACAGGCCCAGGCCCTCGCCGTCCATGGCGATCCGCAGCGCCTTGGCGACCTCGTCGTAGTTGTAGAGCGGCTCGCCCATGCCCATGAGGACGATGTTGGTGAGCAGGCGGCCCTCCCTGGGACTCGGCCACTCGCCCAGGGAGTCGCGGGCCAGCATGATCTGCCCCAGGATCTCGCCGGCGGAGAGGTTGCGCACCAGGCGCTGCGTGCCGGTGTGGCAGAAGCGGCAGGTCAGCGTGCAGCCCACCTGGGAGGAGACGCAGAGCGTGCCGCGATCCTCCTCGGGGATGTAGACCGCCTCCACCTCCTGCAGGTCGCGCAGGCGCAGCAGCCACTTGCGCGTGCCGTCGACCGAGTGCTGCTCGGTCCGCACCATGGGCCGGGCGACGGTGCAGCTCTCGGCCAGGCGCGCGCGGAAGCCCTTGGCCAGCGTGGACATCTCGGCGAAGTCGGTCGCGCCGTGGTGGTAGATCCAGTGCCAGAGCTGCTTGGCGCGGAAGCGCGGCTCGCCCAGGTGCTGGACGAGCGCGGTCAGCTCGTCGCGGTCGAGGCCGACGAGCTGGGCCGCGCCGGGGCCGGGTTTCGGCGGCGCGAAGGCCTGGGTGTGGGCGTTCCGGGTCATGGCCGCTAGATAGCCCCGGCGGGCC
>CAZLNO010000130.1:0-6760 GCA_964561005.1 uncultured Rhodovibrionaceae bacterium | reverse complement strand
GTCTACTGGCCGCAGGCCTTGTCGATCGCCCGGTGGGCGGCGGTGAAGCCGATCAGGGAATAGGAGTCGGTCGTCTCCGTTCCGCGCGAGGACGTGCCCTTCACCACCATCTCCCGGCCGCGCCTCATCGCCTGCACCAATGCCTTGTCGGTTTGCGAATCCGAGGCCCAGGCGGTGTCCTTGTGGGTGAACAGCGTGAACTTCTGTCCGTCGATGTCGACGGTGACGCGGCTGTCCTTCTTGAAGGTGTAGCCGATGACGAAGCTGACCACGTCCTCGGTGCCCTGGGCCGGACGGTGGGTGACCATGGCGTAGATGTCGCCGCGCTTGGTGTAGTCGCCCTCCGCCTTCTCCGGCTCGCTGGCCATGTAGCAGACCTTGTTGCCGTTCTCGGTGAAGGTGAAGGCGCGCCAGTCGTCGAACTCGCCCAGCGCCCGGATGTCCTGGGCGACGGCCGCGCCCCCGGCGGTCACGAGACACAGAAGAAACAGCAGCGGTGTCAGCACGCGGACTGGCGACATGGTCGGGCCTCTGATTCGCAACAGTTTCACTCTCCGGCAGCGCCGCCGCCGGCGGCAGTTCCCTCGGACGATTTCGGGCTGCGCACGACTTGACCGCCGCGCACATGCGCCGGCGTGGGCTCCGGCGAGGCGCGCGGAGACACCGGGCGCCGCGCGAAGCGACCCTGGCTGAGCAGACGATCGTACATCACCAGCGCCCCGGCGACACCGACGTTGACGCAGAACTTTGTCGGAATCTTGACCAGGGCCTCGCAGCGGGCGGCCATTTCCGGCGACAGGCTGCCCTTTTCGCGCCCCAGGACATAGGCGGCCGCCAGGGGATGGCGGAACTCGGGCAATTCGTGGGCGCCCTCGGTGAACTCGATCCCGATCAGCCGGCAGCCGCGCGGCAGCAGCAACTCGTCCGGGCCGGCGAAGGTATAGAGCGGGAGGTGCTTCACCGCGTCCGAGGTATCGCTCTTGGCGACCTGCTCGGCGTCGAAGGCCGGCGTGACGGTGAAGAAGAAGCTGGCGCCGAAGGCGTGCGCGGAACGCATCAGGTTGCCCAGGTTCATGGGCTTGCTGATGTTCTCGACGCCGATCCCGAAATATCCTCGCATGCCGCCGGAAACTTGCACGCCGCCTCCGCCGAAGGCAAGGTGTTTTGCCATAAGGCGCCCACCGCGTTCCCACATCACGCCGCCGAAAGATTGGACGAGCATGCTTCCACAGGCCAGCCCCCCGCCGGCCGGTTCGCGCCCGGCGAATCCCCAACTGGTCGAGGTGACCCGCGGTGACAGCGTCGAAAGCCGGCATCGCGGCGCCTTTGCCGTGGTGGATACCGAGGGCCGCGTGCTGCTCTCCGCCGGGGATGTCGAATCGGCGGTGTTTCCCCGCTCCGCGATCAAGCCGCTGCAGGCGCTGCCGCTGGTCGAATCGGGCGCCGCCGAGGCCTTCGCGCTGAGCGACGCGGAGATCGCCCTGGCCTGCGGAAGCCACGGCGGGGAGCCGATCCACGTGCGAACGGTCGAGGCCTGGCTGCGGCGCATCGGCCGCGGCGAGGCTGACCTGACCTGCGGCGGCCATCTGCCCACCGACGACCGCGCCGCGCGCGAGCTGCTGGCGACCGGCGGCACGCCGCGCCGGGTGCACGACAACTGCTCGGGCAAGCACACCGGGTTCCTGACGGTGGCGCGCCACCTGGGCCACCCGACGGCCGGCTATGCGGACTTCACCCATCCCGTCCAGCAGGCCATCCTGGGCGTGATGGAGGCGATGAGCGGCCTGGACGACCTGACGGCGCAGCCGCGCGGCACCGACGGCTGCGGCATTCCCACGATCGCCGTGCCGCTCGGCCACCTGGCGCTGGCGATGGCCCGTTTCGGCGACCCGGCCGATCAGCCGGAGCGGCGGCGGGCGGCCTGCGCGCGCATCCGCCGGGCGATGGCGGCGGAGCCCTACATGGTCGCCGGCCGCGGGCGGAGCTGCACCGCCGTCATGCGGGAGACGGGCGCGCGCGCCCTGGTCAAGATCGGCGCGGAGGGCGTCTACGCCGCCGCCTTGCCGGACCTTGGCCTGGGCCTCGCGGTCAAATGCGACGATGGCGCCGGGCGCGCGGCCACGGCCGTGCTGGGCCGGCTGCTGCGGCGGCTGGAGGTGCTGGACGGGGCGGCGAGCGCGCGGCTGGGCGAGGTGCTGACCCCGCCGATCCGCACGCGCACCGGAGAGCAGGTCGGGGCGGTGCGGCTCGTCGACGACTTCCCGGACTGACAGCGAGTCGAAGAGAGAGGGGATAAGACGGTGCGTGCGGTTGTCTGCAAGGATTTCAGCGGTATCTCCGGCCTGCGGCTGGCCGAGGTGGCGACGCCCGAGCCCGGACCGGGCGAGGTGCTGATCGACGTGGCCGCCGCCGGCATCAACTACGCCGACACCCTGATCGTGGCCGGGGAGTACCAGGAAAAGCCCGAGCCGCCGTTCAGCCCCGGCATGGAGGTGGCCGGCACGGTGGCCGCCGTGGGGCCGGAGGTGCGGCGCGTGGCGCCGGGCGAGCGGGTGCTGGCGATCCTGGACCGCGGCGGCTTCGCCGAGCAGGCGGTGGCGCACGCCGAGGACGTCTTCGCCATCCCCGAGACGCTGGACTTCGTCACCGCCGCCGGCTTCGCGGTGACCCACGGCACGGCGCACGGCGCCCTGGTCTGGCGTGCCGGGCTGAAGCACACCGAGACGCTGCTGGTGCACGGGGCGGCGGGCGGCGCCGGGCTGGCCGCCGTGGAGGTCGGCAAGGCCCTGGGCGCCCAGGTCATCGCCACCGCCGGCGGCCAGGAGAAGCTGAGCGTCGCGCTGTCGCACGGCGCCGACCGGGGCATCGACTACAAGAGCGAGGACATCCGCGAGCGGGTCAAGGCGCTGACCGACGGCGCCGGGGCGGACGTGGTGTTCGATCCGGTGGGCGGCGATGTCTTCGACGCCTCGCTGCGCTGCACGGCCTGGAGCGGGCGCATCGTCGTCATCGGCTTCGCCAGCGGCCGCGTGCCGGCGCCGCCGGCCAACCTGCTGCTGGTGAAGAACCTCTCGGTCATGGGGCTGTACTGGGGCTCCTACCGCCGCAGGGCGCCCGGCCTGATGCACCAGCAGTTCCAGGACCTCTTCCGCTGGTACGAGGCGGGGCTGCTGAAGCCGCACGTCTCCCACACCTTCGACCTGGGCGAGGCGAAGGCGGCGCTGGAGATGCTGCGGAGCCGCAAGGCCAGCGGCAAGATCGTCCTGACGACCGCGCGGGAGCGCCACGGGTGAGCGACGCGAGCGATCCGGTTCTCGAACAGTACCTGTCCTACCCCTATCCGCCGCGCGATCCGGCGGACGAGCGCAAGCGGCTCATCACCGGCTCGCCCAGCCACCTCGACGAGGTCGCCCACTTCGTCTTCGGCGGACGCCTGCGGCCCGAGGGCTTCCGCGCGCTGGTCGCCGGCGGCGGCACCGGCGACGCCGCCATCATGCTGGCGCAGCAGTTGAAGGATGCCGGCGGCGGCGAGGTCGTCTACCTGGACATCTCGGAGCAGTCGCGCGCCGTCGCCGCCGCGCGGGCGGAGGTGCGCGGCCTGGACAACATCAGCTTTCATCTCGGCCAGATCGAGGAGCTGCCGCAGCTCGGCCTGGGCGCCTTCGACTACATCGACTGCTGCGGCGTGCTGCATCACCTGGAAGACCCGCCGGCGGGCCTGCGGGCGCTGCGCGCGGTGCTGAAGGACGGCGGCGGCATGGGGCTGATGCTCTACGCCCCCTACGGCCGCACCGGTGTCTATCCCATGCAGGAGATGCTGCGCGCCCTGGGCGCCGGGCAGCCCCTGGCCGAGCGGGTGAAGCTGGCGCGGCGCCTGTGGCAGAAGCTGCCGGAGACCAACTGGCTGCGCCACAATCCTTACCTGGGCGACCATCAGCGCAGCGACGCCGAGCTGGTCGACCTGCTGCTGCACGCCCGCGACCGCCCCTATACGGTCGAGCAGGTGGCCGAGTTCCTGGACACTGCCGAGCTGCGGCCGGCCGCCTTCGTCGAGCCGCTGCGCTACGACCCCGCCGCCTACGTGAACGATCCGGCGCTCCTGAAACCGCTGAAGGACGCGGGCCTCGTCGCGCGCGCCGCCTTCGCCGAGCGGCTGGCCGGCAACATCCGCAAGCACGTCTTCTACGCCGTGCCGGCCGAGCGCGGCGACACCGTGGCCCGGCCGACCCCCGAGGCCGTGCCGGTGCCGCGCGACCTCGATCCGCAAGAATTCGCTCGCGGCGCCGGGCCGAGCCCCGGCATCCGGGTGGACTTCGACCGCCTGACGCTGCGCTTCGCCCTGCCGGCGCGCACGGCGGCCATCATGGCGCGGATCGACGGCCGGCGCAGTCTGGACGCCATCTTTACCGAGCTGGAGGGGCAGGACTCGGGCCTCGCCCGGCAGACGCTGGAAACCCAGTTCGACCAGCTCTTCCGGGTGCTGAACGGCATCAACAAGCTGTATTTGCGCTATCCTGGGTGACGGCGCCGCCTGATGCGCCTACGCCAGCGCCCGCTCCAGGCGGTCCATGGCGCGCGACAGCAGGTCGGGCGCGCTGGCGAAGCACAGGCGCAGGAAGCCCTCGCCGCCGGCCCCGAAGGCCGAGCCGGGCGCCAGGCCGACGCCGGTGTCGTGCAGGAGCTGCTTGGCGAAGGCCAGGCTGTCGGTCATCCCCTCGACCGCGAAGAAGCTGTAGAACGAGGCCCGCGGCCGGCCGATGGTGACCCGCGGCAGGGCGCCGAGGCGCTGGTGGACGATTTCCGCGCCCTGGCGGCAGCGCTCGACCTGCTCCTTCACGAAGGGCTCGCCGTCGCGGATGGCGGCCAGCGCCCCCGCCTGCGCAAAGGGTTGCGCGCCGGAGGTGTTGTACTCGATCAGCTTGCCGATGATCGGCTCGAACGACGCCGGATGCACCAGCCAGCCCAGCCGCCAGCCAGTCATCGCCCAGGTCTTGGAGAAGGAATGGACGACGAACACCGGGTCCTCCGGCGCCGCCTGCGCCAGCACCGAGGGCGCCACCGGGCGGTCGTAGACGAAGCGGTGATAGACCTCGTCGGCGATCAGCCAGATGCCGCGCGCGCGGCACAATTCCAGAAGGGCCTGCAGTTCCTCGGCCTCCGCCATCCAGCCGGTGGGGTTCGACGGCGAGGCGAAGAAGATTGCCCGCGTGCGGTCCGTGCAGGCCGCGGCCAGCTTGGCCAGGTCGAGATGGAAGCCGCCCTCCGGCGTCGGGTCCAGCCGCACCTCGACCACCCGCGCGCCCATGATCCGGGCGGCGCAGGAGGCGTTCGGCCATACCGGCGTCACCGCGATCATCTCGTCGCCGGGCCCGAGGATGCCCTGCATGATCAGCATGATGGCGTTGATGCCGGCGGAGGTGACGGAGATGCGGTCGTCGGCCACCTCGGCGCCGGTGTGCGTCCGCGTGTAGTCGGCGATCGCCCGGCGCAGCTCGGGATGGCCGCGCTTGTGGGTGTAGAAGGTCTCTCCGGCCCTGAGCGCGTCGACGGCGGCCTCGCAGATGAAGCCCGGCGTCGGCAGGTCGCCCTCGCCGACCCACAGCGGGATCAGGTCGTCCCGGTCGAACCCCAGCTCCCAGACCTCGACGATCCTGGAGGCCGGCAGGTCCTCGGCCTCGGGGCGGTATCCAGGCAACTGGCTACGCTGCGCCATAGGCCGTCTACCCCCGCAACTCGGGCCGGTCGCGGAAGTGCTCCAGGGCCTCGGGATTCGTCAGCGCCTCCTTGTTCTTCACGTCGCGGCCGTGGATGACGTCGCGCACCGCCAGCTCGACGATCTTGCCCGAGCGCGTGCGCGGAATGTCGGGCACCTGGATGACCCTGGCGGGCACGTGGCGCGGCGAGGCACCCTCGCGGATGGTCTTCTTGATGCGCTCGACGAGGTCGTCGTCCAGCGCCCTGTCCCCGATCAGGCGCACGAAGAGCACGACGCGCTGGTCGTCGCCCATGTCCTGGCCGACGACGATGGACTCCTCCACCTCGGGCAGCTTCTCGACCTGGCGGTAGATCTCCGCCGTGCCGATGCGCACGCCGCCGGGATTCAGCGTGGCGTCCGAGCGGCCGTAGATGATCACCCCGCCGGTCTCGGTCAGCGCCGCGAAGTCGCCGTGATGCCAGACGCCGGGGAAGGTGTCGAAGTAGGCCTTGCGGTAGCGCTCGCCGTCCGGGTCGTTCCAGAACATCACGGGCATGGACGGGAAGGGCTTCTTGCAGACCAGCTCGCCCTTCTCGCCCTTCAGCGGGTTGCCCTGCGCGTCGAAGACGTCGACGTCCATCGCCAGACAGCGGGCCTGGATCTCGCCGCGATACACCGGCCCGATCGGATTGCCGGCGACGAAGCAGCCGACGATGTCCGTCCCGCCGGCGATGGAGGACAGGCAGATGTCCTTCTTGACGTTGTCGTAGACGACGTCGAAGCCCTCGGCGACCAGCGGCGAGCCGGTGGAGGTCATGGTGCGCACGGTCGAGAGGTCGAACTCGTCCATCGGCCGCGCGCCCTGGTTGCCCAGCGCGTCGATGAACTTGGCCGAGGTGCCGAACAAAGTCATCCCTTCGGCGTCGGCATAGCGGAAGAGGATGCGCCAGTCCGGATGGAACGGCGAGCCGTCGTAGAGCAGCAGGGTTGCGTTGGACGCCAGCGCCGTCACCAGCCAGTTCCACATCATCCAGCCGCAGGTGGTGAAGTAGAAAACCCGGTCGC
>CAZLNO010000129.1:0-9045 GCA_964561005.1 uncultured Rhodovibrionaceae bacterium | reverse complement strand
CGACTCCAAGGCCACCAACGCCGAGGCCGCCGCGCGCGCGCTGGCCTCCTACGACCGCATCTACTGGATCGCCGGCGGCCGGCCGAAGGACGGCGGCCTGCACGGCGTCGGGCCCTGGCTGGACCGGGTGCGCCATGCCTTCCTGATCGGCGAGGCGGCGGCGGACTTCGCCGGCTTCCTCGATGGCCAGGCGCCCGCCACCGTCAGCGGCGACCTCGACAACGCCGTGCGCCAGGCGGCGGCGCGGGCGAAGGCCGACGGCGCCACGGACGCCGTGGTGCTGCTGTCACCCGCCTGCGCGTCGTTCGACCAGTTCGCCGACTTCGAGGCGCGCGGCGAGGCCTTCAAGCAGGCGGTCGCCGCCCTGCCCGGCCATCGCGAAGAGCTGGCGACGGCGGGAGGTGGGGCATGATCACCGTCGCCCGCACCGATACCAGCCTGATCGGCCGCTGGTGGTGGACCGTCGACCGCTGGTCGCTGGCGGCGCTCGCCCTGCTCATGGGCATCGGCGCCCTGCTGGTGCTGGCCGCCGCGCCGGCCGCGGCCGAGCGGATCGGCCTGGAGGGCTTCTACCTGGCCCAGCGCCAGCTCGTCTTCCTGCCGATGGCGGCGGCGACCATCCTGGGCGTCTCGCTGCTCTCCCCGCTGTGGGTGCGCCGCCTGGCGGTGCTGGGCTTCCTGGGCGGCCTGGGCCTGCTGGTGCTGACGCTCATGGTGGGCACGGAGATCAAGGGGGCGACGCGCTGGCTGACCTTCGCCGGGCTGTCGCTGCAGCCCTCGGAGTTCGTCAAGCCCTGCCTCGCGGTCGCCGCCGCCTGGATGTTCGCCGCCCAGCGGCGCGAGGACGGGATTCCCGGCAACGCCATCTCGATGGCGATGGTGGCCGTCACCATCGCGCTGCTGATGCTGCAGCCGGATGTGGGGCAGAGCTTCGTCGTGCTGGCCGTCTGGGCCGTCCAGTTCTTCGTTGCCGGGCTGCCGCTCGTCTGGGTCGGCATGCTGGCGGCGGCCGGGCTGGGCGCCCTGATCGGGGCCTACTTCACGCTGCCGCACGTCGCCGACCGCATCGACACCTTCCTCGATCCCGCCGCCGGCGACCGCTACCAGGTGAACCAGTCGCTGGCGGCCTTCCAGAACGGGGGGCTGTTCGGCGTCGGCCCCGGCGAGGGCCGCGTCAAGGAGACGCTGCCCGACGCCCACGCCGACTTCATCTTCGCCGTGGCCGGGGAGGAGTTCGGCGCGCTGGCCTGCCTGCTGATCGTCGGGCTGTTCGCCTTCGTGGTGCTGCGCGGTTTCACCCGGCTGCTGCAGGAGAGCAACCTCTTCGTCCTGCTGGCGGCGACCGGGCTGCTGGCGCAGTTCGGCCTGCAGGCGATGATCAACATGGCCTCGACCCTGCATCTCACCCCGACCAAGGGCATGACGCTGCCGTTCATCAGCTATGGCGGCTCCTCGCTGCTGGCGCTGGCGCTCGGCATGGGGATGCTGCTGGCGCTCACCCGCCGGCGGGTCCAGACGGGAGAAGAAGCATGACCGCGGCGGCTTCGCAGCGCATCGTCCTGGCGGCCGGCGGCACCGGCGGCCACATGTTCCCGGCGCGGGCGCTGGCGCGCGAGCTGCTGGCGCGCGGGCACAAGCCGATCCTGATCACCGACCGCCGCGGCGGCGGCTTCGGTCCCGAGCTGGCCGAGCAGGTGGAAACCCACATGATCGCGGCGGCCGGCTTCGCCGGCGGCGACCCCCTGGCGAAGGCGGGCAGCCTGCTGCGCGTCGGCCTCGGCTACCTGCAGGCGCGGCGGCTGCTGCGGCGCATCGCGCCGGCGACGGTGGTGGGCTTCGGCGGCTATGCCTCGCTGCCCACGATGCTGGCGGCGGCGCACCTGAAGCGGCGCGTGGTGTTGCACGAGCAGAACGCGGTGCTGGGCCGGGCCAACCGCCTGCTGGCGCCGCGCGTCCAGGCCATCGCCACCTCCTTCCCCGAGGTGCGCGGCCTGCGCGAGGCCGACCGGGCCAAGGTCGTGCTGACCGGCAACCCGGTGCGCGGCGCCTTCGTCGCCGTGGGGCGCAAGCCCTACGCGGTCGCCGACGAGCGCGGGCCGCTGCGCCTGCTGGTCACCGGCGGCAGCCAGGGCGCGCGGGTGTTCAACGACCTGATCCCCCAGGCGGTGGCGCGCCTGCCCGAGGAGGTGCGCCGGCGCCTGCAGGTGCAGCAGCAGGTGCGCGGCGGCGACCTGGAGCCGGTGCGCGGCGCCTACGCGGGCACCGGCGCGCAGGTGGACCTGCGCGCCTTCTTCGAGGACATGCCGGAGTGCCTGCAGGCCGCGCACCTCGTCGTCTGCCGCGCCGGCGCCTCCACGGTGACCGAGCTGGCCGCCGCCGGCCGGCCGGCCATCCTGGTGCCCTACCCCTTCGCGGCGGACGACCACCAGACGGCCAACGCCGAGGCCTTCGCCGAGGCCGGCGGCGGCTGGGTCATGCCGCAGGACGCGCTGAGCGCCGAGGCCCTGGGCGACCGCCTGGCCGAGCTGTTCGCCGACTCCTCGACGCTGACCCGCGCCGCCGACGCCGCGCGGGCGTTCGCGCTGCCCGATTCCGCCCGGCGCCTGGCCGAGCTGGCGATCGGCGACGGCAACGGCCACCGCGGCGACGGCCGCGGCACCCATCGCACGGAGGTCGCGGCATGAGGGCGCTGCCGCTCGACATCGGCCTGATCCACTTCGTCGGCATCGGCGGCATCGGCATGTCCGGCATCGCCGAGATCCTGCACAACCTGGGCTACCAGGTGCAGGGCAGCGACCTCGCCGAGAACGCCAACGTGCGCCGGCTGCGGAGCCTGGGCGTCGAGGTCGCCATCGGCCACGACGCCGCCAACGTGGAACACGCCCAGGTGGTGGTCGTCTCTTCCGCGGTGAAGGACGGCAATCCCGAGGTCCAGGCCGCGCGCGCCCGCTTCGTCCCGGTGGTCCGCCGGGCGGAGATGCTGGGCGAGCTGATGCGGCTGAAGTGGTCCATCGCCGTCGGCGGCACCCACGGCAAGACCACGACCACCTCGATGGTGGCCGCGCTGCTCGACGGCGCCGGGCTGGACCCGACCGTCATCAACGGCGGCATCATCAACGCCTACGGCACCAACGCGCGGCTGGGCGCCGGCGACTGGATGGTGGTGGAGGCGGACGAGAGCGACGGCACCTTCGTCAAGCTGCCCGCCACGATCGCCGTGGTCACCAACATCGACCCCGAGCACCTGGACTTCTACGGCTCGGTCGAGGACCTGCACGCCGCCTTCGAGGCCTTCGTCGAGAACATCCCCTTCTACGGCTTCGCCGTGCTGTGCAGCGACCACCCGGCGGTGCAGTCGCTGATCGCCCGCATCGGCGACCGCCGGGTCGTCACCTACGGCTTCAACCCGCAGGCCGACGTGCGCGCCCGCGACCTGCGCCAGGCGCCGGACGGCGCCCGCTTTGCCGTGGAGATCGCCGACCGCCTGAACGGCAGCGTGCGCCGCATCGACGACCTGCACCTGCCGATGCTGGGCGAGCACAACGTCGCCAACGCCGTCGCCGCCCTGGCCGTCGGCCACGAGATGGGCCTGAGCGACGCGCGGCTCCGCGCCGGAATGGCGCGCTTCTCGGGGGTCAAGCGCCGCTTCACCAAGACCGGCGAGGCCGGCGGCATCACGGTGATCGACGACTACGGCCACCATCCCGTCGAGATCGCCGCCGTCCTGAAATCCGCGCGCTTCGCCACCAGCCGCGGGCGCGTCATCGCGGTGGTGCAGCCGCACCGCTACACCCGGCTGCACAACCTCTTCGAGGACTTCTGCAGTTGCTTCAACGACGCCGACCACGTGGTCGTGGCCGACGTCTATCCGGCCGGCGAGTCCCCGATCGAGGGGGCCAGCCGCGACGCCCTGGTCGAGGGCCTGCGCCTGCGCGGCCACCGCCACGCGGTGGCGCTGGAGGGCGAAGGGCCGGCGGCGCTGGCGCCGCTGATCCGCGACATCGCCCGCTCCGGCGACCTGGTGGTCTGCCTGGGCGCGGGCAGCATCACCAACTGGGCGCAGGCGTTGCCCGGCGAGCTGGCGCGGCTGCAGACGGAAATGCCGGACGGCGCGGGCAACGCCGGGACGGCCCGATGAAGGGGGCAGCGACGACGATGATGGCCGAACGGACGCCCGACACCGCGCTGCCCGCCCGCCTGCCCGAGGTGCGGGGCCGGCTGAGCGCCGACGCGCCGCTGTCCAAGGTGACCTGGTTCCGCGTCGGCGGCGCGGCGGAGGTGCTGTTCCGCCCGGCCGACCACGAGGACCTGATCCACTTCCTGGCGCACCGGCCCAAGGACGTTCCGGTCACCGTGCTGGGCGTGGGCTCCAACCTGCTGGTGCGCGACGGCGGCGTGCCGGGGGTGGTGATCCGACTGACCCGCGGTTTCGCGGACATCGAGACGGCAGGGGAAGCCGTGGTGGCCGGTGCCGGCGCGCTGGACCTGAACGTCGCCAAGGCGGCGCAGCTCGCCGGCATCGGCGGTCTGGCCTTCCTGGCCGGGGTGCCCGGCACCATCGGCGGCGCGCTGCGCATGAACGCCGGCGCCTACGGCGGCGAGATCAAGGACGTGCTGGACTGGGCCGAGGCCGTGCACCTCGACGGCACGCTGCGCCGCTTCACCGTCGACGAGCTGGGCTACGCCTACCGTCACTGCGCGCTGGAGCCGGACTGGACCTTCCTGCGCGCCCGCCTGCGCGGCCACGCCGACGACCCGGCGGCCATCGCCGCGCGCATCGCCGGGATTCAGCGGCAGCGCAGCGACAGCCAGCCGGTGAAGACGCGCACCGGCGGCTCGACCTTCAAGAACCCGCCGGGCCACAAGGCCTGGAAGCTGATCGACGCGGCCGGCTGCCGCGGGCTGCGCCTGGGCGGGGCGATGGTCTCGGAGAAGCACTGCAACTTCCTGATCAACACCGGCACGGCGACCGCCGCCGACCTGGAGGGCCTGGCCGAGGAGGTCCGCCGGCGCGTCCACCGGACCAGCGGCGTCTGGCTGGAATGGGAAATCCGGCGCATCGGCGTGCCGGCGTCCGGCGCGACGGCCGGGGAGGCGGAGGCATGACCGAGGTCGCGGTGCTCCACGGCGGCGCGTCGGCCGAGCGCGAGGTCTCGCTGAAGTCGGGCGAGGCCTGCGCGGCGGCGCTCTACGAGCGCGGCTACGACGCCCGGCTGGTGGACGTCGGCCGCGACGTCGGCGCCCTGGTCAAGGCGCTGACCCCGCCGCCCGACGTGGTCTTCAACGCCCTGCACGGCCGCTTCGGCGAGGACGGCACGATCCAGGGCGTGCTGGACCTCATGGGCATCAAGTACACCCACTCCGGCCGCCTGGCCTCCGCCCTGGCGATGGACAAGGCCATGGCGAAGAAGCTGTTCGCGCAGGCGGGGCTGCGCACGCCGCAGGGCGAGGTGCTGGGTCGCGACGTCTTCCTGGCGGGCGACCCCCTGCCCCGCCCCTATGTGGTGAAGCCGGTGGACGAGGGCTCCTCGGTCGGGGTCACGATCGTCCGCGAGGGCGACAATACGCTGCCCTTCACCGCCGACGACTGGCCGTTCGGCGACGAGGTGCTGGTCGAGCGCTTCGTCCCCGGCCGCGAGCTGACGGTCACGGTGATGGGCGATCGCGCGCTGGCGGTGACCGAGATCCGCACGCGCGAGGGCTTCTACGACTACCGCAACAAGTACACCGCCGGCGGCAGCGAGCACGTGCTGCCGGCGCCGATCGACGCCCGCGCCTACGAGGCGGCGCTGGAGATGGCGGTCGCGGCGCACCAGGCGCTGGGCTGCCGCGGCGTCAGCCGGGCCGACTTCCGCTACGACGACACCGGCGGCGAACCGGGCACGCTCTACGCCCTGGAGGTCAACACCCAGCCGGGCATGACCGAGCTGTCGCTGGTGCCCGAGCAGGCCGCGCACGTCGGCATCGGCTTCGGCGAGCTGGTGGACTGGATGGTGCAGGAGGCGGCATGCGACGGCTGATGCTCACCTCCAAGGCCTTCGTGGCCGACCGCATGGCGCCGCGCCGCGCGCGGCGCCGCCGGGGCCTGCCGCGGCTGCGCCGCTGGGCGCTGCGGCTGGGCGGCTCGGCGCTGGTGCTGGGCGCCCTCGGCGGGCTGGGCGCCTGGGCCTGGCAGAGCGGCTGGGCGGCGGAGCAGGCGGCGGCCGGCCTGGCCCTGATTCATGCGCAATCGGCGGCGGCCGGGCTGTCGGTGCAGGACGTGCTGGTGGAGGGTCGCCGGCGCACGCCGTCGGCCGACCTGCGCGCCGCCCTGGGCGTGACCCGCGGCACGCCGATGCTGCGGGTCGATCCGGCCGCCGCCCGCGAGCGCGTGGAGCGCCTGCCGCTGGTCGACACGGCGGTGGTGGAGCGCAACCTGCCCGACCGACTCTACGTCCGGCTGCGCGAGCGGGTGCCGATGGCGATCTGGCAGCTCCACGGCCGCCTGCGCGTCATCGACCGCCAGGGCCGCATCGTGCGCGGCCTCGACCCGGCGCGCTACGCGCGGCTGCCGCTGGTGGTGGGCGAAGGCGCGCCGGACGACACCGCCCGGCTGCTGCGGGTGTTGCGCGAACGGCCGGCGCTGGCCGGGCGCGTCGAGGCGGCGGTGCGCGTCTCGGCGCGGCGCTGGAACCTGCGCATGAGCAACGGGGTCGACATCCTGCTCCCGGAGCAAGGCTACGCGGAGGCCTGGCGCGAGCTGGCGCGGCTGGAGGCGCGGTACGCCGTGCTCCAGCGCGACATCGCCGCCATCGACCTGCGCCTGCCGGACCGCCTGTCGGTTCGCATGGCGCCCGACGCCGAGCCGGTTCCAAAGACCGCCGGCGCCGGCAAGAACACTTGAGCGAAGCGGACACCAGGGATCGCCAAGCGCATCCAGAGGGGGGAACCGAAAAAAGGCCATGAGAGGCGTTCTCGCCAGCACCAAGCCCGGAACGACCGCCGCGCTCGACATCGGGTCGAGCAAGGTGTGCTGCTTCATCGCCCGGCCGGACCCGGACGACGGCCTGCCGCGGGTGGTCGGCGTCGGCCATCAGGCCAGCCGCGGCGTGAAGGCCGGCGCCGTCGTCGACATGGAGGCGGCGGAGATGGCGATCCGCAGCGCCGTCGACGCCGCCGAGCGCATGGCCGAGGAAACCCTGGACCGGGTCGTCGTCAACCTCTCCGGCGGCCAGCCGCTGTCCTCCACCCTGGGCATCGAGGTCGCCATCGACGGGCATGCCGTGGACGACGCCGACCTGCGCCGCGCGGTGGAGCCGCAGCGCATCGGCGAGCAGCTCAACGGCAGCCTGCCGGGCGGGCGGGAGATCGTGCACTCCATCGCCACCGGCTACGCCATCGACGGCCAGCGCGGCATCCGCGATCCGCGCGGCATGTACGGCGAGCGCCTGGGCGTGAACATGCACCTGGTCACCGCCGCCAGCGGGCCGCTGCGCAACCTCGGCCACTGCATCGCCCGCTGCCACCTGGACGTGGCCGGTATCGTCGTCTCGCCCTACGCCGCCGGTCTGGCTTCGCTGGTGGAGGACGAGACCGACCTGGGCGTCACGCTGGTGGACATGGGCGGCGGCACCACCTCGGTCGCGGTGTTCTGCGAGGGCGAGGTGGTGTTCACCGACGTCATCCCGGTGGGCGGCCAGCACGTCACCAACGACATCGCCCGCGGCCTCTCCACCTCGCGCGTGCACGCCGAGCGGATGAAGACGCTCTACGGCCACGCCATGGCCACCACCGCCGACGCGCGCGAGACCATCGAGGTGCCCAAGGTCGGCGAGGAGGACGAGGGCGCCACGCAGCAGGTGCCGCGCTCGCTGCTGACCGGGATCATCCAGCCGCGCCTGGAGGAGACCTTCGAGCTGGTGCGCGGCCGCCTGGAGGCCAGCGGCGCCAGCGAGGTGGCCGGGCGGCGCGTGGTGCTGACCGGCGGCGCCTGCCAGCTTCCCGGCACCCGCGACCTGGCGGCGCTGGTGCTGGACAAGCAGGTCCGCCTGGGCCGGCCGGTGCATGTGCACGGCCTGGCCGAGGCCACCGACGGCGCGGCCTACGCGACCTGCGCCGGCCTGCTGATCTCCGCCGGCGAGGCCACGGTGATCGAGCCGCCGCGCCCGCAGCGGCGGCAAACGAAGGAGCCGGGCAGCGTCTTCGGACGGCTCGGTCACTGGCTGCGTGAGAACTTTTGAGCACGCCGAGAGGACAACCGCGGGCGCGCGGCAAACCGCCGCGAGGACCCGCTGACAAGGCCGGAGCGAACCGGCAACCCGCAACCGCCCAAGGGCCAATGGAGGCTGACATGACCTTGAACCTGCACGCTCCGGACACCGAGGAGCAGCTTCAGCCGCGCATCACCGTCGTCGGGGTGGGCGGCGCCGGCGGCAACGCCGTCAACAACATGATCACGTCGAACCTGGAAGGCGTGGAGTTCCTGATCTGCAACACCGACGCCCAGGCGCTCGCCCAGTCGCTGTGCCAGAACCGGGTGCAGCTCGGCCGCGGCCTGACCCGCGGCCTGGGCGGCGGCTCGCGGCCCGAGGTGGGCCAGGCGGCGGCCGAGGAGGCCATCGAGGATATCGCCGAGCGCACCGGCGACAGCGACATGCTGTTCATCGCCGCCGGCATGGGCGGCGCCACCGGCACCGGCGCGGCGCCGGTCATCGCCCGCACGGCGCGGGAAAAGGGCATCCTGACCGTCGCCGTGGTGACCAAGCCCTTCACCTTCGAGGGCGTGCACCGCATGCGCGTCGCCGAGCAGGGCATCAAGGAGCTGGAAGAGGAAGTCGACACCCTCATCATCATCCCCAACCAGAACCTCTTCCGGGTGGCCAACGAGAAGACCACCTTCGCCGACGCCTTCAAGATGGCCGACGAGGTGCTCTACTCCGGCGTCCGGGGCGTGACCGACCTCGTGGTCAAGCCGGGCCTGATCAACCTGGACTTCGCCGACATCCGCTCGGTCATGACCGAGATGGGCAAGGCGATGATGGGCACCGGCGAGGCCCAGGGCGAGAA
>CAZLNO010000128.1:0-9092 GCA_964561005.1 uncultured Rhodovibrionaceae bacterium | reverse complement strand
CCTCACGTCAGGTGCGGCTGCTCGATGTAGTCGCGGGCCTGCATCTCCATCAGGCGGGAGACGGTGCGCTGGAATTCGAAGGCGCCGTCCTCGCCGGTGTAAAGCGCGTCCGGCGGGGCCTCGGCGGAGGCCAGCAGGTTGCAGCGATGCTCGTAGAGGGCGTCGATCAGGGTCATGAAGCGCCGCGCCTCGTTGCGGCGGCTGTCGTCCATCGCCGGCACCTCGTCCAGCACCAGGGTGTGGAAGTGCGTCGCCAGGGTCAGGTAGTCCTCGGCCCCGAGCGCCGCCTCGCAAAGGTCCTTGAAGGCGAAGCGCGCCACCCCGCGCGCGGCCAGCGGCACGGGCAGGCGCCGGCCCTTGACCGTCAGGCTGTCCGCTCTTGGCGTGGCGCCCTCGGTCAGCGCCGCGAAGGCGGCGTCCAGCGCGGCGCGCGCCGTTTCGTCCAGCGGCGCGTGCCAGGTCCGCATGTCGGACAGCCGGGCCAGGCGGTGGTCGGTGCCGCCGTCCAGCTCCAGCACGTCCAGGCGCTGCTTCAGCAGGGCGATGAAGGGCAGGAAGCGCTCGCGCTGCAGCCCGCCCTCGTAGAGCCGGTCGGGCGGGAAGTTGGAGGTCGCCACCACGACCACCCCCTGCTCGAACAGCGCCTCGAACAGCCGGCCCAGGATCATGGCGTCGGCGACATTGACCACGTGGAACTCGTCGAAGCACAGCAGCCAGGCCTCCTGCGCCAGCTCGCCCGCGACCTCGGGCAGCGGGTCGGCCTTCCTCCCGCGCGTGCGCCCGCGCCAGGCGTGCAGGCGGTCGTGCACCTCGGCCATGAAGGCGTGGAAGTGGACGCGGCGCTTGCGCGCCACCGGCGCGTGCTCGTGGAACAGGTCCATCAGCATCGACTTGCCCCGTCCCACCCCGCCGAAGAGGTAGAGACCCTGCGGCGGCTCCTGCCGCCGGCGCGCCAGGCCCAGGCGCGCCTTCCAGCCCGCGCGCCCGCTCGCCGGCTCGTAGTGCAGCAGGGCGTGGTGCAGCGACTCCAGCTTCTCCGCCGCCAGTTCCTGCGCCGGATCGTGCTTCAGCTCCCCGGCCCGCCGCCGCGCGCGGTAGGCGGCCAGGGGGCCGGACGCAGGTTTGTCCGTGGTGGTCGATTGGAGATGCGTCATCCGCCTATCCGCGTCGTCTCGCGGGGCGGGGGCTCCGTCCCCGCCCCGAACGTTTTCTCGCAGCCCGTTGGGGCAAGAAACGACCTTTCGCCGGTCGGGAGCTTGCTCCCGACCGGAACGTTTCCGGCACCACACCGCCCTTGAAACGTTCGGGGCGCGGGCGACACGACGTCGGCGCCCTGGGGCGCCCAGCCCACGCCCCGCAGGGGTCTAGCCCCCGACCGGCGGAAATCCCTGTCATGCTCCGCCAGTTCCCTCCAGCCCCGGCCCGAAGACGCTCTCCATCTCCCGCCGGGTGCGCACGGCGTCCGCCGAGTCGTCGAGGACGACGTGGTGCGTGGTGACCACCTCGCCGCGGGCCACCGGCGCACGCAGCGCCACGCCGTCGCACAGCCCGATCGGCAGCGCGCCCGCCGCCAGGCTGTCCGCCGCCGGCATCAGGCGGCCCCAGACACCGTGCCCGCCCTCGCCGTCCAGCACCTCGCCCGGCACGAGATCGCGCTTGGCCACCGCCACGACGTCGCCGCGGAAGTCCCGGCTCATGCCGGTGGGCTCGCCGCGCAGCGCCGCGCTGGCCACCGAGATGCCCAGCTCCAGCCCGATCAGGTGGTAGGGCCGATAGAGCACCGTGTGGCGGCCGCTGTCGTCGGTCGCCAGGCCGTAGTCGCGGAAGCAGCCGACGACGTAGTCGTCCGGCGCGGCCAGCCCGACATAGACGCCCCAGCGCAGGTCGCGCGCCACGGGCGTGCCGTCGCGGCGCAGGCTGGAGACCACCTCCACCTGGCCGTTCCGGGTCAGCGCGCCGCCCTCGGCCTGCGGACGCAGCACCTCGGCCAGGTCGTCCACCCCGGCCGGCGGGAACGCGAGCCCGTCCGTGGGCACCGCCAGGCCGGTGGCGTTGGCGACCGCCGCCATCTCGATGGCGGACTTGGTGCCGTCGAGGAAGGAGTTGAACATCTTGGGGTTCATCCCCGCCGCCCGGGCGCGCTCGGGCGACAGGCCGTAGTGGTGCCACACGGTGTCCGGCGTCGAGGCGTGGTAGCTCGGCAGGTACTTCGTGCCCTTGCCGGCCGCCACCACCGGCAGGCCGCAGGCGCGCGCCCAGTCCACCAGCTCGCAGATCAGCGCCGGCTGGTCGCCATAGGCCATGGAGTACACCAGCCCGGCCTTCTCGAACTCGCGCGCCAGCAGCGGCCCGGCCAGGACGTCGGCCTCGACGTTGACCATGACGAGGTGCTTGCCGTGGTGGCGGCACAGCCGGGCGTGGCGGATGCCGGCGGCGGGACTGCCGGTGGCGTCGATCACCACCTCCAGGCCGTCGCCCGCGATCAGCGCCTCGGCGTCGTCCAGCAGCCGCGTGGTGCCGTCGCGCCGGGCGGCGTCCAGGTCGTCGGCCAGGCACTGCTCCACCGGCCAGCCGACCTCCGCCAGGGCGCGCTCCGCCCGGTCCGGGGCGAGATCGGCGATGCCCAGAAGGTGCAGCCCCGGCGTGCGCCGGACCTGCGCCAGGAACATCGCCCCGAACTTGCCGGCGCCGATCAGCCCGACGGTGACCGGCCGACCCTGCTCGGCGCGCCGGGCCAGCATGCGAGACAGGTTCATCGGAAGCCTCCCTTGCGCTCGTTTCCGGCGGGCAGCCTATCCGCCTCGGCGGCGCGCGGCCAGACGGCCGCGACATCGGGTCTGTTGTGCCGCCGGCGGGGCGCATTACAGTGGGCGCCGCACTCCCGGGGAACGCGAAAGGACAGGCGACATGAACGAGGAAACCTTCAACATCGAGATCCGCAAGTTCCTGAAGAAGGTGGGCGTCACCAGCCAGCGCGAGATCGAGAAGGCGGTGCGCGAAGCGATCGACAGCGGCAAGCTGAAGGGCGACGAGGCGCTGAAGGCCAAGGTGACGCTCGAACTGGAGGACCTTGACGTCAAGGTGGAGATCGACGGCGCCATCGAGCTGGAGTAGCGCGGCGGTCGCGGTGTCGGCTCGCGCCTTGAACCGCGCCGGGCGACCCGCCATCTCTGGCCCATGTCGGACGAGCAAGCAGCGACGTGGCACGGCACGACGATCCTCTCCGTGCGCAAGGGCGGCCGGGTGGTCATCGCCGGCGACGGCCAGGTCACCTTCGGCCAGACGGTGATGAAGTCGAACGCCCGCAAGGTGCGCCCGCTGGGCAGCCGCGGCGACGTCATCGCCGGCTTCGCCGGGGCGACGGCGGACGCCTTCACGCTGTTCGAGCGGCTTGAGGGCAAGCTGGAGCAGCATCCTGGCCAGCTCACCCGCGCCTGCGTGGAGCTGGCCAAGGACTGGCGCACCGACCGCTACCTGCGCCGGCTGGAGGCGATGATGGCGGTGGCCGATGTCTCCACGTCGCTGGTGCTGACCGGCAACGGCGACGTGCTCGACCCGCAGGACGGGCTGATCGGCATCGGCTCCGGCGGGCCCTACGCGCTGTCGGCCGCGCGCGCCCTGCTCGACCGCGACGACATGGACGCCGAGGCGATCGCCCGCCGGGCGATGGAGATCGCCGCCTCGGTCTGCATCTACACCAACGACAGCATCACGATCGAGAGCCTCGATGCCCGCTGACAGCGCCGAACCCCAGGCGGCCGCGCCCGCCGAGTCCCAAGGCCATGCCAAGCAGGCGGGCGGCCGCGCGACCTTCTCCCCGCGCGAGATCGTCTCCGAGCTGGACCGCTACGTCATCGGCCAGCGCGAGGCCAAGCGCGCGGTGGCCATCGCCCTGCGCAACCGCTGGCGCCGGCAGCAGCTTCCCGACGACCTGCGCGAGGAGGTGCTGCCGAAGAACATCCTGATGATCGGCCCCACCGGCGTGGGCAAGACCGAGATCGCCCGCCGCCTGGCGAAGCTGGCCGACGCGCCCTTCCTCAAGGTCGAGGCGACGAAGTTCACCGAGGTCGGCTATGTCGGCCGCGACGTGGAGCAGATCGTGCGCGACCTCGTGGAGGTGGCGCTGCACCAGACGCGCGAGCGCATGCGCAAGCAGGTGCAGGCGCGCGCCGAGCTGAACGCCGAGGAGCGCCTGCTGGACGCCCTGGTGGGCGAGAACGCGCAGGCGGAGACGCGCAACAAGTTCCGCCGCATGCTGCGCGCCGGCCAGCTCGACGACCGCGAGGTGGAGGTCAGCCTGGAGGACAGCGGCGGGCTGCAGATGCCGACGATGGACATCCCCGGCATGCCCGGCAGCCAGATGGGCATGATCAACCTCAACGACATCCTGGGCAAGGCCTTCGGCGGCCGGCAGAAGCCGCGCAAGCTGAAGGTGGCCGAGGCGCGCGACAAGCTGGTCGAGGAGGAGGCCGACAACCTGCTCGACCAGGAAACCCTCACCCACGAGGCGATCGGCGCGGTGGAGAACAACGGCATCGTCTTCCTGGACGAGCTGGACAAGATCACCGTGCGCAGCGAGCGCACCGGCGGCGACGTCAGCCGCGAGGGCGTGCAGCGCGACCTCCTGCCGCTGATCGAGGGCACCACGGTGTCCACCAAGCACGGCGCGGTGAAGACCGACCACATCCTGTTCATCGCCTCCGGCGCCTTCCACTACGCCAAGCCCTCGGACCTGCTGCCGGAATTGCAGGGCCGCCTGCCGATCCGGGTGGAGCTGCGCGCGCTCACCCGCGACGACTTCAAGCGCATCCTGACCGAGCCGGACAACAGCCTGATCAAGCAGTACCGCGCCCTGATGGCGACCGAGGAGGTGACGCTGGACTTCACCGAGGACGCGATCGACGCGCTGGCCGACCTGGCCGCCGAGATCAACGCCTCGGTCGAGAACATCGGCGCCCGGCGCCTGCACACCGTGCTGGAGCGCCTTTTGGACGAGATCTCCTACACCGCCACCGACCGCGCCGGCGAGCAGATCACCATCGACGCCGACTACGTGCGCGAGCAGGTGGCGGAACTGGCGAAGGACTCGGACCTGAGCAAGTTTATTTTGTAGCGACGGCGCCCGCACCGCCGTGGCCCCCACCCGGCTCCGACAAACTCCCTCCCCCGCGTGCGGGGGAGGGCCGGGGTGGGGGCCGCCGCGCCAGGAAACGCCGCCCGCCGACAGCGCCAGCACGGCTTCGGTCAAATGAAGCAGGCAGTGCCGCGAGGGTTCCGCCGACTCAACCCTCGTACGCGAACATGTCCTGGAGGACGCCGGCCACCTCGCGGGCGCGCGGCGCGGGCAAGGCGCCGAGGCGTTTGACGAGGCGCGTCTTGTCCACTGTGCGGACCTGGTCGAGGACGACCTGTCCCTTCTTCCGTTGGAAAGTGAGGTTCACGCGGGTGGGGTAGTCGCGGCCCGCCGAGGTCATCGGGGCGATGATGACGGTGCGGATGTGGCGGTTCATCTCGTCGGGCGAGACGATGACGCAGGGCCGCGTCTTGCGGATTTCCGATCCCTGGGTCGGGTCCAGGTCGACGAGGTAGACGTCATACCGTCGCACCTGCGTCACCAGCGCCAGTCCTCGGCGTCGAAGTCGTTTTCCAGCGTGTCGGGCAGGATCGGCGCGTCATCGCCGGCCGCCGCCATCTTCTCGAACGCGTCCGACCACCCCTCGCGCACCCCACGCGCGGGCGCGAGCACCACCACGCCGTTCTCCACCCGCATGTCCAGCTCATCGCCGAACCCGCAGGCCTTGATGACCGACGCCGGCAGGCGCACACCCTTGGAATTGCCGATCCGCACCAGCTTCGCCTTCATCGCCCTCGCTCCTGTTGTAATTACGTTGTGGATACACAAGGGCTGCGCGTCAAGGTTTCTTGGCGAGGCGGTGGCTTGCCATGCGAAACCGCACAATGTGGGCTGCTTGGATTGGATTTCAAAACTCAATATAGCCCGTAAGCCCGTAAGGCGGGTTCGCCGCAGGCAACCCGCCAAACGGCGGCGGCTGCTCTACGCCCCTATGCGGCTCCGTTCGAGGGCTTGTAGAGAATTTCACGGTCCGATATAGTTACCAGAAAATTTAAATTGGAGGGCGACTATGAAAGTGACAGCTTGAACGAATGGTCAAGCCGGGTACGGTCTTCGTATCGGAATTACAAACAGAAAGCAATATTTCGATCCGAACTTGTCAAGTGTCGTGTTGGAAATGGATGGACAAGAACAGGTCTTCCCCATCCAGGCGAGTTTCTGGCGAAAGTGTCCGGAGGTTCGCGGGCACGCCATCCGCGACGCGCTTTTCGCCCGTGGCCTCGCACCCTGGCCGAAGGGCAATCCGCCGACATTCGAGCTGACCCCGCTTGGCGGCAACCGCTTTCGCTTGGCATTGGACCCGCAATGACGCCCCGGAACAGGGAAGAAGAAGATGACTTTCCGGCTCGTCACCGATCGCGACCGAAGTTTCGCCGCGTTCCGGACCTATGAGTCTTCCTTCTGCCGGGGCGCGCGAGCGTATCGCAAGCGCGTGGGCTTTCGGCCGCAGTCCGTCGAATTGGACGTCTTCTGGCACGAGGACCGACGCATCTGGGGCACCTTCGTCGAACAACCACCCTCGCAGAAGGACGGGCGGCGGGACCACAATGCGCGGTTCTGGATTCTGTTCGGCGTTCAGCATCCGGGCGATACACCCATCCTCCATATCGCGGTGGAAACCAACCCGCCGCACGAAGGCATCAACCGCTTCGTCCATGGCGCCTTCGTCACCGACAGCGAGGGCCAAGTGTACATCACGCACAGCGGCAAGCTCGGCGGCGGCAGCCGGTTGCAAAGCCGCAAGCAGGAAATCCTCGACCACAACCTGAAGGACTGGCCGCGCGTCTACATCGCCGGTCTGGAGCGTCGGCGATATCTGCTGGGCGACGTGGGGGATCCGGGCATCGTCGATGTGCTGGCCGATTATGTGCGCCGGGTCGCTGACGCGCGCCATGCCGAGGTCGGGCTTGCAACCTGAGTGTCGTGCGCCAAGACCCTGGACCGGATTGGCGGAGCACGTCGGCCGCGCAGTGGCGGCTTGCCTCGCGAAACCAGCCGACCCGCGCCGCGATTTGGCCGGCGGGCCGCTCAGGCTCTGACGCCGAGCTGCTTCAGGCGGATGCGCAGCGCCGCCTCGGAGACGTTGAACGTCTCCGCCAGGGGATGCAGGGCGGGATTTTTCCGGTACTCCCGCTTCACGACGCTCGGCGGCAGCAGGATGTCCGCGGCGAAGCTGTCGGCCTCGCGCTCGTACTCGTTGCGCAGGTTGCTCCGGTACATCGTGTCGTCGACGATCTCGTCCTCCATCAAGTGGCGGTGGAGGACGTAGTGGGCGATCTCGTGGGCGATCGTGAACCGCTTGCGGCGCTCGCCATGTCGGCGGTTGACCAGGATCATGTAGGCATAGTCGCCAGGCGCCCGTTCCCGGCGTTCGAGCTTGCCGGCGATGTCCAAGGTGCCGAAATCGACATACCTGAGATCGATGCCGAAGTCCCGCGCCAGGGCCTCGACATCCACTGGAAGCTCGGCTTGGTGCCGCGCAATCACCTCGGCGGTCGGCGGGCGGTAGACCGGCGCGGTCTGGGTCATCGCTCGTCCTCCCGATCGTCGTCCGATTCCACCAATTCCCGGCGAAGCGCTTCCGCGTCGGCGCCCCTTTCGTCCGCCCGAGCCCCCGTCTTCGTCGGGGATGCAGGCGGGCTCCCGGAAGCCTCCGGCGCAACGCCGGCTGTGCCGCCCTCCATGTAGGCTTGCGCTTCCCGAGCCGCCGCGGACACCGCCACATCGGCCGCCACCCGCTTGGCCACATCGTCCGCGGTGTCGTGCGCGCGCCGTTCGGCCGCGCCGCGGATTTGATTATACCCCCAAAGGCCCAGCACCGCCAAAAAGATCGTCAGAACCGCCAACATCACGGACAAACATATCAAGACGATCGTCAGGAGCTCGGCACCGGTCCACCCCTTCGGCGGAGCCGTCATGCCGCGCGTGACGAAGAAATATCCCTGCAGCAGGACGAGCACCCCGAGGACGACCGTCAAAAGCCAACGCAATATCCGCATGACGCCTCCAGCCACGGGCAGCCGACACCAGAAAGTCAGTGCCGGTGGCGGTTTTAACAACCCCACAGTCATCGCACCAGGGCGTTCCCATGCCCCCAAAGGTTCGATTCCCGGAACATGCCGCCAAATGCCAGGCCGGAATGACACTTGTGCGGATTACCCGCGCTCCGGTGCCAGGACGTCGATCGGGGCGCGCAGGACGCGGGCGAGCGCCCGGTAGGCGTCGACGGAGCCGGGCTTCCGGCCGCGCTCGATCTCGCTCAGGTAGGCCGGGCTGATGCCGGCCTCCCGGGCGAGCTGCCGGGCGGTCAGGCCGCGGTACCTCCGCCAGGCCGTCACCGGGTGGTCGCCCGCGATTTCCGCCGTCACGACCTCGTGGGGAATGCGGGTGCCGTCGTCCTCCTGGCGGGCGCGCAGCAGCGCCAGCGAGGCCTCCAGGTCTTCCAGTCGCTCCAGCAGCGCGTCGTACTCCGCGCGCGTGATGGTGACGGTATTCTCAGTCATCGTAGACATCCTTCCGGTGGCCGACCCGGTAAACGAGCATGACCTCGACCGCATCGCCCTCAACCGTGAACAGCACGCGGTAATCGCCGACGCGCAGGCGATAGCCTGGCTTGCCCTTCAGGGCGCGGACGTTGTTCGCCTGGGCGCCGGGCTCGGCGGCGTAGGCCTCGATCCTGGCCAGGATGCGGTTCGCGGCGCTCTTTGGCAGCGTCTTCAGCGCCTTGCGCGCCGTCTTGGTGTACTCGATCCGCATCTTCGCCTACGCCATCGACATCCCCGAATTAGCGAATAGCGAATGCCGGTTCAAGTGCGGGGTTTGCCGTCTGCGAACGCAATTCGATGCCCGAGTGATGTCGTGTGTCCACGCCGAGATTAAGCCCATTCATAGGAATATTGACATATCCGCCGCTTTCGGGCACAATGTTCGCTCTGTGTTCTGTTGACGGAAGGGAGAC
>CAZLNO010000127.1:0-9094 GCA_964561005.1 uncultured Rhodovibrionaceae bacterium | reverse complement strand
GCTTCGGGACGATCAGCTTGACCTCGGGAATGTCGAGCGGGGTGACCTGGAGCATACCTTGTCGTGTTGCCTGTCGCGGCCGTCTTGGCCTCGCGCGCGGCGACCTTACGGACTCCGCCGTCTCCAAACAACCCTTCTCGTCAGGTCGCGCGGCATCGCAAGCGGCCTTCGAGGTCGATGCTCGTCACGGCCTCCCGTGCGCCAATGACGACCAGCCCGGTGTGGGTGACGTCCTGGAGGATCGCCGGCGCCGGGGTCAGGGCCACGCGGCTGCCCGTCCGGTTCACCAGGTATACCTCTGGCGCGGCCTCCGCCAGGCGGACCAGGCCCTTGACCCGCAGGATGCCGGCCGGCAGGGCGCGCAGGGCCTCTTCCAGCCGGGCGCGCGCCAACGGCTCGGGCAGCGCCAGGCTGCGGGCCGTCAGGCCGTGGAGATGATCGGCCTCGTCCGGCGCGGCCGGGGCCGACTCGGGCGCGCGCGCCTGAGCCGCCAGCACCAGTTCGGGCGGCACGGCGGCGGCCTGGCAGCGCACCGTCGGGGTCGCGGGCGCGATGTCGCTCAGCCAGCGGTGCAATCCCGCCTCGTCGTCCGGCCTCAGCAGATCGGCCTTGTTCACCAGCAGCAGGTCGGCGGCGGCAAGCTGTCGGCGTACCGTTTCGCCCACGTAAGGATCGTTCAGCCGCGCCGGCGTCTCCAGCGGATCGACCACGACCACGATGCCGTGCAGCGCGAAGCGCCGGCCGGCGGTGCCGATCTGGGCGACCCGCCGGGGATCGGCGATGCCGCTGGTCTCGATGACGAGCTGGTCCGGCGGTTGCGCGCGCCGCCCGACCTCCATCAGCGCGGAGACCAGGCGGTCGCCCACCGCGCAGCAGATACAGCCATTGGACAGGCTGATGGTGTCGCCGTGCTGCGATTCGATCAGCGCGGCGTCGATCTCCAAGTCGCCGAAGTCGTTGACCAGCACGGTCAGCCGCCGCCCGCCGGCGTTTCGCAGCAGGTGGTTGATCAGCGTCGTCTTGCCGGCGCCCAGGTAGCCGCCGACGACGGTCAGCGGGATCGGCGCCGCCGTCATCTCTCGCCCTGCCCCGGCGCCGGGAACCAGCGTCCGCCCAGCACGGTGCCGGCGACGCGGACGTCGCGCAGATGAGCGGCGCCGATCGTTTCGGGGTCGTCGTGGAGGACCGCGAAGTCGGCCCGCTTGCCGCATTCCAGGCTGCCGATCTCGTCGTCCATCTTCAGGGTGTAGGCCGCGCCCAGGGTGATCGCGTGCAGCGCCTGCGCCACGGAGATACGCTCGCCCTCGCCCAGCACCCGGCCGCCGGCGCTTTGCCGGTTGACCGCGCACCAGGCGGTGAAGAAGGGACTGAGCGGCGTCACCGGCGCATCGCAGTGGATGGCGACGGGCACGCCTTCGTCCAGGGCAGTGCCTACGGCGTCCATGCGCTGCGCGCGCTCCGGCCCCAGGGTTGTGGTCACGTGGATGTCGCCCCAGAAGTAGAGGTGGTTGGCGAAGAGGTTGGCGCAGCAGCCCAGCGCCCGCATGCGCCGGAACTGCGCCCTGTCGGCGAGCTGGGCGTGCTGGAAGGTGTGCCGGTGGTCCGGGCGCGGATGCCGACCGAGCACGCGCTCCAGGATGTCGAGCACCAGTTCCGAGGCCTCGTCGCCGTTGGTGTGGACGTGCAGATGCAGGCCGGCGGCGTGCGCGGCCTCGATCGCGGCCTCGAGCTGCTCGGGCGTGGTGTTCCACAGGCCGTTGGGATGGCCGTCGAAGTAGCCCGGCCACTTCAGGCGCGCGGTGAAGCCCTGGATGGCGCCGTCGGTCATCAGCTTGACGAGGCGGAAGCTCAGCCGCTCGGTGTTTTCGCCTTGCAGCTCGCGCATGCGGGCCACGGCTTGCTCGGGCGCCGCCGACAGGCCGTTCAGCGCCGGCAGCAGGCGGATCGGGCAGTCCGGCGAGTCGGTGACGCGGCGGAAGTTCGCGACGGTCTCCGGCGTCAGGTCGTTGATCAGGTCGGTGATCGTGGTGACGCCCTTGAGGTTGGCGACGCGGCCGTAGTTCCACACCGCGCGCTCGCTGCCGCCCAGGGCGAAGAGGTCGATCCCGAGGGCGTCGAACACCAGGAACATCGCCGCGAACTCCATCAGCTCCCCGGTCGGGTGGCCCTCGGCGTCGCGCAGCAGGCCGTCCAGCTCGCTCTCCGGCCCCAGGCCGGCGGCGGCCAGGGCGGCGGAATTGACGTTCATGGTGTGGATGCTGGCGTGCAGCACCACGATGGGCCGGGTGGTCGAGACCCGGTCCAGATCCGCCAGCGTCATGCGCCGGCCGCCGAAGAGAATGGGGTCGAGGCCCCAGGCGAACAGCGGCGCGTCGGCGTCGGGCAAGGCCTTTTCGGCCCCTTGCAGTCGTTCCACAACCGAATCGATCGAGGTCAGGCCGGGCCAGCGCGTCCCGTCGGGGGCGAGGCGGTCGTAGTAGCCGACGTAGGGATGGTCCCAGAAGCCGCCCTCCAGCGCGTGCGCGTGGCCCTCCACCAGGCCGGGCATCACCACGAGCTCGGCGAAGCGGTCGTCAATCGGCGCGTCGCTCCAGGCCCGCACCTCGTCCAGGCTGCCCACGGCCAGGATGCGGCCATCGCGCACGGCCACCGCCTCCGCATGGGGGCGGCGGGGGTTCATGGTGAGGATTTTGCGGGCGCGGTAGACGGTCGTTTCGGACATGCAGGAATCTCCACCGGAAGTGTTGGGACGAGCGTCTTTTCGCGCCTGCGGCGCGACGCCTCTCCTTCGACAGGCTCAGGATGAGGCGGTGGGGCTGATCTCGAAACAAAGTAGTCGCATCCTGGACCATCCAAACGTATCGCCTCATGCTGAGCCTGTTGGATACGAGGTCGGCGGAACTCCAAGCATGAGGCCGCCGCCGGCCGGGTGCTCGAAGCTATCATGCGCACGACTCCCTCAACGCGGGCCGCGGGTCAAAACGTCGGCGGCGTGTTGATCCAGAGGATGCGGGCCGTGCTGTCGCCGATGTTGCGGTAGCCGTGCGGGCGATGCGACTCGAAGTAAAAGGCGTCGCCGCTGTTCAGCACGAACACTTCGTCGTCGATCTGCAGCTCGATGCGGCCCTCCAGGACATAGCCGACCTCTTCGCCCTCGTGGGTGATCTGCCCCTCGCTGGCGCCGCCCGGCTCGACGACATGGATGTTGCACTGGAGCAGATGGGAATCCGCGTAGGGGATGATTCGCTCCAGCCGCAGACCGTGGCCGCGGCGCAACGGGTCCAGGTCGATCACCGGCCGCGCGCCGTAACGCGCCACCACCGTCGAGCCCGGCTCGGGATTGCCGAAGAGATAGGACAGGTTGACACCCAGCGCGGCGGCGATGCGGTGCAGCGTCGCCAGCGAGGGGACCGCCTTGTCGTTCTCGATCTTGGACATGTAGCCCTCGGAGCAGCCGGCCGCCTCGGCCACGTGGCGAAGGCTCAGCCCGCGCAGCTTGCGCAGGTGGCGCAGCCGGGCACCGATGCGCGGGGACGGATCCCGCCCTTCTGCCGTCATTCTCGCCTCATCGCCTTTCTGGCCTTTCATATCAGGAAAGCATAGGCCACGGCCGAACGCGAGCGCGACAAGCCCGCCCCGCTTTGATTTTTCCCACAAGAGCGCCGGGGAACGCCGGAGAGGGTAATTTCGTACAGGATATCACAATATATGCCATCGCCGCGACAAAACGCGCGAGGAATTGCCCGGGGTTTCCCGTTCAGGAAAGTTTCTTGCATCATGGTTCATCTTGATATACCGGTAACCCTGGTTAAACCAAGACCGACGGCTTGGGCAGTTGGCCACGAACAGGGAGGACTTGACGATGAGGCGCATGCTCGGCGGGCCGATCTCGCGACGTCGATTCAACCAGGGGGTCGCCGCGCTCGGCACGGCCAGCCTGATCCTGCCGGGATTCGCGCGGCGCGGCCGGGCGCAGGACGGCTCGACCCTGCGCGTGATCCCGCACGCGGACCTGAAGAACATCGACCCCATCTGGACCACGGCCTACATCACCCGAAATCACGGCTATCTCATTTGGGACACGCTGTTCGCGCTCGACGAGAATCTGGAGGTCCAGCCGCAGATGGTGGACAGCTACGAGGTCAGCGACGATGGCCTCGTCTACACCTTCACCCTGCGCGACGGGCTGGCCTGGCACGACGGCGGGGACGTCACGGCCGAGGACTGCGTCGCCTCGATCCGCCGCTGGGGGGAGCGCGACGGCATGGGCCAGAAGCTCATGGACTTCACGGACTCCCTGGAGGTCCTGGACAAGAAGAGCTTCCGGCTGACGCTCACCGAGCCCTATGGCCTGGTGTTGCGCTCGCTGGGCAAGATCTCTTCCAACGTGCCCTTCATGATGCCCAAGCGCCTGGCCGAGACCGATCCCTACGAGCAGATCGGGGAGATCGTCGGCTCCGGTCCCTTCCGCTTCGTCGAGGAGGAATGGCAGCCCGGCAACCTCGTCGTCTACGAGAAGTTCGAGGACTACGTGCCGCGCGACGAGCCGGCCAGCTACGCCGCCGGCGGCAAGGTCGCCAAGGTCGACCGGGTCGAGTGGCACTATATCCCCGACCACGCCACGGCGGTGCAGGCGCTGCTCGCCGGCGAGGTCGACTACTACGAGCGGCCGCCGGTCGACTTGCTGCCGCCGCTGGAGAACAATCCGAACATCAGTGTCGAACTGATCGATCCGCTGGGCACCCAGGGCGAGCTGCGGCCGAACACCCTGCATCCGCCGTTCGACAATCCGAAGGCGCGCCAGGCCCTGCTGCACGCCACACAGCAGACGGACTACATGTACGCGCTGTTCGGCGATCCGGAGTACTTCCTGGAGTTCTGCGGCGCGTACTTCACCTGCGGCGGTCCGTTCGAAACCGAGGTGGGCAGCGACCCGCTGCGCGAGAAGAACCTGGAGAAGGCGCGCCAGCTCATCGAGGAGTCCGGCTACGACGGCCGCGAGATCCTGGTGCTCGATCCCACGGACACCCCCGTCGCCCATGGCCAGGCCCTGGTCACGGCGCAGAACCTGCGCGAGATCGGCATGAACGTGCGCCTGGTGGCGATGGACTGGGCGACCATGACCTCCCGCCGGGCGGTCAAGAAGCCGCCGGAGGAGGGCGGCTGGCACATCTTCCACACCTGGTGGCTGGCCGTGGACAAGCTGGACCCGATCACCAACATCGGCGTCTCCACCGCCGGCGAGTCGGCCTGGTACGGCTGGCCGGAGAACGAGGAGATCGAAAAGTTGCGCGACGCCTTTGCGCGGGAGACCGATCCCGACAAGCAGATGGCGATCGTCGAGGAGTTGCAGCGCAAGGTCTACGAGTTCGTGCCCTACGTGCCGACGGGACAGTTCTATCAGCCGACCGCCTTCCGGGATAACGTGTCGGGCGTGCTGGAAAGCCCGGTGCCGTTCTTCTGGAACATCGAGATATCGGCCTAAGGCGCGTTCCGCGCGCATCCCACGCCAGAGAGACGCCGGGCGGCATCGCCGCATGCCGCCCGGCCATGGAGTTCATCGGCTCAGATGTTCGCCTACGTCATCCGCCGCATCATCGCCACGATCCCCATCATGGCCCTGGTGGCGGTGTTCGTCTTCCTGCTGCTGCACCTCAGTCCGGGCGACCCCGCGGCGGTGATCGCGGGCGACTTCGCCACCACGGATCAGATCGAGAAGATCCGCGAGCAGCTCGGCCTGAACGAGCCGCTGCACGTCCAGTTCGGCACCTGGCTGGTGAGCCTGCTGCAGGGCGACCTCGGCCGCTCGATCTATTCCGGGCTGACGGTGACCCGGCTGATCGGCCAGCGGCTGGAACCGACGGTGATGCTCACCTTGTCGACCATCATCATCGCCGTGACCTTCGCGATCCCGCTGGGCGTGGTGGCGGCGTGGAAGGTTGGCACCTGGGTCGACAGCCTGGTCATGGCCTTCGCCGTGCTGGGCTTCTCGGTGCCGGTGTTCGTGATCGGCTACGTGCTCATTCGCGGCGGCTCCATGGCACTGGGCTGGTTCCCCGTGCAGGGCTACACCAGCATCTTCGAGGACTTCGGCGGCTTCCTGGGGCACATCACGCTGCCGGCGATCACGCTGGGCGTGGTCTACATGGCGCTGATCGCCCGCATGACGCGCGCGACCATGCTGGAAGTGCTGAACGAGGACTACATCCGCACCGCCTACGCCAAGGGCGTCGGCGCTTACAAGGTGCTGTGGAAGCACGCCCTGAAGAACGCCATGGTGCCCATCGTCACCACCATTGGCCTGGGCATCGCGCTTTTGATCGGCGGCGTGGTGGTGACCGAGAGCGTCTTCGCCATTCCGGGGCTGGGCCGGCTGACGGTGGACGCCGTGCTGCGCACCGACTACCCGGTGATCCAGGGCGTCATCCTGGTGTTCTCCTTCGCCTATGTCCTGCTCAACCTGCTGATCGACCTCAGCTACGTGCTGTTCGATCCCCGCATCCGCTATTGAGGCCCGCCATGTCGAAACGCAGCGGCAAGCCGTTCGAGGCCGCGGGAGGCGCGACGCCATGAGCGAGATCGTCCGCGAGCCCACCGTCTTCGAGCGCATCCAGGAAAACGGCGCCGCCCTGGCCGAGGCCTTGCGCCGCAACCCCAGCATGCTCTTCGGCCTGGTCGTGCTGGGCGGCATGGCCGTGGCCGCCTTCGGCGCGCCCTACCTCGGCGTGGCCGATCCCCTGAGCCAGGACCCCATCACGCGGCTGCGCGGCCCGTCGGCCGAGCATCTGTTCGGCACCGACATGTACGGCCGCGACCTCTTCGCCCGCGTGCTGCACGGCGGGCAGATCTCCATCGTCGTCGGGCTCAGCGTCGCGGCGCTGTCGACCGGCCTCGGCCTGACGATCGGGCTGATCAGCGGCTTCAGCCGGCGGGTCGACGCGGTGCTGATGCGCTTCATGGACGCGCTGATGTCGATCCCGGCGGTGTTGCTGGCGATCGCGCTGGTGGCGCTGTGGGGCAGCAGCGTGCCCAACGTCATCATGGCGCTGACGATTCCCGAGGTGCCGCGCGTGGTGCGCCTGGTGCGCAGCGTGGTGCTGATGCTGCGCGACCAGACCTTCGTGCAGGCGGCGATCGCCGTGGGCACCGGCACCCCGAAGATCCTGCTGCGCCATATCATGCCCAACACCATCCCGCCGCTGATCGTGCAGGCCACCTACATCTGCGCCCAGGCGGTGATCTTCGAGGCCTATCTGAGCTTCGTCGGCGCCGGCACGCCGCCCGAGATCCCGAGTTGGGGCAACATCATGGCGGAGGGGCGGATGTACTTCCACTCGGCCATCGGCATCATCCTGTTCCCGGGCGCGTTCCTGGCCGCCACGGTGTTCGCCATCAACACCTTCGGCGACGGCCTGCGCGATACGCTCGATCCGCGGCTGCAGCGTCGCGTGTAGTTTCCAGGGAGGACGGATACCGTGTCGCAGCCCGACGAAGCGCTCACGAGCACGACGGAATACCGGCCGACCGCCCCGGACATGGGGGTGGCACCGGTGCTGGAGGTGCGTGGCCTGGCCACGCACTTCCACACCCGCGATGGCGTGGTCCGCGCGGTCGACGGCCTGGACTTCGCCCTGCAGCCGGGCGAGATCCTGGGCGTGGTCGGCGAGTCCGGCTGCGGCAAGAGCGTCACCTCGCTGTCGATCATGCGCCTTTTGCCCAGCCCGCCGGCCCAGTACGCCAGCGGCGAGATCCGCTACAAGGGCCGCGACCTGCTGGCGCTCAGCGAGCGCGAGATGCGCCGCCTGCGCGGCAACGACATCTCCATGATCTTCCAGGACCCGATGAGTTCGCTGAACCCGGTGCTGACCGTGGGCGACCAGCTCGTCGAGGCGATCATGCTGCACCAGAACCTCACGCACCGGGCCGCGCTGGAGCACGCGCGGGAGATGCTGGACCTGGTGCATATCCCCGAGGCCCGCCAGCGCCTCGATGAATACCCGCACCAGCTTTCCGGCGGCATGCGCCAGCGGGTGATGATCGCCATGGCGCTGTCCTGCAACCCCTCGGTGCTGATCGCCGATGAGCCGACGACGGCCCTGGACGTCACCATCCAGGCGCAGATCCTGACCCTGATGGAGGAGATCCGCGACAAGCTGCGCACCGCCATCATCCTGATCACCCATGACCTGGGCGTGGTGGCGGAGATGGCCGACCGCGTCATCGTCATGTACGCCGGGCGCAAGGTCGAGGAGGCGGCGGTCGTCGACCTCTTCGAGAACCCGCGCCACCCCTACACGCGCGGGCTGATGACCTCGGTGCCGCACCTGGAGGCGGAGGCGCTGGAGGCCGGGCGCAAGCGGCTGTCGGAAATCCCCGGCATCGTGCCATCGCTGACCGACCTGCCGCCCGGCTGCGCCTTCGCCGAGCGCTGTCCCTTCGTGGTCGACCGCTGCCGGCGCGAGACGCCGCCGCTGGTCGAGGTCGGGACGGCGCACCACGCCGCCTGCTGGGAAAGCGAGAGGCTGCCGGAATGGACCGCGATATGAAGCCGGCGGACACGACATCGGCGGGCACGCAATCGGCGGAGGGGGCGCCGCTGCTGGAGGTCGAGGCGCTGCACAAGCACTTCCCGATCCACGGCGGCATCCTGCAGCGCGAGCAGGCGCGCGTCTACGCCGTGGACGGGGTCAGCTTCACCGTCGGCCGCGGCGAGACGCTGGGCCTGGTCGGGGAGTCCGGCTGCGGCAAGTCGACCACGGGCAAGGTGGTGCTGAAGCTGCTGGACCCCACCTCCGGGCACATCCGCCTGAAGGGCCAGGACATCGCCGGGCTGAGCCGGCGGCAGATGCACCCCTTCCGCCGGCAGATGCAGGTGATCTTCCAGGACCCGTATGCCTCGCTCAACCAGCGCATGCGGGTGGAGGACATCATCGCCGAGCCGCTGGAGAACTACGAGGCGATGAGCCGCGCGCAGCGCCTGGCGCGGGTGGCCGACCTCTTTGCCCGCGTCGGCCTGCGCAAGGACCAGATGCACCGCTACCCCCACGAGTTCTCGGGCGGGCAGCGCCAGCGCCTGGGCATCGCCCGCGCCCTG
>CAZLNO010000126.1:0-9226 GCA_964561005.1 uncultured Rhodovibrionaceae bacterium | reverse complement strand
CGGCGAAGGCTTTCATGGCCGGCGGTGCCCCCAGCCCGGCCCTCGCCCGCTCGTGAGGGAGGGAGTCGGGGTTTTGCCTCGGTTCTCACCTCCCCCACTCGTGGGGGAGGTCGGCGCGAAGCGCCGGGTGGGGGCCGCGCCGGTCCGATCTTTCGTTGCGGGGCGGGGGCTCCGTCCCCGCCCCGGACGTTTCACGGGCGTCGCAGCGTCAAAACGTTCGGGGCGCGGACAGGAGCCCGCGCCCCGCGGTCGGGTCGATATCACGCGCTTCCCTCCCCGCCCGAAGCCTGCTCCTCCGGGTCGGACTCCGCCTCGCCCCAGCCGACGACGGCCAGCGCGCGGGCGTCGAAGCCCTGCTGCCGGGCCCAGTGGCACAGCGCCTCCTCGCTGCCGTGGGTGACCCAGACCCGCGGCGCGCCGACCTCGGTCAGCGTCGCGGTCAGCGCGTCCCAGTCCGCGTGGTCGGAGACGACCAGCGGCAGTTCCACCCCGCGCTGGCGGGCGCGCTGGCGCACCCGCATCCAGCCCGAGGCCATCGCCGGCAGCGGCTCCGGCAGGCGGCGCGCCCAGCGGTCGTTGAGCGCCGCCGGCGGCGCCAGCACGATCTCGCCCGCCAGCGCCGGCTTCGCCTGTCCGGTGGCCGGTTCCAGCGGACCCAGGTCCACGCCCTGGGCCTCGTAAAGCTGGCACAGGCCCAGCAGCGCGCCGTGGACGTGGATCGGCCGGTCGTAGCCCGCTTGGCGCAGCAGCCTCACAATGCGCTGCGCCTTGCCCAGGGCATAGACGCCCAGCAGGATCGCGCGCTCCGGAAACATGCGCCGGGCGTCGAGCAGCCGGGCAACCTCCCCCGCCGCGTCGGGATGGCGGAACACCGGCAGGCCGAAGGTGGCCTCGGTGACGAAGGCGTCGCAAGGCACCGGCTCGAAGGGCGCGCAGGTCGGGTCCGCCTGGCGCTTGTAGTCGCCGGAGACGACGACCCGGCTGCCCCTGTAGTCCAGCACCACCTGCGCGCTGCCCAGCACATGGCCGGCCGGCGCCAGGCGCAGCTCGACCTCGCCGATGCGCCGGGTCTCGCCATAGCCCAGCGGCTCGTGCACCTCGCCCGCCCGCTCGCCGTAACGGTGGCGCATGATCGCCAGGGTCTCGGCGGTGGCCAGCACGGCGCGGTGGTTCGGCCGCGCGTGGTCGGCGTGGCCGTGGGTCACGACCGCCCTGTCGACCGCCCGCGTCGGATCGACGAAAAAGTCCCCCGGCGCGACGTAGAGGCCGCGGTCGGTCACCTGGATCCAGCTTTCGGGTCGGGGCGCGATCATGGCTCGCGATGGCAGGTAAGGCGCCGCGCTGTCGCGTCAATGCGGCCGATCAGGCACGGCGCGCCCGCATCTCGCTCTTCAAGCGGTTCAGGTCCAGCGCAGGCGCGACCTTCCAGGCGTTGGCGATGTCGTCGAAGCAGGGCCGGCGCGTATCGGCGCCGGGCAGCAGCGCAACGGTGTCGTCGAAGGTCAGGCTTTCCCGGCAGCGCCCGGCCAGCGCCAGCAGGCGGTCGCGGTGCGCGCTGGGCAGCAACAGCGCCGCCGTCTCCGCCAGATAGCCGAGAACCCGCCGCTGATAGGCGTCGAAGCCTGTGATGTCGGCCGGAATGTCGCCGGCGGCGAGCCCTTGTATCACGTCGAACAGGCGCTGCTCGCGCGCGCGCCAGGTTTCCGCGCCGGGCGGCGCCAGATCCCGAAGAAGGCGGGTCGCGCTCATGCCGGAATCGACTCCAGCGCGTCGCGCAGGTTGTGCCCGATCATGCCGGTGCCGCCGACGAAATAGGACAGGGCCTCGCGGGTCCGGCGTTCCACGGCCTCGCGGTCGAGCAGGCCCGTCCTGGCGAGCGACGCCACGTCCGACGCATCGTTGCCCTGCCAGCGCCCGATCTTCGTCACGGCCAGGTCGACCGGGTGCAGCACATGGACGTCGATCCGGCCCACGCGGGTGAGAAACGGTGCGTCGTCCATCGCGTCCGGGTGCAGCAAGGCGATCTCCGAAGCGTAGTTCGTGTCGAGGGTGACCGCCGCCTCACCGTCCTGGCCCCGATATCGCACGACGACATCGCCCGGCAGCAGGAGCCGATGATCGAACATGGCCTCGACGTCATGGGACACACGGGCCGCCGTATGGACATGCACGGCCGCGCCGCCGGCGAGGACCGCCTTGATGCGTTCCTGGAAGTCCTCGGGGATCGTTCGCTCGATCCGCCGGATGACTTCGAGAACCGCCGCCATGAACGGGGTGTCGGGCAAGGAAGGCGCGGCCGTGCTCATCATCCAGGCATCCGGGCAATTCGCCGGTCAGCCTACACCGGCAGGTCCTCGTCGCCCAGGGACAGCAGCGAGGCGTTGCCGCCGGCGGCGGTGGTGTCGACCGTCAGGGTGCGCTCGGTGGCGAAGCGGTGCAGGTAGTGCGGGCCGCCCGCCTTGGGGCCGGTGCCCGACAGCCCCTCGCCGCCGAAGGGCTGCACGCCCACGACCGAGCCGATCATGTTGCGGTTGACGTAGCAGTTGCCGACCTTGATGCGGTCGGCGATGTGCTCGACCACATGGTCGATGCGGCTGTGGATGCCGTGGGTCAGGCCATAGCCGGTGGTGTTGATCGCGTCGATGACCTGGTCCAGACGCTCGCGGTCGAAGCGGATCACGTGCAGCATGGGGCCGAAGACCTCGCGCTGCAGGCGGTTGATGCCGTCGATCTCGAATGCCGCCGGGGCGACGAAGGTGCCGTGCGCGCAGTCCGCGTCCAGCTTGGCCCGGCACAGCAGCTTGCCCTGGCTCTCCATCGCCTTGGCGTGGCCGTTCAGCATGTCGCGCGCCTCGCCGTCGATCACCGGACCGACGTCGGTGGACAGCAGAGCGGGATCGCCCACCTTCAGCTCGTCCATGGCGCCGGCGAGCATCTCGATCATCTTGTCGGCGACCTCGCGCTGCACGAACATCACGCGCAGCGCCGAGCAGCGCTGCCCGGCGCTGGCGAAGGCGGAATACACGGCGTCCGCCACCACCTGCTCCGGCAGCGCGGTGGAGTCGACGATCATGGCGTTCTGGCCGCCGGTCTCGGCGATGAACGGCAGAATCGGGCCGTCGCGCTCGGCGAGCTGGCGGTTGATCAGCTTCGCCGTCTCCACCGAGCCGGTGAAGGCCACGCCGGCGATGCGCGGGTCCCTGATCAGCGGCCCGCCGACGTTCGGCCCGTCGCCGGGCAGCAGGTGCAGCACGTCCTCGGGAATGCCGGCGCGGTGCAGGATGCGCACGGCGGCGGCGGCGATCAGCGGGGTCTGCTCGGCCGGCTTGGCGATGACGCAGTTGCCCGCCGCCAGCGCCGCCGAGACCTGCCCCGTGAAGATCGCGAGCGGGAAGTTCCACGGCGAGATGCAGACGAAGGTGCCGCGCCCGCGCAGGTACAGCTCGTTGCGCTCTCCGGTCGGGCCCGGCAGGCGCCGGGGCTCGGCGAAGTCGATCTCCGCCCGGGCGGCGTAGTAGCGCAGGAAGTCCACCGCCTCGCGCACCTCGGCCACGCCGTCGGCGATGGACTTGCCGGCCTCGCGGGTGCACAGGGCCATCAGCTCCCCCATGCGCGCCTCCATCTCGTCCGCCGCCGCGCGCAGCCGGCGCGACCGCTCCCCGGCCGGCGTGCGGTCCCAGTCGGCGTGCGCGCGTTGGGCCCGCGCCAGCGCCTTGTCCAGCGCCGTCCGGTCGGTCCAGGTCACCTCGCCCACCTGGCGGCGGTGGTCGGCGGGGTCGAAGACGGCCTGGGGCGCGCCAGCGCGCTGGCTCTGCCCGCCGACGATCGGCGCCGCGCGCCAGGACTCCGCCGCCGCGCGGTCCATCTCCCGTCCCAAGGGCGCCAGCACGCGCGGGTCGGCCAGGTCCACGCCCTTCGAGTTCACCCGGCCCTCGCCGTAGAGATCACGCGGCAGGGGAATGCGCGGGTGGCGCACCTGGGTGTGGCGGCGCACCTCCTGGATGGGGTCGGCGATGATGTCGTCGACGGGGATCTTCTCGTCGGAGATGCGGTTCACGAAGGAGGTGTTGGCGCCGTTCTCCAGCAGCCGGCGGACCAGATAGGGCAGCAGATCCTCGTGCCCGCCCACCGGCGCGTAGATGCGGCACGGCAGGCCGTGACGCTGCGGGTCCACGATCCGGTCGTAGAGCGCCTCGCCCATGCCGTGCAGGCGCTGGAACTCGAACTCCCGGCTGTTGCCCGCGTTCTCCAGCACGTAGGCCACGGTGTGGGCATTGTGGCTGGCGAACTGCGGATAGAAGGCCTCCGGGTCGTCCAGCAGCTTGCGCGCGCAGGCCAGGTAGCAGACGTCGGTGTTGGCCTTGCGGGTGAACACCGGGTACTCCTCCAGCCCGCGCTCCTGGCAGCGCTTGATCTCGGTGTCCCAGTAGGCGCCCTTGACCAGGCGCACCAGGAGCCGCCGCTGGTGCCTGCGGGCCATGTCGGCCAGCCAGTCGATCAGCGGCGCGGCGCGTTTCTGGTACGCCTGCACCGCCAGGCCGAAGCCCCGCCAGCCTTTCAGGTCGGGATCGCCGGAGATCGCCTCGATGACGTCGAGCGAGATGTCGAGGCGCTCGCTCTCCTCGGCGTCGATGCACAGCCCGATGTCGTGCTTCGCCGCCGCTTTCGCGATCTCGCGCATGCGCGGCAGCAATTCGGCCATCACCCGCTCGCGCTTGGCGAACTCGTAGCGCGGGTGCAGGGCCGACAGCTTCACCGAGATGCCCGGCCCGTCGATCGGCCCCCGGCCGTTCGAGGCCTTGCCGATGGCGTCGATGGCGTCGAGGTACTGCCGGTAGTAGGCGTCGGAGTCGGCCTGGGTGCGCGCCGCCTCGCCCAGCATGTCGTAGCTGTAGCGATAGCCCTTGCGCTCGCTGGCCCTCGCCCGCTCCAGCGCCTCCTTGATGGTGCGGCCCATGACGAACTGCCGTCCCAGGATGCGCATCGCCTGCCACACGGCGTTGCGGATGAAGGGCTCGCCCGAGCGGTGGATCAGCCGCCGCAGCACGCCGCCATAATCGCGGCGCTCGTCGTCCTCCAGCTTGACCACCCGGCCGGTCAGCATCAGCGCCCAGGTGGAGGCGTTGACGAAGAGCGAGCCGGAATGGCCCAGGTGCGCCTCCCAGTCGGCGGTGGCGATCTTGTCCTTGATGAGGGCGTCCACGGTCTCGCTGTCCGGCACGCGCAGCAGGGCCTCGGCCAGGCACATCAGCACGATGCCCTCCTTGGAGGACAGCTCGTACTCGTTCATGAAGGCCTCGATGCCCGCCAGGTGATGCTCCTCGCGCACCGCCTTGACCAGGCCGCGGGCGGTCTCCTGGATGCGCTCGCGGGCGTGGCCCTCCACCTCCGCTTCCAGCAGCCGGGCGCGGACGACCGCCGCCTCCTCGGCGCGGTGGGCCTGGCGCACGGCCTGGCGCAGGGGACCGGCGTCGGCGAGCTGGGGATCGATGATCATAACGTTGCCTCCCTCGTGCCGGGCGCGGCGCCGACATCGCGGTCGCGCCTCCTGCCAACGAATCTAGCAAAAACACGCCCGGATGTTCGTCTTAAATTCCCCACTCGGGTGGCATAATCTCCAACGAATATCTCCAATCGCAGTGGAGGATGCCGCCCATGTCCGCCTCATCCAGAACACTTGACCAGATCGATCGCGCCATCCTGCGCGAGCTGCAGGCCCAGGGACGCCTCACCAACGTGGAATTGGCGCGGCGGGTGAACCTCAGCCCCACGCCCTGCCTGGAGCGCACCCGGCGCCTGGAGCGCGAGGGCTACATCCGCGGCTACGTGGCGCTGCTCGACCGGCAGAAGCTGGGACATGGCCTCACGGTCTTCATCGAGGTGGAACTGGATCGCACCACGCCGGAGGTCTTCGAACGCTTCAAGGCGGCGGTCAGCGCGCGGCCGGAGGTGCAGGAGTGCCATCTGATCGCCGGCGGCTTCGACTATCTGGTCAAGGCCATCCTGGCCGACATGGACAGCTATCGCGACTTTCTCGGCAACGTCATCGTCTCCCTGCCCGGCGTCAAGGCGACCCACACCTATGTCGTGATGGAGGACGTGAAGACCACCACGGCCGTTCCCTTGTGAGACGGAATTGATTGCCTTCGCCTTTGAAGCTAGATTGCCGGCGAACCCGCCGCCCGCCCGGCGGGTATGGAAAGGGAGCCTCGGCCGTGTCCCAACCGCGCGAACCGTCCCCGTCGCTGGACGAAGCGATCGCCCCGACGGGGCGACCGGTCCAGAACCCGGCCCAGTTTTCCGGGCGTCAGGACGCACTGCGGCGGCTTTTCGACGTGATGCGGACGCCAGGACGCCATGCCGTGGTCCACGGCGAGCGCGGCATCGGCAAGACCTCCTTTCACAACGTCGCGGCACAACTTCTAAGCGAATCCGGCGTCGCCGTTCTCCGGATTGGCGGGCGGCCGGGCGCGGGCTTTGCCGAGCTGATGCGCGAGGCCGCCGCCGATGTGCGCCTGGCCCCCAACATGGAGATGAAGCTGGCGCCGCTGCCCCCGGGCGAGGAGGTGCCCGAGGACGAGGTGGAGCCGCTGGCCGGGCTGCTGCCCGAGGGCGATTTCGCCGGCGGCGAGCTGGCCGCGCTGTTCGCCGGCGAGCTGGGCGGCCCCTTCGTGGTCCTGGTGGACGACTTCGACCGCATCGGCGACGCCATGACCGACCGGGCCTTCGCCGATTTCGTCAAGGCCCTGGCCGCGGGCGAGGCGGACACCACGGTGGTGCTGACCGGACGGGCCGACTCGCCCGAGGAAATGATTGTCAACTACGATCAGGTGTTCCGCTACCTGGAGGACGTGCCCCTGCGGGTGCTGAGTCCGGCGGAGATCCTGTTCCTCGTTGAGCGGCTGGAGGCCGCGACGGGCCTGTCCGTCGACGAGGACGCGAAGAAGCTGACGATCACGGCCTCGCAGGGTCTGCCGGGCACGGTTCTGGACCTGGCAAGGCGCGCCGTCGCCGCCGCGCGGGCGGGCGGGTCGGCGCGGGTGACGCCCACGCATGTGATGGCCGCCCTGGAGGGCGCCGTCGCCGAGGCCGACCCGGCCGTGCGCGAGGCCTTCGCGACACTGGTGGGCGACGACGCGGACGACGACTTCGCGCGCACGCTCTATGCCGTCGCCGTGGCGCACACCGACTGGTACGGCCGCTTCTTCAAGACCCAGATCGCGGTCAGCCTTGCCCGCCGCTTTCCCGAGCTGGCGCAGGGCGAGGACGAGGTGGTCGCCTTTCTCGATTCCCTGACCGGCGAGGATGATCCGGCGCTGTTCCGCAAGCGCGGCACCGAGTACCGCTTCCGCGACATCCGCATGAAGCAGTACCTGGTGATGCTCTACCTGTCCAAGCGCTTCCGGGCGGAGGGCGCGCAGGCCGTCACGAACGCGGCCAAGGCGGCGGCGGGATAGACGCGTGCTCCGGCACACGGGCCGGGATGCGTGGCAGTTGACAGCTTCGGCCTGACGCCAGATCCGTAGGGCATGCTTCAGCATGCCGCAGCGGGCCGAAATGGCAGGCTAAAGCCTGCCTTACGAGCCTGCTCGACGAAACTGTCGAAACCTCATCTTGAGCCTGTCGAAAGATAAGGCCCCCGGCACACCCCGAGGCGTCCACCCCTCACCCGCGGCGGTTGGCCAAGTCGCGGAAGCGGCGCACCTCGGCATCGACCAGGCGGCTGGCCGCCGCCGCGTCCTGGGCCGCTTGCACGATGCTCGCGTCGTCGGCATCGGGCGCCAACACGCGGTCGAGCGCCGCCAGGCTCTGGTCGCGGACATAGCCCTCGACCAGATCGGCGGCGCGAACCCGCGTCGCCTCGGCCTCGGCCGGATCGTCGGGCAACGTCCACGCCAGATTGAAGTCGGGTCGATCGCCTTGCATGGCCGGCCAACTCCCATAAGTTTGGACAGACGGTAGCCGGCATCGCTTAACGCATCGTTAAGGCTTTGCGGCCCGCCTGCCCGCGGCGACGAGGCTTCAGGCCTGCCCGACATCGTGCTAGAACGCGCCGCGGGCGCGTCTTGCCGGCGATTTGGCGCAAGATGCAGAAGACGTGGGCGAAGACCCACAAGATATGCTATAGATTCCGTCAACCAGCTCTGAATACGGGGGTTCGAACGCGATGGCCGGCCATTCGCAGTTCAAGAACATCATGTACCGCAAGGGCGCGCAGGACGCCAAGCGGGCCAAGCTGTTCACCAAGCTGAACCGGGAGATCACCGTGGCGGTCCGCGAGGGCGGGTCGGACCCGGAATCCAATCCCCGGCTGCGCGCGGCGATCGCGGAGGCGCGGGCCAACAACATGCCCAACGCCAACGTCGAGCGCGCCATCAAGAAGGCCGCCGGCGGCGAGGGCGGCGACAACTACGAGTCGGTGCGCTACGAGGGCTATGGCCCCGGCGGCGTGGCGATCATCGTCGAGGCGCTGACCGACAACCGCAACCGCACGGCCGCCGAGGTTCGCTCGATCTTCTCCAAGCACGGCGGCAACCTGGGCGAAACCAACTCCGCCTCGATCATGTTCGAGCGGGTTGGCCGCATCGTCTATCGCGTGGACGTCGCCGACTACGACACGGTGTTCGAGGCCGCCGCCGAGGCCGGCGCGAACGACGTCGAGCAGACGCCCGGCGACGACGAGCAGCCGGGGACCTACGAGATCCTTTGCGACGCCGACGCCTTCTCGGCGGTGCGCGACGCCCTGGCGGCGCGCTTCGGCGACGCGCGCGAGGCGCGGCTGGGCTGGCGCCCGCTGTCCACCAGCCCGGTCGGCGAGGACCAGGCGCAGTCGCTGTTCAAGCTGATCGACGCCCTGGAGGACAGCGACGACGTGCAGCAGGTCGCGTCCAACTTCGAGATCGCCGAGGACGTCATGCAGCGCCTGACGGCGTGAGCGCGAAGGTGATGACGCGGAAGGACGGGACGGTGGCATCAAGGCGGCGACTCGCCCCGACCCGGGCGGCGGACCATCGGAAGCGTTGGCGCCGTGACGCGCCTTGCGGCGCGTCCCCCTCCCTGGCCCTCCCCCAGGGGGGAGGGGACTGGTTGGAGTCCTTCATCACCGGTATGGCGCACATCACTGGCACGGCGCAGTCCCCTCCCCTTTGGGGGAGGGCCAGGGAGGGGGACGCGGCAAGACCGCGTCACGAACCGCCGGCCAAGGGGTCCGTTCGCTGATGCGCGT
>CAZLNO010000125.1:0-9274 GCA_964561005.1 uncultured Rhodovibrionaceae bacterium | reverse complement strand
CCAGCCCGTAGGGTGGCTTCGCGAAGCAAGCCACCAATCACCGTCGCGGCACCACCACCGGTCGGCGGCTTGCCTTCGGCGAAGCCACCCTACGAAAGCCGGGCGTCCGCTCCGAGCCGGCCTTGGCCCGTGTTCGTTAATTGTTCATGTTTTTGTGGCAGGCTGCGGGGTGCTCTTGGACACGGTGGGCAACGGCGAAGCATGTAGCACGTAGCCGCCAACGACCGTTCGGCGGTAACCGCCTTCGGCGGCTTGCCTGCGGCGAAGGCGAAGCCTGGTCGACAGACAAGCCACCCTACCCCGCCTCCCCCTCCGCCGAGAGGGCGAGCGCCAGGGCCAGGACGGCCTCGCGGTGGGCGGGGGTGGGGATGGCGGCGTAGGCGCGGGCCAGGGCCTCCATCTCGGCGGCGCGGTGGGGGACGCCGTAGAGTTCCGCCACCAGGGTTTCCAGCGGCGCGTCCAGCACCTCGGCCAGGCGCGGCAGCAGCGTCGAGGGCAGTGCCGCCTCGCCGCGCTCCAGCGCGTGCAGGCGATCCGCCGACAGGCCCAGCGCGGCGGCGAAGGCGGCGGGGTCCTGACCGCTCGCCAGCCGCAGGCCGCGCAGCACGGCGCCGGGGTCGGGCGCGGCCTCGGTTTCGCGGGCGGTGTCGGGGTCGGCGGGCCGGCCGGGGTGCGGCGGGCGGGGCGGCTGGGTCATGGCGATCCTCCCGGACGACAAGCGGAAAACCGCCGCCGCGCCCCGAAGCCACGCGCGGCGCGGCGGCCGGGAGGTCACAACCTTCAACATCCAAAAGGTCCGATGGCCTTTAGGCGCCAGGCGCCCTGGACATACGCCACCGGCTCCCGGCCCGTGTCTCCACAGGCCGCGGCATTGGGCGGTCACACGCCACCGTTCCGGGCGAACGCGCCGCCCGGCGAGCTATGTACCACCCAGTCGCCGCCGACCCAAGCGGGCCGACGACGACCTTGGATGTTGGGGGTTGTGACACCCCCGGGAGTCCTTCGACTCCCGACAACCAGCGTTACCCACGCATGCGATGGTGTCAAGCAGTGCGGGCAGCGTCGTCGCGCGCAGGGCGGCTTCGCGCAGCAAGCCGCCAACGACCGTCGCGACACCACGGCCGTTCGGCGGCTTGCCCGCGGCGAGGCCACCCTCCGGAAACTACGGAAACCAGGTGTCCGCGCCGAGCCGGCGCCGGCTCGTGTTCGGGAATTGTTCATGGTTTTGTGGCAGGCTGCGGGGGTCCTCTTGGACACGGTGAGAAACGGCGAAGGGATAACGGGTGCGGACAGCGTTGGACGTGTGCGGATGCGTGCAGGTGTCAACATTTCGGGCGGACAGGCGCGGGTCGTGTCTGTCGGAGTGGTGTAAACTTGGCCGTCCACCGGGCCGAGGTGTTCCTGCGCGAATAGGCGGCAAGCCGTTCGAAGCCGATGTTTCGTGACTCGAAAAGCACGCTCCCGACCGACGAGGGATCGCACACGGATCGTGGTTGAAAGTCTTACATATTTGCGATACCAAGACGTTGTGTTTGAACAGGATGGTTCCCGCTCCCGTGGCCCAAGGCGTGCATCCGTTCTTTTTTCCGTCCTTGAAAGCACGATATTCAACATAGGTCGTCGCGACACGATGCCATCCTGGTTTCCAATTGTCGTACTTGCTGCCGCCGCCTGTGTCGCGGTCTGGTTCCTTTCCGCCGATGTCGCGGCGGTCATGGACATCGCGGCAACCTGGATCTTCGCGCAGTTCGAGGACGAGCACACGCCCCTCGTATTGGCGGGCGGCATTCTGGCAGCGGGCGGGAGCTTGGCGGTCGGCTATTTTCTGTACGTCGTTTCCCTCGTCCTTCGCGTGGGCGGCCTGCGCCGGCATGTCAAACGCTACGACCAGACCACTTTCGCCGAGGAGTTCGATACCGTTTCCAGCCGCCTGGAGCGCGACCGGCTGATCGGACATGGCTGGACGGAATTCCGGGAAACCGTGGTCCGGCGCGACGATCCGCCGGCGGTGCAAAACACCGTCCGCCCCCAGGCCTTCATCAACACCCAGCACCTGCAGCAGGAGCGCGTGGCGCTGCGTTTCATGCCGCACCTGCCGAACTATTTCGTGGGTGTGGGGTTGCTGCTGACCTTCGTCGGGCTGGTCGCCGCGCTCAACTTCGCCACGCGCAGCGTCGGCGGCGACGTCGCGACGGCCGTGGCCGGCCTGCAGGACCTTCTGGCGGCGGCGACCTTCAAGTTCTGGACGTCCATCGCCGGCCTGGGCGCCTCGATCGTCCTGTCGTTCTGCTTTCGGATCTACACCACCTGGCTCGACGGCGCCTTCAACGCGTTCTGCAGGGCGGTGGAGGAGAAGATGATCTTCGCCACGCCCCAGGAAATCTTCGCCGATCTGCGCGACACCGGCCGGGAGCAACTGGCCGAGACCAAGAAGATCAACGAGGAGGTGGCCTTCACCATCGGCAAGAACGTCAGCGACAGCCTGCAGCAGCATCTGCCCGGCATGCTGAACGAGGCGCTGAAGCCGGTGGCCGAGCAGGTCCGCCAGACCACCGACACCCTGGCCCAGCACAACACCGAGGGCGTGGGCGCCATGGTCGACAAGTTCGCCCAGACCATGGAGGGCTCGGCGGGCGCGCATCTCCAGGCCATGTCCGGGACACTGGAAACCCTTCAACAGACGCTGGAGCGCATGCAGGGATCGATGTCGTCCAGCGGCGACGAGTTCGCCCGCCGGATGGCCGAGGGCTCGGAACGCCTGGAAGCGACGATGCGCGAGGTGGCCACCGCGGTCTCGGACCTCGTCGAGCAGCTTCGCGCGCAGGTCGCCAGCGCCGGCAACGACCTCGGCGGGCAGCTCGAATCGACCCTGCAGCGGATCGCCGAGCAGAGCGAGGCCGTGGCGGAGAAGCTCGCCGAACAGGGGCAGACGGCCTCCCAGGCCTTCGCCAGCCGGGTGGAAACGGCCGCGCAGTCGCTGCAATCCTCGGCGGAGCAGAACGCCGCCGCGTCGAGCGCCTTCGCGGAGGACCTGCGCGCGCGCCTGCAGGACTCGGTCGAGGGCCTGCGCGCCGGCATCGACGGACTGAGCGAGCGCCTGCAACAGGTCGACCGCAGCGTGGCGGCGCAGGCCGACGCCTTCGACGGCATCGTCAACCGCAGCCGCGAGGTCTCCGACGCCCTCTCCGGCGCGGCCCAGGACGTCCGCGGCAGCGTCAAACCGCTGAGCGAGGCCGGGCAGCAGCTTGCCCAGACGACCCGCCAACTGGAGAAAAGCGTCACCGACACGGGCCAGCAAATCGACCAGGCCCTGCACACCGCGGGCCAGCTCGCCCACAGCCTGACGGAGGTCTCGGACCGGGTGCGGCAGAGCTGGGAGAGCTACAAGGAGCGCTTCGAAAAGGTCGATGAGGACCTCGAACGCGCGTACGAGAAGCTCCAGACCACATTGCAGGTTCAGGAGCAGCGCCTCGCCGAGTTCCTGAAGAACTTCGACAGCAGCTTCACGAAAGCCACCGAGGGCCTCAGCACCACCGTCCACGGCATCAACGAGGCGGCGGAGTCGCTCAGCGAGTCGCTGGAGCAGTGGGTCAATCACACGGGCCCGAACGGCGGGTCCAGGCCGAGCGCATGACCAGCCTCGACCAATGGGGCGCGCCGCACGGCGCCGAGGAGGAGGCGGAGGAAAGCTACTTCGTCTCGATGACCGACATCATGGTCGGGCTGCTGTTCATCTTCATCATCATGCTGATGGCTTTTGCCTTGATGCTGAAGGACGCGGAGGAGGAGCTGAAGCGGGAAGAGCAGCAGACGCAGCGCACGCGCGAGGAAATCCTCGACACCGTCCAGGCCGTGCGCAACGAGGTCCGCGAGATGCGCGACCTGGAGCAGCAGCGCAGCCGGATGCTGCAAGACATCAAGCAGCGTCTGGCCGAAAAGGGCATCAACGTCACCATCCACGTGGCGACCGGCGTGCTGCGCCTGCCGGACGAACTTTTGTTCGACAGCGACGAGGATTCCCTGAACGCCGCCGGGCAGCAGGCCGTGGCCCAGCTCGCCGCCGCGCTCGATGCCGTGCTGCCGTGCTATGCCCGGGTCCCGAAGGATCTGCGCGGGACGGCCGGCTGTCCCGATGGCGACGACCGGCAATTCCGCCTGGAAGCCGTGTTCGTCGAGGGGCACACCGACAGCGAGGGCCGCCAGGCCTACAACTGGGATCTGTCGGTCCGACGCGCCATCAACACCTTCCGGGCTCTGGACGAGGAGTCCGGGGTGGCGACCGGGCTGCAAAACGACGGGGGCCAGTACCTTTTCAGCGTGGCCGGCTACGGCGAGAACCGCCCGGCCGTGGCCGAGCGCAGCGAGGCGGACATGCGGCGCAATCGCCGGATCGATCTGCGCTTTGTCATGAACCTGTCCTACGAGGCGGCGCTGCAGCGCGTCGAGCAGCGCCTCAACAGCGTGTTGCAGCAGCAATGACCCTGCGCGCCCGCTTACGATCGGTCGACGACTTCGCCGCGCTTTTGGCCCAGCGCGCGGCCCTGCCCGAGGTGCCCCGGATGACGGCGGCGGCGCAGGCCGTCGCGGAACAGCATGCGCTGAGCGGCGGCGTCTTCGAGCCGCCCGATCTCGACCGGATCGCGACCCGGCTGCGCGATTTGGCCCGGCGTGGCCGGACCGCCGAGATGACCCGACGGGATCTGAAATATGCGCCGGCCTGCCTGTGGCGCGGCGAGGCGCCGCTGGCCGACGACGAAGGCGTGCTGGCGGCGCTGCTGGCGGAGATCGAACGGCGGGCGCGGCGCAGCCTGGTGAACGTTCTGGCCGCCGCCTACCTCCGGTTCTTTGCGCCCGGCCGCCCCGGCCTGGCGCTTGTGGGCCGGACCCTGCGGCGCCTGGCCCCCAGGGTGGGCGGCATGGCCGCTCGGCTGGATGCCGACCTCAACGCTTTCGACCCGGCAGAGGCGGTAAGAACCGCCGTCGACGCCTGTGCCGGCGGAAACCTGACGCCGCAAGAGCTGCTCGCGCCCTACGGCCTGACCGGCGAACTGGCCCGCGCGGGATTTGCCGCAAGCGTGTTTCATCACGGCATGGCCCGCATCGCCGGGCGCCTGCAAGCCTCGCCCAAGGCCGACCTGGTCCGCACGGCCGAGCGCTGGGCCTTTGCCGAGGACGGTCCGCGCTTCGAGGGCGCGGCCACGCGACTGGCGCGAACCATCGTGGGGCCGTTCGCCGAGCGCGACCCCGAGGAGAGCCTGCGCCGGATCATCCTGGACGTCGTGCTCACCCATCTGAAGGACCCGCGCCTGCACCCGCACCTCTGGGTCCAGGTGCCGGACGAGCGCGATGTCGTCACCCGCTGGCTGACCGGGGAATCGCTGCGGCAGTTCTTCGACATCGTGGACCGGGTCGCCAAGCCCGGACACTGGCTCTACCGCCGGGCATTCTGGAACGCCTACCACGAAGCGGGCGCCATCGAGCAGGCCTGGGTGGCCTTCGGGCCGCAGGGAGCGCGCGAGGCGCGAGCCGCGTTCGGCAAGGAGGCCTCGTTCGGGGTCCTGGAAAACTGGGGCAAGGTGGTGCTGCCAAACCACGCCGTGCTTTTGATGCGGATCGGCAATCTCACGATCTGCGACTGGAGCCACGACGGCCGTTGTATCGTCTGGCCCCATGAGGACTCCGAAGCGCCGCGCCTGTATCGGGCCCGCTACGTCTCCGGACAGCTCGCGCCAACCCAGGCGCCCAAGGGAGGCCTCCAGGTGACGCATCATCACTCCCAAGGCTACGCGTGGCAGCGCAAGATCGCGGCCTTCATCCGCCAGAAAACCGGCATTGCAATCAGCGAACGCAACTTCCAAGTGAAAGCTCTCCGGTGACATCGTTATGGCGTTGACCTGGACATACGAGGCAAAGGCGGACGGCATCGAATTCCGGCTCATCCGCAAGGGCCTGATCGGTGCCGGCAAGCCGGTGCCGGTCGCCGACTGGCCGGACGCGCGCAAGCAGCCCGGCATCGGTCTTTTGCGGCACTGGATCGACCGGGAGATCGCCGCCATCGAGGGGGAGGCCGCCGTACGCGTGCCCCACGCGGCGGTGGCCGGGCTGCACGAGCCGCAGGCGCGCGACCTGAACCTGCCGCCGACGATTCCCTTCGTCCTGTCCCTGAACAGCCACGGTCGGCTCGACGAAGCGGATTTCGACATCAGCCTGCGTTGGCTGCGCCACGGCACCACGCGGGTCACGGTGAAGCGCACCGGTGCCCTGGCCCGATCCGGCGAGCACTGGTACAGGCTGCCGCAGCCGTTGTTCGAGGTGGCGGAGGCCGTGGACGCCTTTCGCGTGGCCGACACCCGCGACACCGATGCCCGCCTCGCCGCCTGGACCCCCGTCCAGGAGGCGCTGCAACGGGCCACGGGCCAGAGCCTCCGCCCCGACGGCTATCTGGCCGATCTGCAGATCCTGCACGCCGGCGCCTTCTCCCTCTCCATCGACATGCGCGCCGACGACATCTCCTTCGATCCGGTGCTGTTCGGCCGGCATCAGCGCACGCGGACGGCCCTCGACCCCGAAGGCGCGGATGCCGACCCGGACGATCCAGGGGGCCAGGGCGTCGATGACTTGATCGACGAGGCGGAAGCACTGCTGCCCAAGGAGGTGCAGGACCTCTTTGTCGAGAAGCGGTTCGGGCCCGATCGCGAATGCCGCTGGGCCTATCCCCTGAAACGCAACCAGTTCGTGGTCTTCGACGAGCCGCTGCGACAGGCGCTCAACGTCGTGAAACGCAAACAACGCGCGCCGCTGGCGGAGAAGCGGGCCTTTCTGCAGAACCCGCGCGCCGAGATCGCCGCCGACCTCGACCTCGATCCCGACTCGCCCGCGGCGGTCGGACTGTTCCTCGAAACGCAGCAGTACGCCGATCGCATCCGCGACATTGGTGTCTGGCAGCCCAAGGTCCTGCCGTGGCTGCCCAAGGCGCAGTCGAGCTGGCTGCCGGAAAAGCTCGGCCTGCAGGTGGCCGGCCGCGTGGTCGAGCTGGCGCCGGAACAGGTGGGCGAACTCAAGCAGCGCTACGCGGAAGCCGACGCCGCCGGCCAGGAGAGCTTCAGCTTCGCGGAGGCGGAAGCGATCCCGGTAAGCCCGGACACGCAGCAAGCGATCCAGCAGCTCGACGACGTGGCGCGGCGCATGCTCGCCGCCGAGCAGGCCCCGCAACCCGAAGCGGATCAGGCTGCCGCGGACGAGGGCGAGCAGCCCTCGGCTTCGGATACGCGCTATGTCCTGGAAATCGAGGACAACATCGAGGAGTTGAGTTACCAAGCGCCGCTCCGTCCACGCACGCCGCACGCGCCGTTGTCGCCGCCGGCCCGTCTGATCGATCCCGGCAAGCTGCTGGCCCACCAGCGCGAGGGCTTCGACTGGATGGTCGCGAACTGGCGGATCGGGCGGCCCGGCGCGCTGCTGGCCGACGACATGGGCCTTGGCAAGACCCTGCAAGCCTTGGCTTTTGCCGCTTGGCTGGATGAGCACCATGCGCATGCTCCCGGCGGTCGGCGTGGTCCGTTCCTGGTCGTGGCGCCGACCGCCTTGCTCAAAAACTGGCGGGCCGAGCACGACACCCATCTGGTCAATGGGGGGCTGGGACCTGTGCTGGAGCTGTACGGTAGCGGCGTCAAGAAGCTCCGCATGGACCGGCAAAGCGGGCGTGACATCGAAATGGGGCGCCGCGGCCTGGACGTGGATCGGATGCGCGAAGCCGCCTGGATCCTGACCACCTACGAGACGCTTGCGAACTATCACTTCACCTTCGCCGCCATTGCCTATCCCTTCGTCATTTTCGACGAGATCCAGAAGATCAAGACGCCCACCACCATCAACACGCATGCGGCCAAGACGCTGAACGCGGATTTCGTGCTGGGCCTCACGGGAACGCCCGTGGAGAACCGCCTCAGCGATCTCTGGTCGATCATGGACCGCCTGCACCCCGGCCTCCTGGGCGATCTGCACAGCTTCAGCCAGACCTATGACGCCGAGGACCGTAACGCGCTGCAGGCCCTGCACGGCACCATGACCGACGCGTCGGCGGGTGCCCCTGTGATGCTGCGGCGGATGAAGGGCGCGGTGGAATTGCCGGGCGCGTTGCCGGAGCGACGGACCGAGGAGCTGCCGGCCGACATGCCGCCGCCGCAGGCCGAGGCCTACGAAACCCTGGTGCGGGATGCGCGCGCGGGCGGCGGCAAGAAACGCATCCTGGAAATCCTGCACGCCATGCGCGGCGTCTCCTTGCATCCACGCCCGCCGTCGGAGGTGCTCGGCCGAACGGCGGATTACGACAGCTATGTCAAGGACTCCGCCCGCGTTCGCCAGTGCCTGGCGGCGCTCGACGCGATCCACCGGCGCGGCGAGAAGGCGCTCGTCTTCATCGAGGCGCGCGAGATGCAGGACGTCTTCGCCGACATTCTTCGCGTGCGCCACGGCCTCGCGCGCACGCCTAGAATTATCAACGGCGGCACGCCCTCGGCGCGGCGGCAGGCCTACGTGGACGAGTTCCAGGCCCAGCCGCCGGGCTTCGACGTCATGCTGCTCTCGCCCCGTGCCGCCGGCGTGGGGCTCACGCTCACCGCGGCCAACCACGTGATCCACTTGAGCCGCTGGTGGAATCCGGCGGTCGAGGACCAGTGCAACGACCGCGTCTATCGCATCGGCCAGAAAAAGCCTGTCACCGTCTACTGTCCCATGGCCCGCCACCCCGCGTTCGGCGAGCAGTCGTTCGACTTGAAGCTGAACGCCCTGCTGGCGCGCAAGCGAAGCCTGTCACGCGAGCTTTTGGTCCCGGCGGAAAGTGGCGGCGACTATAGCGAGATGTTCGACGCCACGACGTCGGGGAAAGCGGAGGAAACCGAAGGCGCAGACGGCGCCAGGCCGAACTGATTCCTTCATGTAAACAGTTGCGAAACGGTCGCACTTTGCTCTAAAAAGCAAAGCCCGGCCATGGGGTGATCGCGCTGGCCGGCCACGGATTGACACGGATTGACAAAGACAATAGCCGGCGTTCTCAGGGGGATCGGTTTGCGCGGCCTGCGGTGGCTGGGCAGCGTGACGGATGGCAATTTCGTTTTGCCCGCTGGAACGGGGCAAGCGGAGCTTCCAGCTGGCGCGGCCATCCGGCTACAGCCCTGGTCTCTCGGCCAGCTTTGACACAGCGAGCGGCCGACTCTCTTGCGCCACGCCATTCGCCCCCACCCCGAATTCGAGGGATAGCGAAATATTGTAGCGG
>CAZLNO010000124.1:0-9284 GCA_964561005.1 uncultured Rhodovibrionaceae bacterium | reverse complement strand
CGTCATCATCCCGCCCCGGACGGCGCGGCGGAAGCGTACGGACGTCATCATCCGTCATCATCCGTCCACATCGAGGAACCGGACTTCGCGGCGGAAGGCGCAAGCGCGTCTGCAGGCGTCATCATCCGTCATCATCGGTGGACACGCCGTGACCCGAACCGCGGCCCGCTTCGTCCTCCAGAATCGCGCGCAGTCCCGTCGCGTAGTCGGGATAGGCCAGCACCACGCCCAGCTCCTCGTGCAGGCGGCGGTTGCCGACGCGCTTGTTGTCGCGCCAGAAGGTGCGGGCCATCTCCGACATCTCCGCCTCGTCGAACGGCACCAGCGGCGGCGGATCGACGCCCAGCAGACGGCAGGCGCAGGCGGTCACCTCGGCCGGCGCGGCCGGATGGTCGTCGCAGACGTTGTAGACGCGGCCGGGATGCGGCCGCGTCATCGAGGCTTCCAGAACCGTGGCGATGTCGGCGACATGGATACGGCTGAATACCTGCCCCGGCTTGTCGATGCGCCGGGCGGTGCCCTTGCGCACGGCGTCCAGCGGGCTGCGGCCGGGGCCATAGATGCCGGCGAGGCGGAAGACGTGCACCGGCAGGCCATCCTCGCCGTGCAGCGCGCGCCAGGCGCGCTCGGCGGCGACGCGGCGGCGGCTGCGCGCGCTGGTGGGGCGCAGGCCGGAGTCCTCGTCCACCTCGCCGCCGTCGCGGTCGCCGTAGACCCCGGTGGTGGAGAGGTAGCCCACCCAGGCCAGCGACTCCCGCAGCGCCAGAATGTCCGCCGCGTGGTGGTCCAGCACGGCGTCGCCGCTCGCCCCCTCCCCGTCCGGCGGCACCGAGCCGAGCAGGTGCGTGGTTCCGGCCAGTATCGCCGCCGGGTCCGCCAGCGGGCGGTCGCGGTCGAACACGACGGCCTCGATCCCGTCGCGCGCCAGGGCCTCGGCCTTCGCGGCATCGCGCACCGTGCCGGCCACCCGCCAGCCCTGGCCGAGAAGCCGGCGCGCCAGCACCTGCGCGCTGTAGCCCAGGCCGAAGCAGAACAGCCGCCGTGTCGTCATTCCTTCGCCTCGCTTTCGCCGCTTGCAACGCCGCCCGGGAACCGGGACGGTAAGGTCGCCGCGACCATTCCGCAAGCCAGCGCCGGAGCCGTGACCACATGACCCCGATCCGCCTTTCCCGCCGCCTTCTGCCCGTCCTGCCCACCCTTCTGCCCGCCATGCTGATCGCCCTCGCCGCGGCGAACGCCCAGGAGTCGGCAGCGGACTCCGCGAAGGCGGCGGAGGTCAAGGCGGCGGAGGAATACGCCGACTGCATGTACCTGGCGCGCAGCGACCCCGACGCGGCGATCGAGAGCGCCCGGACCTGGCAGGACCAGGGCGGTGGCGACCCGGCCCGGCACTGCGAGGCGGTGGCCTTGCTGAACGCCGGCGACTACGCCGCCGCCGGGCGCAAGCTGGAGGACCTGGCCCGGACGATGGAACAAGGCACCGACGTGGCGCTGCGCGCCGACGCCCTGGCCCAGGCGGGGCAGGCCTGGCTGCTGGCCGACGACCTGCCGCGCGCCGAGGCCACGATCGATCAAGCGCTGGAACTGCGGCCCGAGGACGTGGAGCTGTGGATCGACCGCGCGTTGATCCGCTTCCAGATGGGCCGCTATTGGCCGGCGATCGACGATCTGAACCGGGCCAGCGAGCTGGCCCCGGAGCGCCCGGAGATCTACGCCTTCCGCGCCAGCGCCTATCGCTATGCCGAGGCGCCTCGGATGGCGCGGGAGGACGCGAACCGGGCGCTCGACCTCGACCCGGACGACCCCGAGGCCTTGCTGGAGCGCGGCATCCTGCGCCGCCTGGCCGGCGACGAGGCCGGCGCCCGCCAGGACTGGCTGAAGCTGCTGGAGGTCGCCCCCGGCTCGCCAGCCGCCGAGACGGCCCGCCGCAACCTGGAGCGCATGGACGTGGCGACCTCCGCGGACGGCACCGAGCCCGCCTTGGAGGCCGGGACGGCCGGCGAGGAGACACAACTGCAATAGCGCGCCGCCTCCGGCCGCGTCGCCGCGCCCTGGCGCTGCCGGGCATCCTGTTTACCTTTGATTCGCAATGTCCGTGCAAAGTTGCCGCGAGGTGTGGTCTTGCAGCTTCAAGGGGCGGACAGGCTGTCGTGTCGATCCTTTCCGGAAAGCCCATCGGAATGCGGTTCCGCGCGCCGTGCGGGGTCGCGGCCGCGCTGGCGCTGCTGGCCGCGCTGCTGCTCACCCCTGTCGAGCCGGCGGCGGCCGGGCACCGCGTCCTCTTCGTCAGCGCCTATCACCCGGCGTTTCCCACCTTCTTCGAGCAGGTCGCCGGCATTCGCGAGGGCCTGCGGGCGGCGGGGATGGAGGACCGGCACGTCACCCTCGACGTCGAATACATGGACACCAAGCGCTTTCCCGTGGCGCGGCAGGTGCCCCGCTTCCGACGCCTGCTCAAGGCCAAGCTGGCCGAACTGCCACCCTACGACGCGGTCATCGTCGCCGACGACAACGCGCTCCGATTCGCGCTGGCCGAGCAGGACGGACTCTTTGCCGATTTGCCCATCGTCTTCCTGGGCGTGAACGACCGGGCGTTGGCCCGGGCGCAGGACACGAACCCCCGCGTGACCGGCGTGGTCGAGGCGACCTCGACGGCCGACACCCTGCGATTGATGCGCCGGCTAACCGCCTCCGACGGCCGTGTGGTCGCGATCGCCGACGCCAGCGTCACCGGCCGCAAGGACCTGGCGCATCTGCGCAAGGTGGCGGCGGAGCTGCCAGGCCTCGAGCTGGAGGTGCTGTCGCTTGCCGAGATGACCTACGGCGAGCTGGGCCACGCGCTCGCCAGCCGGCCGGCCGGGACCGACATCCTGCTGCTCGCGGCCTTCCAGGACCGCGCGGGGGAAACGCGCTCCTTCGCGGAAAGCCTTCACTTCATCCAGCAGCACGCCGAGGGGCCGGTCTACCACCTGTGGCGTCACGGCATCGGCAACGGCGTTTTGGGCGGCAAGGTGATCAGCCACCAGGCCCAGGGGCGCGCGGCGGGCCACATGGCGGCACGAATCCTGCGGGGCGACTCCCCCGCCGAGATGGCCGTCCGCCGGGAGAGCCCCAACCGCTATGTCTTCGACCATGCGATTCTGGCGCGCCACGGAATCGCCGAGGACGAGCTGCCGGCCAGCACCCTCTTCGTCAACAAGCCGGAGCGCATCTGGGAGAAATACCCCAACTTGGTGATCGCCGTCGCGGTCATTCTGATACTGCTCCTCCTCATCATCACGGGCCTGGTCTTCTACGCCCGGCTGCGCCAGCGCACCGCGCGCCGCCTGGCCTGGTATCAGCGGCATCTGGAGCACTCCCTGAAGGAGCGCACCGCCGCCAAGGAGGAGGCCGAGCGGGCGAACCGGGCGAAGTCCGAGTTCCTGGCCTCGATGAGCCACGAGCTGCGCACGCCGCTGAACGCGATCATCGGCTACGCCGAGGTCATGGCGATGCAGATGATGGGGCCGCTCGGCAATCCGCGCTATCGGGAGTATGCCCGCGACATACACCGCAGCGGCCAGCACCTGCTGGAGATCGTCAACGACATCCTGGACCTCGCGAAGGTGGAATCGGGCCGGTTCGAGCTGCACGAGGTCCCGGTCTCCCTGCCCGAGATGGTGGACCAGTGCCTGGCCCTGGTGCGTCCCAAGGCGGCGTCGAAGAATCTCACGCTGACGGCGGAGGTGCCGCGGGACTGCCTGGTCCGGGCGGACGAGCGGGCGGTGAAGCAGATCCTGCTGAACTTCCTCTCGAACGCCGTCAAGTACACGCCGGAGAACGGCCAGGTGACCGTGACCGCCCGCGTCGACGGCACATGCCGGGTGGCCGTGCGCGACACCGGCGTGGGCATCCCGGCGGAGGGCCTGCCCACCATTTTCGAGCCCTTCACCCAGGGGGAGAACGCCCGGCGGCATCGCAAGCAGGGCACCGGCATCGGTCTGGCCGTCAGCCGCCAGTTCGCCGACCTGCACGGCGCCGAATTGGAGGTCAGCAGCGAGGTCGGCGAGGGCACCGAGGTGGCGCTGGTGCTCCCGGAATCGCGGGTTCTCGAAGCCCCCGGCGAGGGCGCGCGGGAGCCCGCGTCCGCCGCCAGGGCAGGGAACCAGGTCGGCGCCGGCGGGCGTCAGAAATCCAGGTCGGCGTAGTGCGGCGGCGGCGGCAGGCCCGGCACCTTATCCGCCAGCAGATCGCGGAAGGACGGACGCGACTTGACGCGGGCGTACCAGTCCTTGGCGCCGGGATGCTGCTCCCAGGGCACATCGCCCAGGTAGTCGACGCAGGACAGCGCCGCCGCGGCGGCGATGTCCGCCAGGCTGAAGCCGCTGCCGGCCAGCCAGGTCCGTCGATCGCACAGCCAGGCGATGTAGTCGAGGTGGTAGTGAATGTTGGCCAGACCGGCGCGGATGCACTGCGAGTCGGGCTGCCCGCTCCGGGTCAGGCGCTTCATGATCTTCTCGTCGACCAGGTTCTCGCTGACCTCGCGGCCGAACTTGACGTCGAACCAGGCGACCAGGCGCCGCACCTCCGCCCGGTCCAGCGGCGAGCCGCCCAGCAGGCCGGGGTCGGGATAGACCTCCTCCAGGTATTCGGCGATCACCCGGCCCTCCGGAATATAGGACCCGTCGGCCTCCACCAGGACCGGGACCTCCCCGGCGGGGTTCAGCCGCAGGAAGCGCTCGCGCCGCTGCCAGACCTGCTCGGCCTTCAGCTCGAAGTCGAGCTGCTTCTCCCGAAGTTGCAGGCGGACCTTGCGGGAGGCGACATGCACGGGAAGATGGTAAAGAACGCGGGCCATGGCGCGAGACTATCCCGATGCCGGCGCGAGGTGAACCGCCGGGACGGACCGTTCGCCGCCTCAGCCGCCCATCACCGCCCAGCCCAGCACCAGCATGCCCGCGACGGACAGCCCCAGCGCGCCGAACACCTCGCGCGCCGCGGCCGCACGCAGGGCGTCGGGGATCATCTCGCGCAATGTCATCCACACTATCGCTCCGGCCGCCAGACCCAGGCCGAAGGGCAGCAGCGGCTGGAACACCGCGACGAAAAGGAAGGCCGGGATCGCCAGCACCGGCTGCGGCAGCGAGGAGAACACGCTCCACCACGCGGCCTGGAGGACGCTGACCCCGCGCGGCACCAGAACCAGGGAGATCGCCAGGCCCTCGGGAATGTTGTGGATGGCGATCGCCAGCGTCATCAGCAGACCCAGCTCCTGCCCGCCGCCGAAGGAAACGCCCACGCCGATGCCCTCGGCCGCGGAGTGCAGCGTCATCACGCCGACGATCAGCAACGCCTTGCGCGCGTCCGCGCCGCGCAGCGACCCGATTGAGAGGTCGCTGTCGGTGTGCATCAGCCGGTGGCTGAGGATCATGAACACCACGCCGGCGCCAATTCCCAGGAGCGTCCGCCACGGACCGACATGAACGCCCTCGTTGATCAGGCCAAGACTGGCCGCGATCATCAGTCCGGCCGCCACCGCGTTGCCCAGCGCCTCCCACCGCCGCGACATGTGGTGGACGAACAGAAACGGCAGCGCGCCCAGCCCCGTGGCCACGGCCGTGGCGAGGGCGGCCAGAAAGACTGTCCAGACGGAGGTCTCGATCATGCGCGCGTCCTCGTTGGAGACCGCGAGCCACGGAGCGCATCATGCCCCGGATTCGCGTTGGGTGAAATTCAGAACTTTTCTAAGAAATTGCAACGGCGGGGCCGCTGGATAACGCCACTCGTGGAAAGCCAACCCGCGCTCAAACCCGCACCGACGGCTGGTGCTCCCTCTTGGCTTCACCAGCCGCCTGGCGCCGGGTCGCGCTGCGCTGCTCGGCCCAGACGTCGTAGCCGCGCGGGTCGTCGCGGAGGATGGCGAAGAGCACGTGGTCCTGCCATTCGCCGTTGATGCGGAGATAGCCGCGGGCGTAGCCCTCCTCGACGAAGCCGACCTTGCGCAGCAGGCCCTGCGAGGCGGTGTTGCCGGGCAGGCAGGCGGCTTCCACGCGGTGCAGGTGCAGGATGTCGAAGGCGAAGCCGAGCACGGCGATCAGCGCCTCGGCCATGTAGCCCTGTCGGGCGTAGGGCTCGCCGATCCAGTAGCCCAGGCTGGCCGTCTGCGCGACGCCGCGACGCAGGTTGGTCATCGAGATGCCGCCCACCAGCGCGTCGTCGCTCTTGCGAAAGATCAGGAAGCTGTAGCCGTGGCCGTTCTGCATTTCCTCGCCGTGCTGGCGCAAGCGGCGGCGGAAGGCGGCGCGGGTCAGCGCGTTCTCCGGCCAGGTCGGCTCCCATGGGGCCAGGAAGGCCCGGCTCCGCTCGCGCAGGCGAGCCCAGGCGCGCCAGTCGCGCATGCGCGGCGGACGCAGGTAGACGCGCCCGACCTCGAGGAAGAGTCGTCGATCGCCGGGCGGACGCAACCAGGAGAACAGCATGGTGGGGCTCAGCGCGGCCGGGCGGCCGCTTTCTCAGGCCGCGAAGCGCCGGACGACATCATCGAAGGGCTCCACGCGCTCGATCGGGCCCAGGCAGGTCAGCGTCGGGGTGCTCTCCGCGAGGCGCCCGGCCAGCCGCTGCACGGCGGCGGCGTCCACGGCCTCCACCGCCTGGACGATCTCGTCGGTCGACAGCGGTCGGCCGTAGATCAGGAGCTGGTTGGCGAGCTGCTCGCAGCGGCCGCTGGTGCTCTCCTGCGCCATCAGGATGCTGGCCTTGAGCTGGGCGCGGGCGCGGTCCAGCTCGGCGCCCTCGACGTGGCGCGCGACCGCGCCGATCTCGTCGCACACCACGGGCAGCAGCTCGCCCACCTCCGCCTCGCCGGTGCCGGCATAGACGCCGAACAGGCCGCTGTCCACCGCCGCGCCGTGGAAGGCGAAGATGGTGTAGACCAGCCCGCGCTCCTCGCGCACCTTCTGGAACAGCCGCGAGGACATCCCCCCGCCCAGCAGCGTCGCCAGCACGGCGGCGGTGTAGTAGTCGTCGTCGCGGTAGCCGACGCCCGGCATGCCCAGGATCACGTGCACCTGCTCCAGCGCCCGCGCCTCGCGGTAGTCGCCGCCGACGTAGCGCGCCGGCTCCGCCGCCGCCGGGGTGACGCGGCGCAGCTCGCCGAAGGCCTGGGCCACCATCTCGACGAAGGTCTCGTGGGCGATGTTGCCGGCGGCGGCGACCACCATGTGCTCGGCGCCGTAGTGGCCGTCCAGGTAGGCCTGGAGGACGTCGCGCTCCAGCCGCGCCACGATCTCCGCCCGGCCCAGCACCGGCCGGCCGACGCCCTGGCCGGGAAAGGCGGTCTCCTGGAAGTGGTCGAAGATGATGTCGTCCGGGGTGTCGTGCGTCTGGCCGATCTCCTGCAGCACCACCTGGCGCTCGCGCCGCAGCTCCTCCGCGTCGAAGCGCGGATGCAGCAGGATGTCCGACAGGATGTCCAGGGCCAGCCCGGTGTGCTCCTTCAGCACCTTGGCGTGGAAGGCGGTGCTCTCCCGCCCCGTATAGGCGTTGAGCTGGCCGCCCACGGCCTCGATCTCCTCGGCGATGTCGCGGGCGCTGCGCCGGGCGGTTCCCTTGAAGGCCATGTGCTCCAGCAGGTGGGCGACGCCGTTCAGCTCCGCCGGCTCGTGGCGCGTGCCGACGCCGATGAAGGCGCCCAGCGCCACCGTTTCGACGTGCGGCACGCTGTCGGTCGCGACTCTCAGGCCATTTTCCAGGCGGGTCACCTGTACCGTCATGCTGGGTTTCGCATCCTCTCGCTGTGGTTTGCCCCGTGTCTGTCCAGGCACATAGGCATCGCCTCGCCCCTTGCCAGCCCTCCTCAGGCCGCGCCCTGGCCCGCCGCGGCGGTGCGTCGGCTGCGCGCGCGCAGGTGCGCCTGGACGGCGGCGAGGTCGTTGGGCAGCGTGACGTAACGCTCTTCGCGTTCATGGAGATCGGCGAGGCGCGGCGGCAGTTCGGGCCGCACGCCGGTGGCCTTTTCGACGGCGTCGGGAAACTTGGCCGGGTGCGCGGTGCCCAGGGCGACCACCGGCACCTCGGGCGACGGCCGTCGGTCGCGGGCGGCGGCCAGGCCGATGACGCTGTGCGGGTCGACCAGCATGCCCGTGTCCGCGTGGACGCGGCCGATTTCCGCCAGCGTCGCCTCGTCGTCGTAGCGCGCGCCGGCAAAAGTCTGAAGGATCTGGTCGAGCCGCGCCTTGTCCACCTCGAAGCGGCCGCTCTGCTTGAAGCGCGCCATCTCCCGCGCCACCGCCGCGCCGTCGCCGTCCAGCACGTCGTGGAGCAGCCGCTCGAAATTGCTGGACACCTGGATGTCCATCGAGGGCGACAGCGTCGCCACCACCTCCCGCGCCGTCATCGCGCCGGTCTCGAAGAAGCGGGTCAGGATGTCGTTGCGGTTGGACCCGACGATCAGCCGGTTCACCGGCAGACCCATGCGCTTCGCCGCATAGCCGGCGAAGACGTTGCCGAAGTTGCCCGTGGGCACCGCGAAGGCCACGGACCGGTGCGGCGCGCCCAGGGCCACGGCGGCGGTGACGTAGTAGACCGTCTGCGCCAGGATGCGGGCGAAGTTGATGGAGTTCACGGCCGACAGCGCCTGCTCCTCGCGAAAGCGCGCGTCGGCGAACATGGCCTTCACCAGCGCCTGGCAGTCGTCGAAAGTGCCTTCCACGGCGATGTTGTGGACGTTGGCGTCGTGCACCGTGGTCATCTGCCGGCGCTGCACCTCGGACGTGCGCCCCTTGGGGTGGAGGATGAAGATGTCGATGCGCTCGCGCCCGCGGCAGGCCTCGATGGCGGCCGAGCCGGTGTCGCCCGAGGTGGCGCCGACGATGGTGATGCGCTCGCCGCGCGCGGCCAGGACGTGCTCGAACAGCTCGCCCAGGAGCTGCAGCGCGACGTCCTTGAACGCGAGCGTGGGCCCGTGGAACAGCTCCAGCAGCCAGGTGCCCTCGTCCACCTGCACCAGCGGGCAGGTGCCACTGCGGGCAAAGGTGGCGTAGGCGCGGGCGGTCAGATCGTCCAGCGCGGCCTCGGCGCAGGAGCCGGCCAGGAACGGCCGCATCACCTCGGCCGCGACCTCGGGGTAGGGCCGCCCGGCGAGGCCGGCAAGCTGCTCGGGCGTCAGGGTCGGCCAGGCCTCGGGCAGGTAGAGGCCGCCGTCGCCGGCCAGGCCGGCCAGCAGAATGTCGTCGAAGCCCAGCCGTGGGGCCTCGCCGCGGGTGGAAACGTAATGCACCTCGGCTCCCCGGAGTTCGCTGCGTCGC
>CAZLNO010000123.1:0-9335 GCA_964561005.1 uncultured Rhodovibrionaceae bacterium | reverse complement strand
TTCGGCTCCCACGCACGTCCTTGACCGGCCGGGAAGGTCCATAGATGAGGACCTCGTCCTGAGCTTGTCGAAGGACGAGTCTCCTCAAACGTCGGGCGGTATCAGTCGTAGCGCTCCAGTTCGTCGATGAAGCGCTCGATGAGGCCGAGGCCCTTGTGCCAGAAGCCGGGGTCGGCGGCGTCCAGGCCGAAGGGGGCCAGCAGCTCGCGATGGCGGCGGGTGCCGCCGGCGGCCAGCATGTCCAGGTACTTCTCGACGAAGCCCCCGTCCGCCTGCTCGTAGACGGCGTAGAGCGAGTTCACCAGGCAGTCGCCGAAGGCATAGGCGTAGACGTAGAACGGCACGTGGATGAAGTGCGGGATGTAGGACCAGTAGTGCCGGTACTCCTCGTCGAAGGCGATCGCCGGGCCCAGCGACTCGCCCTGGGTCTCCAGCCAGATCTCGCCGATGCGCGAGGCCAGCACCTCGCCCTCGCGGCGCTCGTCGTGCAGCCGCGCCTCGAAGTTGTGAAAGGCGATCTGGCGGACCACGGTGTTCAGCATGTCCTCCACCTTGGCGGCCAGCATGACCTTGCGCCGCCTGGGGTCGTCCTCGGCGCGCAGCATCGACTGGAAGGTCAGCATCTCGCCGAACACGCTGGCGGTCTCGGCCAGGGTCAGCGGCGTGTCGGCCATCAGGTGCCCCTGCCCGCCGGCCAGCACCTGGTGCACCCCGTGTCCCAGCTCGTGCGCCAGGGTCATCACGTCGCGCGTGCGCCCCTGGTAGTTCAGCAGCAGGTAGGGATGCGCGCTCGGCACCGTGGGATGCGCGAAGGCGCCCGGCGCCTTGCCCGCGCGCGCCGGCGCGTCCACCCAGCCGCCGTCGAAGAAGCGCCGGCCGATGTCGGCCAGCTCGGGCGAGAAGGCGCGGTAGGCGCTCAGCACGGTGTCCACCGCCTCCGGCCAGGCGACGACGCGGTCCTCGTCCTCCGGCAGCGGCGCGTTGCGGTCCCAGTAGGGCAGCGCCTCCACCCCGAACCACTTCGCCTTCAGCCGGTAGTAGCGGTGGGACAGCCGGGGAAAGCTCTCGGTGACCGCGCCGACCAGGGCGTCGACGACCTCGTCCTCGACGAAGTTCGCCAGGTTGCGCGAGGACACCGGGCGCGCGAAGCCGCGCCACTTGTCCTCGATCGCCTTGTCCTTGGCCAGGGTGTTGGCGATCAGCGCGAAGGTGCGCTCGTGCTCGCCCAGCACCTTGCCGAAGGACTTGGCCGCCGCCTTGCGCGTCTCGCCGTCGTGGCTGACCAGGCGGTTCAGCACCTCCGACGACGTCAGCTCCTCGCCCTGCACGGGGAAGCGCAGCGCCGCCATCGTCTCGTCGAACAGCCGCACCCAGGCGGCGCGACCGGCCACGTGCTTCTCGTGCAGCAGCCGCTCCAGCTCGTCGGAAAGCTGGTGCGGACGGAAGGCGCGGGTGTCGCGTATCCAGGGCCAGTAGCGTGCCAACCGCGCGTTTTCGAGCCTGGCCTCCAGCGCCTCGTCCGGGATGCGGTTCAGTTCCAGGGTGAAGAACACCAGGTCGGAGGAGGTCTCCGTCGCCGCCTCCTGGATCCACTGATAGAACTTGCCGACCTCGGGGTCGGACATGTTCCCCGAGTAGACGAGCTGCGCATAGCTGGCCAGGCGGCCCAGCATCTCCTCGACCGCCTCGAAGCGCTCGATCGCCACGGCCAGGCTCTCGCCGTCGAGGTCGGCCAGCCGCCCCGCGTAGTCCTCGCGCAGTTGCCGCGCCCGGTACCGCGCGCGGTCCAGGTCCGCCTTGACCTCCGGCGAGTCGGGGGCGGGATAGAGGTCCGCCAGGTTCCACTCGGGCAGCCCGCCCAGATCGTCCTGTGCCGCGGACAGGCTTCGCACCGCGGGATCGGCGCCGTCGGCCATCGACTCCTCCTTGACCGTCGTCGATATATGGCCCGATAAGGCCACCGCCAAGATATCGTCAGGCCGGGCCAACCGGCCGAATGGGGGAGGGACCATGCCTGATGCGCGGGACGAGGACAAGCTGATCGACTATGACGGCCTGACAAGCCTGCCGGCCGCCTTCTTCGCCCGGGCGGCGGAGGCGCCGGAGGCGCCGATGCTGTGGGCCAAGCGCGACGGCGCCTGGCAACCGCTGACGCGCGGCGAGGTGGCGGGCCAGGTGCGCGACCTGGCCCGGGGCCTGATCGCCCTGGGCTTGCGCATGGAAGAGCGCGTCGTCCTCGTGGCCGAGAACCGGCCCGAGTTCCTGATCGCCGATCTGGCCATCATGACGGCCGGCGGCATCACCGTCCCCGCCTACACCACCAACACCGAGGCCGACCACGCGCACATCCTGGAGGACAGCGAGGCGGCGATGGTCATCGTCTCCACGAACGCGCTGGCCCGGCGCCTGCTGCCCCCGGCGGTGCGCGCGCCGGACTGCCGGGCGGCGATCGTGATGGAGGACGCATCCGAGGTGCCCGCCGGCGAGTTCCCCGTGCACCACTGGGACGAGGTGCTGGCGATGGGAGCCCAGCGCCCCGACGGCATCGACCGCGCCATGGCCTCGCTGGGCCGCGACGACGTGGCGTGCTTCATCTACACCTCGGGCACCGGGGGCCTGCCGAAGGGGGTCATGCTGACCCACGGCAACATCATCGCCAACTGCGAGATGGCCTATCGCCTGCTGCGCGGCATGTCGGTGCGCGGCTCGGAGGAGATCTTCCTGTCCTTCCTGCCGCTCTCCCACGCCTACGAGCACACCGCCGGGCAGTTCTTCCCCGTCACGATCGGCGCGCAGATCTACTACTCGCGCGGGGTCGAGCAACTGAGCACCGAGCTGGCGGAGGTGCGGCCGACCGTCATGACCGCCGTGCCGCGGCTGTACGAGATGCTGCACCAGCGCATCCTGGCCGGGCTGCGCAAGTCCTCGCGGCCGCGGCGCTGGCTGTTCCACAAGGCGCTGGACCTGGGACGCCGGCGGTACGAGGGCGAGCGCCTGGCGGCGCCCTGGGGCCGCGTCCTGGACCTGGTGCTCGACCGCCTGGTGCGCGAGAAGGTGCGGGGCCGCTTCGGCGGCCGGCTGAAGGGCATGGTCTCCGGCGGCGCGGCGCTGAACCCGGAGATCGGCATCTTCTTCACCGCGCTGGGTCTGCGCATCCTCCAGGGCTATGGCCAGACCGAGGCGGCGCCGGTGATCGCCTGCAACCCGCCGCGCAAGGTGAAGCTGCACACCGTCGGTCCGCCGCTGCACCGCTGCGAGGTCAAGCTGGCGCCCGACGGCGAGCTGCTGGTGCGCGGGCCGCACGTCATGAAGGGCTACTGGCGCATGCCCGAGCACACCGCCGAGACCATCAAGGACGGCTGGCTGCACACCGGCGATCTGGCCCACATCGACGCCGAGGGCTACATCCAGATCACCGACCGCAAGAAGGACATCGTGGTGCTTTCGGGCGGCGACACCCTCTCCCCCGCCCGCGTGGAGGGCATCCTGACCCGCCAGCCGGAGATCAGCCAGGCCATGGTCCACGGCGACAAGCGTCCGCACCTGGTGGCGCTGGTCGTGCCGGACGACGGCTTCGTGCAGGGCTGGGCGAAGGAGAACGGCAAGGCGCACGATCTCGCCGAGCTGGCCGAGGACAGGGACTTTCGCGCGGCCATGGACGACGTGGTCCAGCGGGTGAACCGCGAGCTGTCGCCGGTGGAGAAGATCCGCCGCTTCCGCGTCTCTCCCGAGGCGTTCACGGTGGAGAACGAGATGATGACCCCGACGCTGAAGATCCGCCGCCACAAGATCAAGGCGGTCTACGGCCAGCATCTCGAATCGCTGTATTGACTTCGCCACCCGCACCTTGCCGGTCGCCCGGCATGCTGAAGCATGCCGGGCGAACCCTGTGCACCGCGCAGGGCGGGCTTCAGCCCGCCAACGCCGACGACGGGTCCGAGCCCTGGAATCCCTACCGCCTGGCCCGCCGCGCCAGGTCGCCGGGGCGCGGGCGGCGGCGGGGGAGCAGGCGGGACAGGCGTTCCGGCGTCTCGCTCACGCGGCGCATCGTCTGCCCGAAGCGCCCGCCCAGGCGCAGCGCCTCGTCGATCCGCCGGTCCAGGAACGCCCAGGTGGCCTCGTGGTTGTCCGAGCGGTCCTCCAGCCAGTACAGCAGCGTCGAGGCGTAGACCCCGGCCAGCAGGATGCGCTTGGTGTAGAAGTTGTAGTCCACCGAGGCGTCGCCGGCCGCCGCCCAGATCGCGTCGACCGTGCGGTAGAGCAGGCGCAGCGAGAGCGTCGCGTACTGCGGCATTGCCAGGAACGACAGCCCGCGGCGGATCGCCTCCTTGTGCGGCTCGTTCTGTTCCAGCCGGGTGCGGACGGCGAGCGCGACGCGGTCGCGCACCCGCATCGCCGTCAGGTCGCGCTCCTCCAGCGCCGCCAGCATGGCGTAGTCGGCCTCGGTGGAGAACAGCTCCAGCACCTCCGCCGGGCCGTCGGGAAAGGCGTTCTCCGCCTCCACCCGCTCCAGGCCCAGATCCTCCGCCGCCTGCTGCATGGCGCGCCAGGACCAGCCGTCGAAGGCCACGTGCGCCAGAGTCGCCTGCATCAGCTCCCGGCGCTGGCGCGCGATGTCGTCGCCGTTCATGCCGTCTCCCGCTGTTCGGCGGCGGTCGTTTGCTCCGTCTCCGCCGGGGCTTGCAGCTCGCTGGCGAAGGCCAGGGTCGCGAGGTCGGTCATGCGCTGGGGATAGAGGATGCCGTCCAGGTGGTCGATCTCGTGCTGCACCACGCGGGCGTGGAAGCCCCGCGCCTCGCGCACCACCGGCGTGCCGTCCAGGGTCTCGCCCCAGTAGCGGATGCGGCTGTGGCGCGGTACCCGCCCCACCAGCCCCGGAATCGACAGGCAGCCCTCCCAGTCGCTCTCCATGTCGTCGTCGAGCGGGCGACAGTCCGGGTTGACCAGGACGGTCACCGGCACGCCCTCCGCCTCGGGATCGCCGGCGCGGGCGCGCGCGCCGTCGACGAAGAAGACGATCAGCCGCCGCGGCACGAAGACCTGCGGCGCCGCCAGCCCGGTGCCGCCGGCGTCGTGCATCGTCTCGATCATGTCCGCCGCCAGACGGCGGACCTCGGGCCCGCAAGGCAATTCCACCGGCGCCGCCCGCTGGCGGAGCACCGCTTGTCCCATTCGTGCGATCTTCAAAACCGTCATGACCGGCCATACATGCAGAATCGACAGGAACCACTATGGATGGCCGCACCCGCGGCGGCAAGGCCGGGCTGGCGGGCTTCCTTGCTCGCGGCCCGTGGATGCGGCCACGCCCGCGGCGGCAAGGCGGCAAGTCCAAGGGCGAGGTGCGCGATGGCGCTGTGGCGTTTCGTTCCCGTGGCCGACAAGACGGACAGCCACTGGCAGGACCGGCGGATCTGGCACGGCGTGATCGTGCGCGCGCCCACGGCGGCGATGGCGTGCGTCCTGGCCGACGCGGCGGAGGCGCGCATGGCGCGCGGCGCCATGGGCAACGAGACCGCCAGCTTTCGCGGCGGCTTCTGTGACGCCAACCTCTACTGGGTGCAGCGTCTGTCGCCTGAGGATGCCGCGAAGCACGGCGGCGAGAAAGGGCCGGACGGCGTCGTCGAGCGCGGGACCTTCGCGTATCCCGAACTCTCCGTCTACTATGGACCCACCGTGGAAGGCCGCCAGCAGGATGGCGCCGCCCCGACAAAGGACGAGGCCGCCTGATCCCGGCGGACAAAGCGGCGGAACCGTGGCGTCGGTTAGCGGAAAAACGTCGCAGGCACAGCAGCCCCGCCGCCGGCATATCCGCTTCATGGCGGGCAAGCCGGAACGCCGCCGCCACGCGGCGGCAGGCAGGTCGTATCCGCCGCACTACACGCATCGCCGCGCCAGGGAGAGCGCCCCCTCATGACTCACACCGTCGTGACCTCGGACAAGAAGAAGGTCGTCATCGGTTTCGACCAGCCGTTCTGCATCATCGGCGAGCGGATCAATCCGACGGGCCGGAAGAAGCTGGCCGCCGAGATGGCGAACGGCGACTTCTCCACCGTCGAGCAGGACGCCGTGGCCCAGGTCAAGGCGGGCGCGACCATGCTGGACGTCAACGCCGGCATTCCGCTGGCCGACGAGCCGGCGATTCTGGCCGACACGATCAAGCTGGTGCAGAGCCTGGTGGACGTGCCGCTGGCCATCGATTCCTCCATCGTCGAGGCGCTGGAGCGCGGGCTGGAGGTCTACAACGGCAAGGCGCTGGTCAACTCGGTCACCGGCGAGGAGGAGCGGCTGGAGGCCGTGCTGCCGCTGGTGAAGAAGTACAACGCCGCGGTGGTCGCCATCTCCAACGACGAGACCGGCATCTCCGAGGACCCGGACGAGCGCTTCAAGGTGGCCAGGAAGATCGTCGAGCGCGCCCAGGACTACGGCATCCCCAAGGAGGACATCGTGGTCGACCCGCTGGTCATGCCGATCGGCGCCATGAACGGCGCGGGCAAGCAGGTCTTCCACATCCTCAACCGGCTGCGCGACGAGCTGAAGGTCAACAGCACCTGCGGCGCCTCCAACATCTCCTTCGGCCTGCCCAACCGCCACGGCATGAACTCGGTGTTCCTGGCGATGGCCGCCGGCGCGGGCATGACCTCGGCGATCCTGAACCCGCTGCACGAGCCGGAGATGGTGGGCGTGATGGCCTCCGACGTGCTGCGCGGGGTGGACCCGGACTGCCTGCGCTGGATCAAGAAGTTCCGCGAGCCCGCGGCCGAGGGCCAGGAGGGTGCCCGCGCCGGCCGCGGCGAGCGGCGGCGGCGGCGGGCCTGACGCGGCCGACGCCGCGTCCCCCCTCAGCCCTTCGGGCAGCTCCCCCCGGAGGGGGGAGCGACAACGTTTGCGTGTCGCAATCGAGTCCCCTCCCCATTGGGGGAGGGTTAGGGAGGGGGACGCCCCGCAAGGGGCGTCACGCAGGAGGCAGCATGGCGGACGATGCGTTGATCGTGTTCACGCCCTCGGGCCGGCGCGGCCGGTTCCCCAAGGGCACGACCGTGCTGCAGGCCGGCCGGCAGCTCGGGGTCGACATCGATTCGGTGTGCGGCGGCCGCGGCCTGTGCGGGCGCTGCCAGGTGAAGGTCAGCCAGGGCGAGTTCGCCAAGCACGGCATCGTCAGCCGCGCCGACCACGTCTCCGGCTGGAGCGAGGTGGAGACGCGCTACAACGAGCGCGCCCGGCGCAAGATCGGCGAGGGCCGGCGGCTGTCCTGCCAGATGCAGCTCCTGGACGACGTCGTCATCGACGTCCCCGCCGACAGCCAGGTGCACAAGCAGGTCGTGCGCAAGCGCGCCGAGGTGCGCGACATCGTGCTCGACCCCGCCGTGCGGCTCTACTTCGTCGAGGTGGCCGAGCCGGCGATGGAGAGCCCCAGCGGCGACCTGGAGCGGCTGATCGCCGCCCTGCGCGAGCAGTGGGGCCTGACGAGCATCGAGGGCTGCGACCTCAAGACCCTGGCGGAGCTGCAGAAGACCCTGCGCGCCGGCAAGTGGGAGGTCACCGTGGCCATCCACGACGACCGGCGCATCATCGCCGCCTGGCCCGGCTTTCGCGACAAGGTCTACGGCGTCGCGGTCGACATCGGCTCCACCACCATCGCCGCCCATCTCTGCGACCTGGCGAGCGGCGAGGTCGTCGCCGCCAACGGCGTCATGAACCCGCAGATCCGCTTCGGCGAGGACCTGATGAGCCGGGTGTCCTACGCCATGATGAACGAGGGCGGCGCGGGCGAGATGACGGCGGCGGTGCGCGACGCCCTGAACGACCTCCTGGCCGAGAGCGCGGGCGAGGCCGGCATCGCCGTCGAGGACATCCTGGAGGCGACCTTCGTCGGCAATCCGATCATGCACCACCTGCTGCTCGGCGTCGATCCGGTGGAGCTGGGCGGCGCGCCCTTCGCGCTGGCGACCAACCACGGCACCGCGCTGCGCGCCGACGAGCTGGACCTGAAGCTGCATCCCAACGCGCGGGTGTTCGTGCTGCCCTGCATCGCCGGGCACGTCGGGGCCGACACCGCCGGCGTGGTGCTGTCGGAGACGCCGCACCTCTCCGACGACATCGTGCTGATCGTCGACGTCGGCACCAACGCCGAGATCGTGCTGGGCAGCAAGGAACGACTGCTGGCCGCCTCCTCGCCCACCGGCCCGGCCTTCGAGGGGGCGCAGATCTCCGGCGGCCAGCGCGCCGCCTCCGGCGCGATCGAGCGCGTGCGCATCGACCCCGAGACGCTGGAACCGCGCTTCAAGGTCATCGGCTGCGACCTCTGGAGCAACGAGGAAGGCTTCGCGAAGAAGACGAAGCGCATCGGCGTCACCGGCATCTGCGGCTCCGGCATCATCGAGGCGCTGGCGGAGATGTACCTGGCCGGCATCATCGCCGGCGACGGCACCATCGACGGCGCGATGGCGGCGAAGAGCGACCGCATCGTCGGCGACGCGCGCACCTGGTCCTACGTCCTGCATCGCGGCGAGCCGGAAATCCGCGTCACCCAGAACGACGTCCGCGCCATCCAGCTCGCCAAGGCGGCGCTGTATGCCGGGGCGCGGCTGCTGATGGACCACCTGGGCATCGAGCAGGTGGACCGCATCGTCCTCGCCGGCGCCTTCGGCAGCCACATCGACGTCAAGTACGCCATGATCCTGGGCCTGATCCCCGACTGCGACCTGGAAAAGGTGGCCTCGGCCGGCAACGCGGCGGGCACGGGCGCGCGCATCGCGCTGCTGAACAGGGGCGCGCGGGACGAGATCGAGCGCGTCGTGCGCGGCATCGAGAAGATCGAGACCGCGGTCGAGCCCAAGTTCCAGGCCCACTTCGTCGACGCCATGGGCATCCCCCACGCCACGGCACCGTCCGCCCGCCTGCGCAAGTCGGTCTCTCTGCCGGCGCCGAAAAAGGCCGCCCCGCCCGAGGGCGGCGAGGACCGCGCCGCCCGCCGCCGCCGCCGCGCCCGCGCGCAGTCGGAGGCGGAGTAGCGGGCCAGGCACCGCCTCATCCTTCGACAGGCTCAGGATGAGGCTTCGACAGGCTCAGGATGAGGGTGGGGAGGTCGGAGCATCGACGCCGCACCACTCACCCCCTCCCCCACGTGTGGGGGAGGGCCGGGGTGGGGGTGTCCGCGCCAGAACTCGCCGCCGGCCATTCTCCCGCCACCGCCGCGCCCCCACCCGGCGCTGCGCGCCGACCTCCCCCGCGCTTGCGGGGGAGGTGGGGCATGTGCGCCCATTCATAGGAATATTGACACATCCGCCGCTTTCGGGCACAATGTTCGCTCTGTGTTCTGTTGACGGAAGGGAGAC
>CAZLNO010000122.1:0-9512 GCA_964561005.1 uncultured Rhodovibrionaceae bacterium | reverse complement strand
TGGTGGGCCGGCGGCTGGTGCTGACGGCCGCGCACTGCGTCTTCGACCGCCGCACGCGGCAGCGCCTCGACGCGGCCAATCTGACCTTCTTCGCCGGCTGGCAGCGCGGGACCTTCGCCGCCCGGGCCGCCGTGCGGGATATCCGCCTGCCGCCCGGCTACCGCTACGACCCGGCGCCAGCCACGGCGGCGGAGGCGGGATTGGACGCCGCACTGCTGACGCTGGCCCGTCCGCCGGCAGTGAAGCCGCTGCGCCTGCGCGCCGGGCCAGCGAGCGATGCGCCCTTTCAGGCCATTGGCTATTCCCGTCCCGTCGCCTCGGCGCAGTGGCGGCAGCACGGCTGCACCATCGCCCGCCGGACGCCCACGGGGAGCCACTGGTTCACCACCTGCTTCGCCTTCTCCGGCAACTCCGGGGCACCGCTGCTGAGCACCGAGCACCCGCCCGAGGTGCTGGGCATCCTGATCGGGCGTGCCAGCCGCGCCGGCGTGGCGGTGCCGGGGGCACGCATCCGCGAGGCCTTCCCGGCGCTGCGCGAGGGCGATCCCTGATCGGCCCGTCCCTCAGCGCCCCGCGGCCAGCCTTTCCGCGTCGGGCGTGTGCGCGGGCGCCGCGCCTTGGGCGATCCGCTCGGCGTGGTGGCAGGCGACCCCGCGGCCGTCGACCTCGCGCAGCTCGGGCTGCGTGGTGCGGCACTCCTCGGTGGCGAAGGGGCAGCGCGGGTGGAAGGCGCAGCCCGGCGGCGGCGCCATCGGCGAGGGCAGCTCGCCGCCGACGGAAATGCGCTTTTGCCGCAGCGCCGGATCGACCACCGGTGTCGCGGCGAGCAGGGCCTGGGTGTAGGGGTGGCGCGGCGAGTCGAAGATGGCCGCGCGCGGCCCGTGCTCCACGGCGCGGCCCAGGTACATCACCATGATCTCGTCGGCGATGTGGCGCACCACCGAGAGGTCGTGCGAGATGAAGAGATAGGCGAGGTCGAACTCGTCCTGCAGATCCATCAGCAGGTTCAGCACCTGCGCCTGGATGGAGACGTCCAGCGCCGAGACGGGCTCGTCGGCCACCAGGATGCGCGGCTGCAGCATCAGGGCGCGGGCGACGGCGATGCGCTGGCGCTGGCCGCCGGAGAACATGTGCGGATAGCGGTTGTAGTGCTCGGCCCGCAGCCCGACGCGCGCCATCATCGCCTCGGCGCGCTCGCGGCGCTCGGCGGCGGACAGGCGGGTGTTGATCTTCAGCGGCTCCTCCAGGATGGCGCCGACCTTCTTGCGCGGGTTCAGCGAGCCATAGGGGTCCTGGAAGACGATCTGCACCTCCTGGCGCAGCCGCCGCCGCTCGGCGCGTCCCGCCTCGGTGACGTCGCGGTCGTCGACCTTCAGCATGCCGGCCGTCGGCGTCTCGATCATCGTGACCAGACGCGCCAGGGTCGACTTGCCGCAGCCGCTCTCCCCCACCACCGCCAATGTCCGGCCGGCCTGAAGGTCGAAGCTGACGCCGGCCAGGGCGTAGAGCTGCCCCTTGCCGCGCAGGAGGCCCCGACCAACGCTGTAGGTCCGCACAAGATCCTCGGCCCGCAGCACCGTCTCGCCGCTCATGCCGCGCTCTCCCGGCTCTCGGGGTCCTCGGGCCAGCCGCCGGTCGGCCGCCCGTCCGACAGCGGGAAGTGGCAGCGCACCCGCCCGGTGTCGTCGGGTTCCAGGGCCGGCCGCTCGACCGTGCAGCGCCGCTGGGCGAAGCGGCAGCGCGGATGGAACAGGCAGCCCGACGGCCGGTCGCCGGCGCCCGGCACCACCCCCGGCAGGGTCGGCAGCCGCTTCTTGCCCGCCGCGCGCTCGGGCAGCGCGTCCAGCAGCGCCGCCGTGTAGGGATGGCGCGGATCGCTGAACAGCCGCTCCGCGTCGCGGGCCTCCACCTGCTGGCCGGCGTACATCACGTTCACGCGCCGCGCGGTCTCGGCCACCACGCCCATGTCGTGGGTGATCAGGATCAGCGCCATGCCGTGCTCGCGCTGCAGGCGCAGCAGCAGATCCAGGATCTGCGCCTGGATCGTCACGTCGAGCGCCGTGGTCGGCTCGTCCGCGATCAGCAGCTTGGGGTTGCAGGCGATCGCCATGGCGATCATCACCCGCTGGTTCATGCCGCCGGACAACTGGTGGGGAAAGGCGCGCAGGCGGCCTTCCGGACTGGGAATGCCCACCTGCTTCAGCAGCTCGACGGCGCGCCGGCGGCGGTCGCCGCGGCTGCCGCCCTGGTGCACCTTGATCGCCTCGGTGAGCTGGAAGCCGACGGTGAAGCAGGGGTTCAGGCTGGTCATCGGCTCCTGGAAGATCATCGCCATGTCCGCCCCGGTCAGCCGCCGGCGCTCGGCGGCGGAGATGGACAGCATGTCGCGGCCGTTGAACTCCAGGCGGTCGGCGGTGACCGTGGCGGTCCAGGGCAGCAGGCCCATCAGCGCCAGCATGGTCACCGACTTGCCCGAGCCCGATTCGCCCACCACGCCGAGAAGCTCGCCCTTGTCGAGCGAGATGTCGATGCCGTCCACCGCGCGGAACGGGCCGTGGGCGGTGGGAAAGGTGACCGAGAGGTTGCGGATCTCCAGCAGGGCCATCGCCGGGCGCTCCTAGCTGCGCTTCAGCTTCGGGTCCAGGGCGTCGCGCAGGCCGTCGCCCATGAGGTTGAAGGACAGGACCGTGATCAGGATCGCCAGCCCCGGAAAGGTGACCACCCACCAGGCGCGCAGCACGAACTCCCGCGCCTCGGCCAGCATGCTGCCCCACTCCGGCATCGGCGGCTGCGCGCCCAGGCCCAGGAAGCCCAGGGCCGCCGCGTCCAGGATCGCCGAGGAGAACGCCAGCGTCGCCTGGACGATCAGCGGCGGCAGGCAGTTGGGCAGCACCGTCAGGAACATCAGCCGCGGCAGTGCGGCGCCGGCCACGCGGCTGGCCGTCACATAGTCGCGCGACATCTCCCCGATCGCCGTGGCCCGGGTCAGGCGCGCGAAGTGCGGCAGGTAGACCAGGGCGATCGCCAGCATGGCGTTGAACAGCCCCGGCCCCAGGATCGCCACCACCACGATCGCCAGCAGCAGGCTGGGCAGCGCCAGCAGGATGTCCATCAGCCGCATGATCAGCGCCTCGGCCACCCCGCGGAAGAAGGCCGCGACCAGCCCCAGGCCGATGCCCACCGAGAGCGACAGCGTCACCACGACGAGGCCGATGATCATGGAAAAGCGCGCGCCGTGCATGATGCGCGAGAGGATGTCGCGGCCCACCGCGTCGGTGCCCAGGGGGAAGGCCAGGCTGCCCCCTTCCGCCCAGAACGGCGGCTGCAGCAGGTGGTCGCGGTACTGCGCGGTGGGGTCGTAGGGCGCGATGACGTCGGCGAAAATCGCCACCACCAGCACGATGGCGATCACGGCCATCCCGGCCACCGCGCCCCGGCCCTCGCGGAAGTAGAACCAGAACTCGCGCAGCGGGTGGATCGGCTTCGCCGCGGCCTCGGCGGCCTCGGCGCTGTCGGGACGGAGGGGTTCGGCCTCGACGGTCATCGCGTCACCTGGCATGCCGGATGCGGGGGTTGATCAGGCCGTAGAGCAGGTCGACCAGCAGGTTGACCAGCATCACCGTCGTCGCGACCAGCAGGATGCCGCCCTGGACGCTGGGATAGTCGCGGCGGTGGATGGAATCGATCAGCCACTTGCCGATGCCCGGCCAGGAAAAGATCGTCTCCGTCAAAATGGCGCCGGAGAACAGCAGCCCCACCTGCAGGCCGATCACGGTGATCACGGGTATCAGCGCGTTGCGCAGCGCGTGCAGGCCGATCACCCGCCAGGGCGGCAGGCCCTTGGCGCGGGCGGTGCGCACGTAGTCCTCGCCCAGCACCTCGATCATCGCCGAGCGGGTCTGGCGGGCGATCACCGCCATCGGGATGGTGCCCAGCACCACCGCCGGCAGAACCAGATGATGCGCCGCCGAGCGGAAGGCCTCCCAGTTGCCCTGCAGCGCCGTGTCCAGCAGCAGGAAGCCGGTGATCGGCTCGACGAAGAACATCACCGACATGCGCCCGGACACCGGCGTCCAGCCCAGCGTGCCGGAGAACAGGATGATCAGCAGCAGGCCCCACCAGAAGATCGGCATGGAATAGCCAGTCAGCGAGACCGTCATCACGGTGTGGTCGATCACCCGGCCGCGCCGCACCCCGGCCAGGATGCCGGCGGGCAGCCCCACGACGGCGGCGAACAGCAGGGCGGTGACCGACAGCTCCAAGGTCGCCGGAAACAGCGTGAAGAACTCCTCCAGCACCGGCGTCTTGGTGCGGATCGACAGGCCGAGGTCGCCCTGGAACAACTCCCAGAGGTACGTCAGGTACTGCTCGTGCAGCGGTCGGTCGAGCCCCATCTCGCGCAGCAGCCGCGCGTGGCGCTCGGCCGAGACGCCGCGCTCGCCGGCCAGCAGCTCCACCGGGTCGCCGGGGATCAGGCGGATCAGGCCAAAGGACACGACCGTGACCCCCAGGAAGGTGGGGATCAGCATGGCCAGGCGCGTGGCGACGAAGCGGAGCACGGCGGCGAATGATCCTCTTCAGGCTTGTCGGCGGCGGAATGCAACAGGCTGGAGGTGTGCCGTCAAGGACGGCCATCCGGCCCCGCGCCGCCGGTTCCGGCAACGCGGGGCTCTTGGGCCAAAGCGGCGCCTACTCCGCGAGGTCGACGCCGTAGAAGACGTGCCCGCCCAGCGGGTCGATCTTGTAGTTCTCGACCTCGTTGCGCACGGGCTCGAAGACGATCGAGTGCGCGATGGTGATCCAGGGCGCCTGTTCCTTGAAGACCACCTGGGCCTCTTCGTACAGTTCCGTGCGCTTGTCGCGGTCGGTGGTCTGCTTGGCCTCGACCAGCAGGTCGTTGAAGGGCTCGTAACACCAGCGCGCGCGGTTGGCGCCATCCACCGCATCGCAGCCCAGCAGGACGTAGAGGAAGTTGTCCGGGTCGCCGTTGTCGCCGGTCCAGCCCAGCAGCACGGTCTGGTGCTCGCCGCGCCGGGTGCGGGCCAGGTACTCGCCCCATTCGTAGGAGACGATCTCCGCCTCGACGCCCACTTTCGCCCAGTCCGACTGGATCAGCTCGGCCATGCGCCGCGCGTTGGGATTGTAGGGCCGCTGCACCGGCATCGCCCAGATGTCGGTCTCGAAGCCGTCGCCGTAGCCGGCCTCCTCGAGCAGCGCCCGCGCCTTTTCCGGATCGTAGGGATAGTCCTCCACGTCCTCGTTGTAGGACCAAATGGTCGGCGGGATGGGATTCTTGGCGATCTTGCCCGCGCCCTGGAACACCGCGTCGATGATGGCCTGCTTGTTGACGGCCATGTTCAGCGCCTGGCGTACCTTGACGTTGCCGAAGGGCTCCTTCTTGGTGTTGAAGGCCAGATAGCCGACGTTCAGGCCTTCCTGGCTCATCAGCTCGATGTCCTCGTTCGCGCGCATGGCGTCGAGGTCGGCCGGGTTGGGATAGGGCATCACGTGGCACTCGCCAGCGCGCAGCTTCTGCCAGCGTACCGAGTTGTCCGGCGTGATGGCGAAGATCAGGTTGTCGATCGCCGCCTTGCCGCGCCAGTAGTCCGGGTGCGCCTTGTAGCGGATCACCGCGTCCTTGCGGTACTGCACGAGCTGGAACGGCCCGGTGCCCACCGGCTGCAGGTCCACCTTCTCCGGCGTGCCGGCAGCCATCATCTTGTCGGCATACTCCTTCGACTGGATGGACGCGAAGTCCATGCCCAGGTTGGCGATAAAGGGTGCCTCCGGCCGCGTCAGGTGGAACTTGACCGTGTAATCATCCACCTTCTCGATGCGATCGATCAGTTCGCCCATCGACATCGCGTTGAAGTATTCGTAGGTGCCGCCGGAGACCTCGTGGAAGGGATGATCCGGATTCATCTGGCGGCGGAAGGTGTAGAGCACGTCGTCGGCGTTGAACTCTCGCGTCGGCGTGAAGTTGTCCGTGGTGTGCCACGTCACCCCCTCGCGCAGATGGAAGGTGTAGACCAGACCGTCGTCGGACACCTCCCAGGACTCGGCCAGCAGCGGTTCGATCTGCGTGGTGCCGCGCTTGAAGCCCACCAGGCCGTCGAAGATCTGTCGCGAGGAGGCGTCGAAGGTGGTGCCGGCGGTGTACAAGGCCGGATTGAACCCCTCCGGGCTGCCCTCGGAACAGTAGACCAGCGTCTTCGCCTGGGCCGCGCTTCCCGCGCTCAGCGCCAGGCCGGCGACCGTCGCGGCCGCCAACAGCGTTCGTTTCACTCGAATCCTCCCTGTCTCGACGATCCCTGTCGCGGATGCCTTCGGATCGGTGCCAATCTTCGCACCGGGGACCTTTCGCGGAATGACGTTCCACGAGGGCCTTGGACCTTCAAAGCAAGACATGCTGGAAGCGGCGTGTCAATTTCCCCCCCCGGTGCGCGCCGGCGGGCGCTCAGTCCGCGATCCTGTCCGCGTAGGCGTCGAGCTTCGCGCGCTGCAGCGCGATCACGCGCTCGACCGCGGTTAGGATGGGCGTCTCCGGCGCGCGAGCCCGCGCCTTTGCCGTCAGCTCCGCCAGCTCCGCATAGTACCGCCGGTTGGCCTCCAGCACGGTCTGCTCCGCCGTGGTCACCTGGGTGTCCAGCGCGTCGACCGCCAGCTCCGGCTCGAGGGTGCGCAGCACCCCGGCCAGGATACGGCGCAGCGCGCGAGGACGTCGGGCGTCCGGCACGAAGAGGTGGCTGACCACCAGGCGCCCCGGCTCCGGCTGACCGACCGTCGGCAGGAGCGGGCGAAGATCGCGCATCCTGGGCGGAACCTCTCCCTTCTTGCCGCCGCCGATGCGCGCACCCACGTCGATGCGCCGATCCGCGCCGAGGTCGATGGTCAGCGGCACCGAGCGCAGCAGCGGGCTGCTCGCGTCGGGGAAACCGTAGACCAGAAACGCGTCCAGGGTGTCCAGCCGGCTGTAACGCACGAAGCATTCCGCGCTGTCGTCGTCGCGCCGCCAGTGCCGCGCGGCCACGGCGTAGTCCGCCCCGCGGCCGTGGCCCTGAAAGCCCATCGCGCCGTCGTCGTGGTTGAGGTAGTCGATGAAGGGCATCAGCACCCGCGTCGCGTCCGCCTGGCCCGGGTCGAACCGGGCGCCGAACTCGCGGGTGTTCAGGAAGCTGCGCAGCAGCAGCGCGTCCGACTTCACGCCCTTCCAGTCCTGGTAGAACTGCTGAACCTTGGGCGCCCCACGCCGGCCGGCGGCCAGCTTGGCCACGATCTCGGGCCAGTCGTCCAGCGCGAACCAAGGGCTTTCGGCGCGATGCTGGGCCAGCTTGCCGGTCAGGTTGTAGACGGCCAGCATGTGCTCCAGGGCATGCGCCGCGCTCGCAGGCACCTTTGCGCCGTGCCGCCGGACACAGATGTCGTCGCCGTTCAGGTCGAGTTCCGAAGCATCCAGGTCGGGCAGGCAGGCGCGGGGAATCGAAAGCACCACGTCCGAGACCGCCGGCGGGAGGGTCGAGAGGACGCGCAGCTCCCCGCGGCGCACCTCGATCGTCAGGGCCTCGTGCAGCAGGCCGCCGTGCCCGGCCACCAGCGCCGCCAGGGCGTCCAGTTCCCGCGCGACCTCGGCGTTGTCGCTGTCGATCCGGATCACGCGCTGCGCCCCCTGGTCCGCGCGCCTGGCCCTCGCTCAGGCCGCCACCCGCTCCGACAGGGCCTCCGAGATCGCCCCGATGGCCTTCTCCCCCGCGCTCGCGTCGGGGCCGCCGGCCTGCGCCATGTCGGCCCGACCGCCGCCGCCCTTGCCGCCGAGCTGCGCCGCGCCGACGCGCACCAGGTCGACGGCGCTGATCCGCCCGGTCAGGTCGTCGCTCACGCCGACCACCAGCGAGGCCTTGCCGTCCCAGGACGCGGCGATGGCGGCCACGCCGGAGCCGAGCTGCTTCTTCATCTCGTCGACCATGGGCTTGAGGTCCTTGGGCGGCACGTCGTCGACGACCCGGCTGGCGAAGCGCACGCCGCCGATCTCGCGCGACTCGGCGGCGGCGCCGCCCCCGCCGGTGGCCAGCTTCTTGCGGGTGTCGTCCAGCTCCCTCTCCAGGCGCTTGCGCTCCTCCAGAAGCTGGTTGACGCGGGTGGTCAGCTCGCCCGGCGTGGTGCGCAGCGCGGCGGCCGCGTCCTTCAGCGTCGCTTCCTCCTCGTGCACGAAGCGCTCGGCGGCCTCGTGGGCGACGGCCTCAATGCGGCGCACGCCCGCGGCCAGGCCTTCCTCGCGCACGACCTTGAAAAAGCCGATGTCGCCGGTGCGCCGCACATGGGTGCCGCCGCAGAGCTCCATCGAGTAGGGCTTGTTCGCCAACTCGTCGAAGCCGCCCATGGAGACGACGCGCACCTCCTCGCCGTACTTCTCGCCGAACAGCGCCAGGGCGCCGGCCTCGATGGCCTCGTCGGTGGTCATGAAGCGCGTCGTGACCTCGGTGTTAGCGCGGATGCGCTCGTTGACCGCCGACTCCACCGCCTCGACGTCGGCGGCGGAAAGCGGCTTCGGCTGGCTGATGTCGAAGCGCAGGCGGTCGGGGGCGACCAGCGAGCCCTTCTGCGTCACGTGCGCGCCCAGCCGCCGGCGCAGCGCCTCGTGCAGCAGGTGGGTGGCCGAGTGGTGCGCGCGCAGGCGCCGCCGGCGCGCGGCGTCGATGTCCAGATGCACGGCCTCGCCCACCTTGAGGCTGCCGTCCTCCACGGTGACGCGATGGACGTGCAGGTCGCCCACCTTCTTCTGCGTGTCGGTCACCCGCGCGCGGCCGTGCTCGCCGGTGATGACGCCGGTGTCGCCCACCTGGCCGCCCGACTCGCCGTAGAACGGGGTCTGATTGACGACGACCTCGACCTCCTCGCCGGCGGCGGCCTCGTCCAGCTTCTGGCCCTGCCTGACGATGGCCAGCACGTGGCCCTCGCCGCTGTCGTGCTCGTAGCCCAGGAACTCCGTGGCGCCCAGGTGGTCGCGCAGGTCAAACCAGATCTGCTCCCACGCCGCCTCGCCGGAGCCGGCCCAGGCCTTGCGCGCCGCCGCCCGCTGGCGTTCCATGGCCGCCTGGAAACCCCGCTCGTCCAGTTCGAGGCCCTGGCCGCGCAGGATGTCGCGCGTCAGGTCCAGCGGGAAACCGTAGGTGTCATAGAGCTTGAAGGCGACCTCGCCGGGCAGCGTGCCGCCCTCGCCCAGGTGGCGAGTCTCCTCGGCCAGCAGCTTGAGGCCGCGGTCCAGGGTCTCCTGGAAGCGGCTCTCCTCCAGCTTCAGCGTCTCGGTCACCAGCGCCTCCGCCCGGCGCAGCTCGGCGAAGTGGCCGCCCATCTCCGCCACCAGCTCCGGCACCAGGCGCCACATCATGGGCTCGCGCACGCCCAGCTTGTGCACGTGGCGCATGGCCCGGCGCATGATCCGGCGCAGCACGTAGCCGCGCCCCTCGTTGGAGGGCAGCACGCCGTCGGTGATCAGGAAACTCGTTGCGCGCAGG
>CAZLNO010000121.1:6896-9795 GCA_964561005.1 uncultured Rhodovibrionaceae bacterium | reverse complement strand
ACAGCGCCTCGCCGGCGGCGTCCAGCTTCACCTCGCCCGAGGCCTCGCCGCCATACAGCGCCAGCTTCTCCAGCGTGGCGGTGCCGGTGCCCTCGGCCATTTGGGCCGTCAGCCGCACCTCGCCCACCTCGAAGCCGCGCACCCGCACCCCGGCGATGGCGACCTGGATGTCGGCCTTGACCTGGCGCAGGGGCTGCAGGTCGAAGGGCTCGTCGGGCAGCGCGGCAAAGGGGTCGCGCGGGCCGGGCTCGTGCCTGGCGCGGCGCGGCTGGGCCGGGCGGGCCGGCGCGGCTTCCGGGGGCGGGAGGTAGCGGTCGATGTTCAGGCTGTCGCTCTCGACGTTCAGCTCGACCGCGGTGACCTCGCCGCTCATGTCCAGGCGGCCGCTGGCCGTGGCGCGCAGCGCCTCCCCCTGGATGTCGAGCTGCTCCAGCGTCGCCACGGCGCCGTCCGCCTGGAAGCTGGCCCGGACCTCGAGCGGCCCCGGATCGGGTCCTTCCAGCGGGCTGTCCAGCCAGGCCGCGAGCGCGCCCACCGAGGGCACCCGCGCCTCGAAGGTGCCGTCCAGGCCGGGCACCGGCCGCGTCTGCACGCCGCCGTCGTAGCCGACCGTGACCGGCTCGCTGTCCAGCTTGACCGTCAGCGTGCCGCGCTCCCCCGCCATCAGCGCGGCGGGCGTCGCCAGGTTGGCCGTCAGGGACACCGGCTTGCCGTTGAGCTGAAAGTCCAGATCGGCCTGGAACGGGCTGTCGAGACCCGGCAGGCCGGCCGTCAGCGCGATGGCCTCGGCCTCGACGGTCTGGCCGGTCTGCGCGTTCACGTAGGAAATCCGGCCGCCGGTGATGCGCGCGTCCTTCACCGTCAGCGCCGGCAGCGCGGCCGGTTCGGCGGGCTCTTCCTCGGGCGCGGGCGCCTCTTCGGCCGGTTCGACGGGCTGGAAGACCCAGTTGGGCCGCCCCGATTCGTCGACATGCAGGGCGACGCGCGGCTCCTCGACGACAAGCTCCTCGACCACCACGCGGCCGGTCAGCAGCGGCCAGACAGCCACGCGCGCGGTCAGCGCGCCGACCGTCGCCATCTGCGGCGTCGGCGCGCCTGCCGCGTTGCTCAGCCGGACGTCGGCCGCATGCACGCGCACCTCCGGCAGCAGCGACACCTCGACGGGGCCGTCGATGGTCAGCTCGCGGCCGGTGGCCTCGCCGGCGGCCTGGACGATGCGTCCCTTGACGTCGATGACGGCCGGCGCGATCAGCAGCGCCGCCACGATCAGCACGAGCAGCCCGACCAGGCCGCCGAGCACGATGTACAGGACCTTGCGCAATCCCTCGTCCTCCGCGCGTCGCGTTCCGGTGCAGGCCGGCCATCAGCGCCGGCTCCGGAGATGTGGTTCTGGAATCGATCCTGACCAGCCTGCGCCCGTCGGGACACCTCGGCAAGCACCGGCACGCCGTTCGGGTCGCGAAAAAGGAGAGCCGACGGGCTACGCCGCCGACGCGCCAAGCAACCGCAGCGCCGCCGTCGCCATGACCTTGGCGGCGGCGACCATGTCGTCGATGCCGACGTACTCGTCCGGCTGGTGCGCCAGGTCCAGGATGCCGGGGCCGTAGGCGATGCACTGGTCCAGCCCGCCCAGGCGGTAGACGTGCTTCTGATCGTAGCTGCCCGGGGAGACGACGTGGTCCGGGGACCGGCCCAGCACCTCGCGGATCGCCGCGTCCACGGCCCGGACCACCGACGCGTTGGAATCCGTCATCGTCGGATAGACTCGGAACAGCTCGCGCAGCTCGCAGGCGAAGCCCGGCCGTTCGCCGCCCAGGCGGTCGAGCAGCCCGGCGATCTCGTCGCGCACGCCGTCGGGCGTCTCCTCCACCGGAAAGCGGCGGTCGAGGACGGCGCGGCAGCTATCGGCCACGCAGGGGCTGGGCAGGTTGCCGTCGGTTGGCTCCGCCTGACCGCCGTGCAGGGAGTTGATGTTGAGCGTGGAGCGGCGCGCCTCGGGCGGCACCACCGGCATCGCCGTCTCCCGCGCCGCCAGCGCCGGATACAGCTCGCGCTCCAGCAGGTCCAGGAAGGCGGCCATGTGGCGGATGGCACTGTCGCCCAGGAAGGGCATGGAGCCGTGGGCGGTGCGCCCCTTGGTCTCCACCTCGCCCCACCAGACGCCGCGATGGCCCAGGCAGATGCGGTCGGGGTTCAGCGGCTCGGGGATGATGACGTGGTCGACCCGCCCCGGCGCGAACCAGCCCTGACGCGCCAGGTAGCCCACGCCGGCATGGCCGCCGGATTCCTCGTCGGCGGTGCCGGAGATTTCCAGCGCGCCGGGGAAGTTGCCCAGTTCCTCCTGGATCGCCTCCGCCGCCACCACGGCGGCGGCCAGCCCGCCCTTCATGTCGCAGGCGCCGCGCCCGTAGACGCGGCCGTCCCGCACCACGCCCTCGAAGGGCGGCAGGGTCCAGCCCTCGCCCGCCGGCACGACGTCGAGGTGGCCGTTGAAGTGCACCGTGGACCCCGGCCGCCCGCCGGCCAGGCGCGCGACGACGTTGGCGCGCGGATAGCGGTCGCTGTCCGCCGGCTCTCCCACGGCGCGGATGTACGCCACCTCGAAGCCGCGCCGGCGCAGCCGCTCGCCCAGGTGCTCGGCGCAGGGCGTATAGCCCTCGCCCGGCGGGTTCACCGTGGGGAAGCGGATCAACTCCCGCGTCAGCGCGACCAGCTCGTCCCGCTTGTCCTCGATGCGCTGCCACAGCGCGTTTGTCACGGCGTCAACCATTCAAGATCCGATCTCGTCTCAAGTGGATCGTCCTCCGACGGGCTCACCCTTCGACGGGCTCACCCTTCGACTGGCTCAGGGTGAGGGGCTGGACAAAATCCCTCATGCTGAGCTTGTCGAAGCATGAGC
>CAZLNO010000121.1:0-6796 GCA_964561005.1 uncultured Rhodovibrionaceae bacterium | reverse complement strand
CCCTCATGCTGAGCTTGTCGAAGCATGAGCCCGTCGAAGCATGAGCTTGTCGGACACGAAGTGGGGCGCCAAGAGGAGCCTGAAGGCGCAACCTCACGTCGCCGACCCCAGATAGAGCGCGCCGATGTCGGCGTTGTCCAGCAGGTTCGCGGCGCTGTCGGTCAGCCGCACCCGGCCGCCGTCGAGGACGCAGCCGCGATCGACGTGGCGCAGCGCCTGGCGGGCGTTCTGCTCCACCATCAACACGGCGGTGCCGGTCTCGCGCAGCCGCGCCACCATCTCGAAGATGCGCGCGACCAGCGCCGGCGCCACCCCCGCCGAAGGCTCGTCCAGCAGGATCAGCGCCGGCTCGGGCATCAGGGCGCGGGCGAGCGCCAGCATCTGCCGCTCGCCGCCGGAGAGCGTGCCGGCCGCCTGCCGCCGCCGCGCGCCGAGGATGGGGAAGAGCGCGCCCATCGCGTCGATCCGCCGCCGACGCTGCGCCGGCGCGAGGGTCACCCCGCCGATCTCCAGGTTCTCCGCCACGCTCAGCGCCGGGAAGACGTTCGCCACCTGCGGCACGTAGCCGAGGCCCGCGCGCACCAGCGCCTCCGGCGGGCGCCCGGCGATGTCCTCGCCGCGCAGGCGGATCCGCCCGCCTTGCGCCGGCAACAGGCCGGCCAGCGCCTTGACCAGGGTGCTCTTGCCCGCGCCGTTCGGCCCGAACACCAGCACCTGCTCCCCCGCCGCGACTTGCAGGTCGACGCCGAAGAGGATTTGCAGGGCGCCGTAGCCGGCATCCAGCTTCGTCACCTCCAGCAGCGGCGCCGCCGCGCTCATGTCGTCGAGCCTCCCAGATAGGCCGCGACGACCTCGGGATGGCGGCGGATTTCCTCGGGGGCACCCTCGGCCAGGACGCGGCCCTGGTGCATCACCACGACATGGTCGCAATAGCGCATGACCAGCGACATCTCGTGCTCGACGATCAGGAAGGTCATGCCCTGACGGTTCAACTCCGCGATGCGCTCGAAAATGGTCTCGGCCAGGCGGCGGTTCACCCCGGCCGCCGGCTCGTCCAGCAGCAGCACGCGCGGCCGGCGCATCAGCGCGCAGCCGAGCGACAGCAGCTTGCGCTGCCCGCCGGAGAGCGCGGCGGCCGGGGTGTCGCGCACCGCGCCCAGCTCCAGGAAGTCCAGCATGGCCGCCGCCTGCGGCGCGATGCGGCGCTGTACTGTCCGCTCGCCCGCGCCGGTGAGGCCCGCCGTGACGGTCTCGGCCTCGGCCGCCGCGCCGGCGACCAGCAGGTGCTCCCACACCGTCAGGGACTCGAACAGCCGCGGGTTCTGAAAGGTGCGGCAGAGGCCGCGCGCCGCCACCGCCTCCGGCGTGCGCCCGGCCACGACCGCGCCGTCCAGGCGCAGCGTGCCGGCGTCCGGCGTCTGCACCCCGCTCAAGAGGTCGAGCAGCGTCGACTTGCCGGCGCCGTTCGGCCCGATCAGCCCGGTGATGGCGCCGCGCCGCACCTCGAAGCTGGCGCCGTCCACCGCCGCCACGCCGCCGAAGCGCTTGAAGGCGTCGTCCACCGTCAGCACGGCGGGCGGCGCGGCCTCGGGCGGCGCCGCCGGTCGCGGCGGCTCGCTCGCGGCGGCGACCGGCGGGGCCTTGCGCAGCGGCTCGGGCAGGACGCCGCGCGGGAAGAAGCGGACCACGGCGATCAGCAGCAGGCCGATCAGCACGAAGCGCAGCGAGGGCGCGAAGCTGGGGTTCGTCGCCGCCACCTCCGCCAGGCCGGGCACCGCGTCCACGAAGCGGGTGCCCTCGCGGATGACGACCAGCAGCACCGCCCCCAGCAGCACGCCCCAGTGGTTGCCGGTGCCGCCCAGCAGCATGGCGAGCCAGACCTGGAAGGTGACGATCGGCACGAACTGGCCCACGTGCACGACGCCCAGCGAATGGGTCCAGAGGCTGCCGGCGATGCCCGCCAGCAGCCCGCCGAGAACCAGCGCCTTCAGCCGCGCCGCCGTGGTCCGCTTGCCCAGCGCGCGGGCGGCCAGCGGGTCGGCGCGCTGGGCGCGCAGCAGGCGGCCGAAGGGCTGCTCGCCCAGCCGGCGGACGATCAGCAGCAAGGCCGCGACGACGCCCACGCACAGCGCCAGGTAGGCGTACGCGTACAGTGCCTCGGGTATGAACACGCCCCGACCCGGCTGCGGCACGCTGACGATGCCGAACTCGCCGCGGGTCAGCCAGGTCTCGTTGCCCAGGACGCTGCGCACCACCTCGGCCAGGGCAAAGGTGGCCACCGCCAGGTAGTGCGTGCCCAGGCGCGCGCTCACCGCGCCGATGGCCAGCGCCAGCAGCCCGCCGCACAAGGCAGCCGCCGCCAGCCCGGCGACGAAGGGCTGGCCGAGGCCCACATCGTAACGGCCGCCTTGAACCAGATAGGCCTCGCTGCCCGGCGGCGGCAGCGTCGCCAGCGCGCTGGCGAAGGCGCCGACGGCGAAAAAGGCGACGTAGCCGAAGTTCAGCACCCCGGCGAAGCCGAACTGCATGTTGAGGCCGAGCGCCAGCAGGCCGTAGATCAGCGCCAGCGTGGCCAGGCTGGTGGCGAAGGCGAGCAGGTCCATCTCAGCCCACCCCCCGCATCAGGCCGCGCGGGCGCAGCAGCAGCACCAGCAAAAGCGCGACGAAGGCGAAGGCGTAGCTGTAGTCCGCCGCCAGGTAGCTGGCCCCCAGCTCGACGCCCAGGCCGACGATCAGGCCGCCCAGCATGGCCCCGTAGGGGCTGCCGATGCCGCCCAGCAGCACGGCGGCGAAGATCACCAGCAGGAAGCGCCAGCCCATGTCGGGCTCGATGGTCACCTGGGTCACCGCCAGCAGGATGCCGCCCAGCGCGCCGATCGCCGCCGAAACGAACCAGGTGACGGCCAGCACCCGTGCCGAGCGCACGCCGGAGGCGCGGGCCAGCGTCGGGTTGTCGCTGACGGCGCGCATCATCTTGCCCAGCAGCGTGTAGCGCAGCATCAGGTGGACCAGCAGCATGGCCGCCAGCGCGAGGAGCAGGGTCAGCACCTGCTCGCGCGGCAGGAAGAGGTCGCCCACCCGCCAGGGCCGCAGCAGGGGCAAGGGAAAGCGCTGGGGGTTGCTGCCGGCCAGCATGCGCACGCCGTTGTGCAGCACGAAGGCCAGACCGACGCTGGTCACCAGCAGCGGCAGCAGCCCCCGGTTCAACAGCGGCTCGTAGAATAGGCGGGCCAGCACCACGCCCGCCGCGCCCACCACCAGCACGCTGGCCGCCGCCGCGACGGGCAGCGCCAGGCCCGCCTGCACCAGCAGGACGCAGAGATAGGCGCCCAGGGTCAGGAACTCCCCATAGGCGAAGTTGATGAAGCGCGTCACGCCGTAGGACAGCGTCAGCCCCACGGCGCTCACCGCGATCACCCCGCCCAGGGCCAGGCCGAAGACGAGGGTCTGCAGGAAGGCGGAGACCTCCATGCCGCTGCCGGCGCCGCGCCCGCCGCGACTCTACCGCAGCGCCTCGGCCGGGATGGTCGCCACCGTCGTCCAGCCGCCATCGCGCACCTGCCGGATGGCGAAGGGCGCGGTGATGTTGCCGTGGTCGTCGAAATCGACCGGGCCGACCAGGCCGCGGTAGTCGATCTCCTTGCCGTCGCTGAGCGCCGCCTTGCCCTCGGCGTAGGTGGTCACCGCCACCTTGTCGGCGCCGGGGTTGGCGACGGCGCGGATGTTCGCCGCCACGCTCTCCCGGCTCACGGCGCCGTCGCGCAGATGCGCGCGCAGCATCGCCAGCGCCAGGACGTTCATGGCGTCGTAGGTGTTGGTGCCGAAGATCTTCACGCTCTCCCCGGCGAAGTCGCGGTAGGCCTCGCGGAAGGCCGCGTTCCGCGAAGCCGCCGCCTCGGAGGCGGTTTCCTCCAGTCCGTAGACTCCTTCCACCAACTCGGCGCCGGCGAGGGCGATGTAGTCGGCCGTGGTCTGGTCCTGGGTGACGAACCAGCGGCCCTGATAGCCGCTCTGGAAGGCGTTGGTCATGATGCGGGCGGAGTCCTCCGGCGTGCCGACCAGGACGATGGCGTCCGGGTCCGCGGCCAGGGCGCTCTGCACCTCGCTGCGGTAGGAGGGCTTGCCGGGGGTGTAGGTGATCGTTTCGGCCAGCGGCGCGCCGAAGTCCTCGAACGCGAGGGCGATGGGCTCGCGGAAGGAGATCAGCGCCGGCGCGTTGCCCACCATCAGCACCGGCCGCTCGACCGCCTCGCCGCCGCCGAGGTAGTCGGCGTCGGTGGCCGCGCGGGCCAGCGCCCGGCCGCCGAGGCTGTCGGAGGGCACGGTGCGGAAGCAGACGTCGGTGCAGGCGCGGTCCAGCTCGGTCGTGCCCGCCGTCGGCGTCACCATCGGCACGTCGGCGCCGAGGATGACCTGCTTGGCGCCGCTGAAGGACAGCGAGGTCGGGCCGACGATGGCGGTCACGGCGTCGACGTTGACCAGCTTCTGCGCCGCCGTCGTGCCGGCATCCACCACGCCCTCGGTGTCGCCCTGGACAAAGGTGATTTCGCGCCCGCCGATGCCGCCGCTTTCGTTGACCCCCTTGGCCACCATGCGGGCCACCGGCTGCACGTTCTCGCCCACCCAGGCGTACTGCCCGGTGAACGGCAGCAGCAGCCCGACCCTGATCGGCTCCGCCGCGCTGGCCGCGCCGGCCGTGGCGACCACCGCGAAGGCGCCGGCCAGCGCCGCCAGCCGACGCACGGGCCGCGTGGACCCGCCCCTCATCGTTGCCATGTCGTGCCTCCCCTTCAAATCCGGACACCAACTGTATCGACCCGCCACGGGCCTGGGAAGATGGTGAACGTGGGCTCACCCCCAAGACGTTCAGCAAAACCATGCGGGGCGCGGCCTTGGCGCTTTCGCGCCAACTTGGTGTCGGGCGCGCCCCGAACCTTTCCGAGCTCGCGCGGATTCGGAAACGTTCCGGTCGGGAGCAAGCTCCCGACCGGCAAAGTTTGGTGTTAACCTTTCCGCGGGAGGCGGTGGCGGCCGGAAAGGCAAGGGAGGACGAAGATGCGCAAACCGAGCATCCTGATGGCGCTGGCGCTGCTGGCGATGAGCGCGGCGCCGGCGGCGGCGGTGGAGGTGCTGCGCGGCGGCGAGCCGGCGGCCAGTTCGACCGTCGACGTGCTGCGCGGCCAGGCGGCCACGCCGCGGGCGGCTGCCCAACGACCAGTTCCGCCGCGCATCTCGTTGCCGACCCCGCCCGCCGTGGTGGCGGCGGCCGGGGAGCGGCTGTGGCTCTACAACCGGCGCAGCGGCGAGGTGCTGGTCTGCCGGCTGCGCAAGACGACGCAGGTGGGCGGCTACCGCATCGCCTGCCACCGCCGCGACCTGTACTAGCGGACAACACAGGCGGACACGCGCGGGCTTTTCCTCGCGGCGCCGTCCGCCTATCCTCGCCGCCGCCTGCGCGAGACGCACCACGACGGCGGGGGAAGGGCCGTGCCGGAACCGCAACAGCGCTGCATCCTCATCACCGGCTGCTCGTCGGGCATCGGCCAGGCCGCGGCGCACGGCCTGGCGCGGCGCGGCTGGCGGGTGTTCGCGGCCTGCCGCCAGGAACGCGATTGCGAGCGCCTGCGCCAGCAGGGCTTCGAGTCGCCGCGCCTGGACTACACCGACGCGGCCACGATCGACAGCGCCGTCGCCGAGGTCCTGGAGGCCACCGGCGGCCGGCTGGACGCGCTGTTCAACAACGGCGCCCACGCCCTGCCGGGAGCGGTGGAGGACCTGCCGACCGACGCCCTGCGCGCCATCTTCGAGTCCAATTTCTTCGGCTGGCACAGCCTGACGCGGCGGGTGCTGCCGGTCATGCGGGCGCAGGGGCGCGGGCGCGTGGTGCAGAACTCCTCGGTGCTGGGCTTCGCGGCGCTCCAGTACCGCGGCGCCTACAACGCCACCAAGTTCGCCGTGGAAGGGCTGACCGATACCCTGCGCATGGAAATGCGCGGCACCGGCATCGAGGTGGTGCTGATCGAGCCGGGGCCGGTGACCAGCCGCATCCGCGAGAACGCGCGCGAGCACTTTTACCGCTGGATCGACTGGCGCGGCTCGCCCCGCCGCGCGTTCTACGAAGAGCGCCTGATCCCGCGCCTGGAAGCCGAGTACAGCCCCGACCCCTTCGAGCTGCCGCCCGAGGCGGTGGTCGGAAAACTGGTGCGCGCCCTGGAGGCGCGGCGCCCGAAGCCGCGCTACTACGTCACGACCCCGACCTACTTCATGGGGTTCGCGCGCCGCCTGCTGCCCACGCGGGCGCTGGACAGCCTGGCCCGCGCGGCCTCGGGCTGAGAACTCGCGGCTACTGCCGCGCGTCGAAGAACAGCAGGGTGCGCACCTCGATGCTCTCGCGCGGCGGGGCGTCCGCCGGTGTCGTGGGATCGTCGAAGGCGGCGTGCGGCGTGAAGCGCGCCCGCCCATCCTCGGCCGAATCGTAGCCCTTGATCACCAGCACCTCCTCCGGCGTCATCCGCGGGAAGTAGACCCAGCGGTGCGCCGGGCTGTGGGCGACGTGGTAGATCTCGCCCGTGCGGTCGGGATAGACGAGGTCGGTGGCCACGAGGTCCCCCGGCGCCACCGTCGCGGCGTCGATGAGCCCCAGCGGCGCGCGCAGCACCGGCCCGCGGCTCGGCCGCCAGACGTTGACCTGGGCGATGCGCTGGCCGCTCAAGGCCTCCAGTTCGTGCTCGGCCAGCAGGTCGCGCACGCGCTGCGCCCCGGACTTTTCGGTGTAGTCGTTGTGCACGTAGCGCGC
>CAZLNO010000120.1:3466-10009 GCA_964561005.1 uncultured Rhodovibrionaceae bacterium | reverse complement strand
AAGGTTAGGATGGGGGACGCGCGGCAGCGCGTCAGCCCCCGCCGGTCGCGCCAGCCGACAGCGGTCCCTTCCGCCCCTCACCCCGCCCGCTTGCCGCCGCCGTACTGCGCGGGCAGCGCCAGCACCAGCAGGGCGCGCGATTCGCCCTCGGCGGCGTTGTGGATGGCGTGCGGCCGGTCGGCGTCGTAGCGCACCGTCTCGCCGGCCGCGCAGGTCACCTCGCGCGTCCCCGCCTGCACCCGCAGCCGGCCGTCGAGGCAGGTCAGGTGCTCGAAGGTGCCGGCGGCGTGCGCGGTGGAGACCAGGGCGCCGCCGGGCTCCAGGCGCATCTCGTACCACTCCACCGGCAGCACGGTGCGCAACGGGTTCAGCATGCGCAGGCGCACCTTGCCGTCGGCGCTCTGCTTCACCGGGGTGGCGTAGGCCGGCAGATGCTCGATCAGCACGTCGTCGGCGCCGTCGCCCACGCCGGCGTTGATGCGGGTCATGTCGATGCCCAGCGCCTGCGTCAGGTTCCAGGCCACGGCGAAGGTCGGATTGACCAGGCCGCGCTCGATCTGCGACAGCAGCGACTTGGACACGCCGCTGCGCTTGGCCAACTCCTCCAGCGTGAGCTGCCGGGACTTGCGCGCGCCGCGGATCAGGCGGCCCAGTTCGGGAACGGGAGGCAGTTGCTCGGTCATCGGCTCCGGTTGCATCTTCGTGGGACACGGGGCGAAATGGCCTGGCAAGGCCGCCGCCGCGTTCAGTATACTGAACAGGCCGGGGGCTTGACCATGCCCGGTTTCGCGACGATGCCGCCTGGCGGGACCGTGGCAGGGGGAAGGTGATGCATGACGTCCAAGGCGGAAAACGATGGGACGGCCGCCGGCTGGGCCGGCTTCGCCGCGCCGGATCGGGGGCTGGCGGTGCTGGTGCCGCTGACCGCCTCGGTGCTGGCGGCGGGAGAGCCCCTGGCGGACGCGGCACGCCAGCGCGCGCGGGCGCGCCACGGCGACCCGGCCCTGGCCGCCGACCTCCTGGCCGGCAACGCCTGGCTGGCGCTCGGTTCCGAGTCGGCGGCCGCCGGCGCCGTGGCGGCCTGCCTGGGCGGCATGGCCCACCTGCTGGACAGCCGCTGCCTGGTCGCGCGGGCCGTCCGGGACGGCGAGTCGCTGGACTGCACCGTCGAGCCCCTGCCGCCGGCGGACGACGAGAGCCATGCACGCGCGGCGGTGCGGGTCCGTCTGGCGCGGTGGACGGGCCTGTCCGAGCGCGCCCTCGTGCCCGGCCGGGTGGTCCGGACGTCATCACAGGGATACCCTGGACAAGCGGACGACGATTCCGGACAAGCATAAGCGGGACGCCCTTTCTTGGATGGCGTGCGACGGCCCCGGCGGCGCCGCGGACGACCCGGAGGGCGGGGGACATAACAAGACCAGGGGACGCATGCGCTATTCGATCTTCAGCCTCGTTCGGGAGGCATTGAGCGGCCACAAGGGCTGGCCGCGCGCCTGGCGCGATCCGGAGCCGCAGCCGGCCTACGACGTGGTTATCGTCGGCGGCGGCGGGCACGGCCTGGCGACCGCCTATTACCTCGCCAAGGAGCACGGCATCACCAACGTCGCCGTGCTGGAGAAGGGCTACATCGGCGGCGGCAACGTCGGGCGGAACACGACCATTGTCCGCTCCAACTACATGCTGCCGGGCAACGAGCGCTTCTACGAACATTCGCTCAAGCTCTGGGAAGAGCTGGAGCAGGACCTGAACTTCAACGTCATGATGAGCCAGCGCGGCGTCCTCAACCTGGCGCACAGCGACGCCCAGGTGGACGCCTTCGCGCGGCGCGGCAACTCGATGCGGCTGCACGGCGTCGACGCCGAGCTGCTGACCCCGGCGCAAATCCGCGAGATGGTGCCGATGCTGGACCTGGACAACGCGCGCTTCCCGGTCTACGGCGGCCTCCTGCAGCGCCGGGGCGGCACCGCGCGGCACGACGCCGTGGCCTGGGGCTTCGCCCGCGCCGCCGACCGCCTGGGCGTCGACATCATCCAGAACTGCGAGGTCACCGGCATCCGCCGCGAGGGCGACCGCGTCACCGGGGTGGAGACCACGCGCGGCCCGATCAAGGCGAGGAAGATCGGCCTCGCCGCCGCCGGGCACACGACGCAGGTGGCGGAGATGGCGGGCCTGCGCCTGCCGATCGAGAGCCACCTGCTGCAGGCCTTCGTCACCGAGGGCATCAAGCCCTTCATCGACCAGGTGGTCACCTTCGCCGCCGGCCACTTCTACATCAGCCAGTCGGACAAGGGCGGCCTGGTCTTCGGCTCCAGCCTGGACGGCTACAACTCCTACGCCGCGCGCGGCAACCTGCCGGGGGTGGAGCACTGCCTGGAGGCGCTGATGTCGCTGCTGCCGGCGGCCGGGCGCATGAAGGTGCTGCGCCACTGGGGCGGCGTGATGGACATGTCGATGGACGGCAGCCCGATCATCTCCACCACGCCGATCCGGGGGCTCTATCTCAACGGCGGCTGGTGCTACGGCGGCTTCAAGGCGACGCCCGGCTCGGGCTGGTGCTTCGCCCACACCATCGCCCGCGACGAGCCGCACGAAATCAACTCGGCCCTGCGCCTCGACCGCTTCGCCACCGGCGAACTGCTGGACGAGGAAGGCACCGGCCCGGTCCCGAACCTGCACTGAGCTTGCACTGAGGTCACGCCATGCGCATTCCCTGCCCGCTGTGCGGTCCGCGCACCTCGGAGGAATTCACCTACCTGGGCGACGCCACCGTGCGCCGGCCGCATCCGGAGGAGAGCGACCTGACGGCCTGGCACGACTACGTCTACCTGCGCGACAACCCCAGGGGCCCGCACGAGGAGCTGTGGCACCACGTCGGCGGCTGCCGCGCCTGGCTGGTGGTCCGGCGCGACACCGCCACGCACGAGGTCTTCGGCGCCCGTCTGGCGCGCGACGACGGGGGGCGGCAGGCGTGATCGACCAGCCCTTCCGCACCGAGGCCGGCGGCCTGATCGACCGCGACAGGCCGCTCACCTTCCGCTTCGACGGCCGCGAGTACACCGGCTATCAGGGCGACACCCTGGCCTCCGCCCTGCTGGCCAACGGCGTGCGCCTGATGGGGCGAAGCTTCAAGTACCACCGTCCGCGCGGCGTGATGACCGCCGGCGCGGCCGAGCCCAACGCCCTGGTCGAGCTGCGCGCCGGCGCGCGCAGGACCCCCAACGTTCGCGCCACCGTGGCGGAACTCTACGACGGCCTGGAGGCGAACAGCCAGAACCGCTGGCCCTCGCTGGCCCTCGACGCGATGTCGGTGAACGGCCTGCTGGCGCCGTTCCTGCCGGCCGGGTTCTACTACAAGACCTTCATGTGGCCCCGGAAGTTCTGGGAGGCGGTCTACGAGCCGCTGATCCGCCGCTCGGCCGGGCTGGGCCGCGCCTCCGGCCACAACGACCCCGACCGCTACGAGCGCGCCCACCTGCACTGCGACGTGCTGGTCGCCGGCGGCGGGCCGGCCGGCCTGGCGGCGGCGCTGGCGGCCGGCCGCGCCGGCGCGCGCGTGGTGCTCTGCGACGAGGGGCCGCGCCCGGGCGGCAGCCTGCTGAACGAGCGGGTCACCATCGGGGAGCGGGACGGCCCGGCCTGGGCCGACGCGACGCTGGCCGAACTGGCGGGGTTGGAGAACGTCCGCGTCCTGCCGCGCACCACGGTGTTCGGTTTCTACGACGACAACGTGCTGGGCGCCATCGAGCTGGTCGGCGAGCACCTGCCCGAGCCCGCGCCGCACAGCCCGCGCGAGCGGCTGTGGAAGATCGAGGCCGAGCGCGTCGTCATCGCCGCCGGCGCGCACGAGCGGCCGATCGCCTTCCCCGGCAACGACCTGCCGGGCGTCATGCTGGCCTCGGCGGCGCGCGCCTACGCCAACCGCCATGGCGTGCGGCCGGGCGCGCGCGCCGTCGTCTTCGGCAACAACGACGACATCCACGCCACGGCGAACGACCTCGCCCACGCCGGGGTCGAGGTCGCCGCCGTCGTCGATTCCCGCGCAAAGGGCGACGGCGCCGGGTCCGACGCCCCCACCTTCCGCAACGCCGTGGTGCGCGAGGCGCGCGGCGGCCGGCGGCTGAAGGGCGTGGTGCTGGACGGCGGGCAGCGCATCGCCTGCGACCTGCTGTGCCTCGCCGGCGGCTGGAACCCCGCGGTGCACCTGTCCTCGCAGACCGGGCCGAAGCCGGTGTGGGACGACGTGCTGCACGCCTTCATCCCCGGCCCGCCGCGACAGGCGGAAGTCTCGGCCGGTGCCGCCGCCGGCCGCTTTTCCACCGAGGCGGCGCTGAACGACGGGGCCGAGGCGGGCCGCGCCGCCGCCGCGGCCTGCGGCCACTCGGCCGAGGCGCTGGACCTGCCCGCCGCCGCCGACCCGCCGAACGGCGGGCTCCTGCCGCTGTGGTACGTGCCGGGCCAGGAGAAGAAAGCCTTCGTCGATCCGCAGAACGACGTCACCGTCGCCGACGTCAAGCTGGCCGCCCGCGAGGGCTATGCCTCGGTGGAGCACATGAAGCGCTACACCACGCTGGGCATGGCGACCGACCAGGGCAAGATCAGCAACATCGTCGGCCTGGCCATCCTGGCCGAGGCGCGCGACAAGCCCATCCCCGAGGTCGGCACCACCACCTTCCGCCCGCCCTACACCCCGGTCAGCGCCGCCGCCTTCGCCGGCTACAGCCGGCAGCGGACCTTCCAGCCGGTGCGCCGCACGCCGCTGCACGACTGGGCCGATTCGATGGGCGCGGTCTTCGTCGAGGCCGGGGCGTGGCTGCGCGTCCGCGCCTTCCCGCGCGCGGGCGAGGACGTCATCCAGGCCGCCTACCGCGAGGCCGAGGCGACGCGAAACGGCCTGGGCCTGACCGACGTCTCGACCCTGGGCAAGATCGACATCCAGGGCCCGGACGCGGCGGAGTTCCTGAACCGCCTCTACATCAACGGCTGGAAGGGCTTGCCGGTGGGCAAGGCGCGCTACGGCCTGATGCTGCGCGAGGACGGGATCGTGCTGGACGACGGCACCACCTCCCGCCTGAGCGAGCAGCACTACCTGATGACCACCACCACCGGCCAGGCCGGCAAGGTGATGGCGCACGTGGAGTTCTGCCACCAGGTGCTCTGGCCGGAGCTGGACGTCACCTATATCTCCGTCACCGACCAGTGGGCCGGGCTCGCCGTCGCCGGGCCGAGGGCGCGCGAGCTGATGCAGCGCGTCTTCCCGGACGAGGACCTGTCGAACGAGGCCTTCCCCTTCCTGGGCGCGCGCGAGCTGGCGCTGCACGGCGTGCCGGCGCGGCTGTTCCGCATCACCTTCTCCGGCGAGCTGGGCTTCGAGCTGAACGTCCCCGCCGACTTCGGCCACGCGGTGGCGGAGCTGCTGATGGAGGAAGGGGCGGAGCTGGGCATCACGCCCTATGGCCTGGAGGCGCTGGACCTCATGCGCATCGAGAAGGGCCACGTCACCGGCGCCGAGTTGGACGGCCGCACCACCGCCGCCGACCTGGGCTTCAGCCGGATGATGAGCACGAAGAAGGACTACATCGGCCGCCGCCTGGCGCAGCGGCCGGGTTTGACCCGCCCGGACCGGCCGCGGCTGGTCGGCCTCGTGCCGGTGGACCGCGCGGCCCGCCTGCGCGCCGGCGCGCATCTGCTGCCCGAGGGCGCGGCGGCGACGATCGCGAACGACCAGGGCCACGTCACCTCGGTCACCTACAGCCCGAGGCTGGGCCACTACATCGGCCTGGCGATGCTGAGCGGCGGGGCGGAGCGCAAGGGCGAGCGCATCCGCGCGGTGGACCTGCTGCGCGACTCCGACGTGGTCTGCGAGGTGGTGGACCACGTCTTCTTCGATCCGGAGGGAGAGCGGCAACGTGGCTGACAAGCAGCGCACCCTGAAGCCCCGCTCGCCGCTGGCGGCGGTGCTGCGCCCCGGCGAGCACGGCGTCCTCGGCGCCGACGGCCCCGGCGTCACCCTGCGCGAGCGCACCGATCTGGCGCTGGTGGCCATGATCGCCCGTCCCGGCGGCCTGGAGACGCTCCAGGCGAAGGTGAAGGACGGCCTGGGCCTCGACCTGCCCGAGCCCGGCCGCAGCGCCCAGGGCGAGCGCCTGCTGCTGCTCTGGGCCGGGCTGGATCGCTGGTACGCCGTGCAGGAGGGCGCCTTCGGCCATGCCCTGCAACAGCGCCTGCGCGCCGCCGTGGGCGACGCCGCCGCGCTGGCCGACCAGAGCCACGGCCAGAGCGTGCTGCGCCTGGAGGGGCCGCGCGTGCGCGACCTGCTGGCCAAGGGCGCGCCGGTCGACCTCGACCCCAAGGTTTTCGCCGTCGGCGACGTGGCCGCGACCACGATCAACCACACCGCCGTGCAGCTCTGGCGCACCGGACTGGACGAGTATCACCTCGTCGTCATGCGCGGCTTCGCCCGCGACCTCTGGGACTTCCTCACCACGATGGCCGGGGAGTACGGCTACCGCGTGGCGGGCGGCTGAGGCGCGCCGTTGACGCGCC
>CAZLNO010000120.1:0-3366 GCA_964561005.1 uncultured Rhodovibrionaceae bacterium | reverse complement strand
GACGCGCCGGCAGGTGCGTCACGACCCCACAGACGCGAATCGCCTCTCGCCATAACGCTTTTTGCTTGCCTTCGCTTCGCACGCTGATACCTTTCGCGTGATGCATACGAGGGTATTACGTCGCGCGGCAGGTGCAGCATGACGATCCGGGCTATCCCACTGCGTTCCGGGGGCACGGGGAGGCGGTGGCCGCTTTGGCGCGCATGCATCGCGGTGCTGGCGGTGCTGGCGCTCGGCTGCGGAGCGGCGCGGGCGGAAGAGGGGGCGGTGCGCCTGTTCGACGGTGGCGCCGCCGAGGTGACGCTCGACGGCGGGCTCGGCGTCACGCTGCCGCCGGGCCTGACGGCACGGCTCGACGCGCTGCTGCTGCACGACGACGATGCGGCGGTGACGGCGGCCGTTGAGCGCCTGCTGCGGCGGCACGGCGAGGGCGATCCCGTCATGCTGGCGGCCATCGCGCGCTATGCCGCCCACCGCGCGCCGGACCGTCAGGCCCTGATCGCCCGCGCGCGCCAGGGCATGGGCCTGGCCGACGGCGGCCTGCGGGTGCCGGTTCGCGCTGTCGAGGGAGTCGCGGAAGCGGCGGACTCGCGCGGCCGGTCTTCCGACGCGGCGGGGCTGGACGCGCCGCGGACCGCCGTTGCGGGACGCGAGCGGAAGAGGGCGGGACGCGGGCGGAACACGGCGCCACGCGGGCTGGGACGGGCGGACCTTGGCACGGGCCGACAGGGCGGCCCGCCGCCGAGCCTGACGCCCTCGCGCCCGCCGGCGCTGGGCACCGGACCGCTGCTGTCCTCGGCGCTGACGACCACGGTCGTGGGGCCGAGTCCCACCGCCAGCCCCTCCGCGCTGTCGGCTTTCTGAGCACGGCGGGAGGCGGCGCGGACTTGGCCTCGATGCGGCGCCTTCTTACCCTGGTGTCGGTCCTGCTGGGCAGCCTGGGGATGCTCCCCGCCGGCGCCGCCGAACCGAGGCCCGGCCAGATGGTCGGCGAGCGCGCGCGGCCCGCCACCGACCCGGCGGGCGTCCGCCTGGGTCCCTTTCTCGGCTATGCGTCCGTCGGGCTGCGCGAGACCTACGACGACAACCTCTTCGCCGAAGCGGACGGCGGCGAGGCGGACCTGGTGACCACGATCCAGCCCCGCCTGCGCCTGGACGGGCAATGGTCGCGCCACGACCTGGATCTGACCGCCGAGGCGACGCAGCGCCTGCACGCCGACAACGGCGGCGAGGACAGCCTGGACTACGGCGTCCGCGCGGACGGCCGCCTGGACCTTGGCCGGGAGACGAAGCTGACGGGCGAGCTGCACGCGCGCCGGCTGCGCGAGCCGCGCACATCGCCCGACGACCCCGGCGGCAAGGAGCCCACGCCGATCGACCGCCTCGGCGGCTCGCTGCGCGCCGAGCAGCAGCTTGGCCGCCTGGGACTGGCGTTCGCCGCCAGCTACGAAAGCCTCGACTTCGGCGACGTGGACGCCCGCAACGGCGGCGAGATCAACAACGACGACCGCGACCGCGAGGTGGCGCGCGTGGCGGGCCGCCTGAGCTACGGCTTGAGCCCGGCCCTGGAGCCCTTCGTCGAGGCCGGCTTCGACCTGCAGCGCTACGACGAGGCGCGCGACGACAACGGCTTCGACCGCGACTCGACGGCGCTGGAGGCGGCGATCGGGACGCGTTACCGCATGTCCGCCGCCGGCGTGCTGGAGGCCCGGCTGGGCCTGCGGCGGCAGCGCTTCGACGACCCGCTGTTCGACGACGTGACCGGCGTGGTGGCGGAGATGACCGCCGTGCAGCGCCTGTCGCCGCTGACCAGCGTGCGCGGCACCCTGATCCGCGAGTTGCAGCAGAGCACGCTGCGCGGCGCCTCCACTTTCTTCGCCACGCGCGGCAGCCTGCGCGGCGAGCACGAGCTGCGCCGCGACATCCTGCTCGGCGTCGACCTCGCCTTCGCCCGCAACACCTTCGCCGGCATCGCCCGCGAGGACACCACCTTCGCCGGTGGCTTCGACGCCGCCTATCGGGCGAACCGCTATCTGCACCTGACCTTCGACTATGGCTTCACCAAGCGCGTCTCGACCGCCGATGCCGACTTCACCCGCAACCGCGTCACCCTCGGGGCCGCCGTGCAGTATTGAGGAGGAGGGGCCCGCCGTGTTCGCGACCCGCCGCCGTCTTCGCGCCACTCTCGCCGCCTTGATGGCCACGGCCTGCGCCCTCTTCGCGGGGGCCGGCCCGGTCGTGGCCGAGGGACTGGACGCGCCGGCGCGCTACCGCCTGGACGCCGGCGACCGGATCGAGGTGACGGTCTACGGCCACGAAGACCTCTCGGGCACCTACGAGCTGGACGGCGGCGGCAGCATCGCCTTTCCCCTGGTCGGACCGATCGCGCTGGGCGGACTGACCCTGCGCCAGGCGGAGGCGGCGATCGTCGGGCGGCTGCGCCCGGACTACCTGAAACACCCCCGGGTCGGGCTCCAGGTCCTGAACTACCGCCCGTTCTATATCCTGGGCGAAGTGAAGAAGCCGGGCAGCTATCCCTACCGCCAGGGCCTGACGGTGATGGAGGCGGTGGCCCTGGCCGGCGGCTACACCTACCGCGCGGACGACGACGACCTGCAAATCGTGCGCGGGCGGGCCACCGAGCGCGCGCCCCGCGCGGCGAACGAGCGCACGCGCGTCCTGCCGGGCGACACCATCCGCGTGCCCGAGCGGTTCTTCTAGGCGGCGACGAGTAGGCGGCGACGAGAACGATGCACGGCCCCCTGCCCCGCCAAGGTCCCCACGCCGCCGCGCCACGGCCCGCCGCGCCGGCGGCCGGAGAGGACGGGGACGGCGTGACGGGGCTGCTGCGGGTGCTCTGGCGGCGGCGGGCGACGGTGGTCGGCGTGACCGCGCTGCTGCTCCTGCTGACCGGCCTGGTGCTCGCGCGCCTGACGCCCAGCTACAGCGCGCGGACCGACATCATCCTGGAGCCCCACCGCTCCGGGGCCTCCGGCCAGGAGGCGGCGCGCGGCCCGGCGGAGAGCGACGCGGCGCTGATCGCCAGCGAGATCGAGGTCGTCACCTCGCGCGCCCTGCTGGCCCGGGTGGTGCGGCGGCACAACCTGCTGCGGGACCCGGAGTTCAACGCGGCGCTCGGCGTGGACGACGGGCCGCTGGTGGCGCTGGGCCTGCGGCCCCCGGCCGAGGTGCCCCCGCTGGCGGAGCAGCGCCTGCGCGCCGTGGACGCCCTGCGCCAACGGCTGACCGCGCGGCCGGTGGGCCGGGCGCGCGTCATCGCCGTACGGCTGCGCAGCGCTGATCCGCAAAAGGCCGCCCGCCTCGCCAACGCCGTCGCCGAGGCCTATCTGGCCGACCGCCTGGCGG
>CAZLNO010000119.1:1649-10191 GCA_964561005.1 uncultured Rhodovibrionaceae bacterium | reverse complement strand
GGCGATCGCCGAGATGTACGTCCAGGGCGTCTCCACCCGCGATGCCGCCAAGGTGGTGAAGGAGTTCGGCCTGGAGAGCCTGTCCTCGACCCAGGTCAGCCTCACCGCCGCCGCATGCGCACGTCGAACCCCATCGAGCGGGCCGTTCAGCAGGAGATCAAGCGCCGGACCAGGAAGGTCCGCGTCTTCCCCAACGAGGCGTCGCTGCTGCGCCTCGTCACCGCCGTCCTCGCCGAGATCGACGAGGACTGGGCCACCACCGACCGCGTCTACATCAACATGGAAAACCGGGATGACTGAGAAGCCTCAGGCCGAATTTCCATACGTCAGGTTGCTCAATCAAACGACTCTCAGTTCCGGCGTCACGGATCGTCCCTCCCGCCGGGCGCGCCGCGGCCGCGTGGACCTTAGCCACGACCCGATTCGAACATCTCTGTAAGCGTCTGCTACCTGGAACAAGCTTCGAGCGCAATTATCGCTCATGCGTCGACCCCTGGATGTGGGGCAATCCCTCCACCTTATGCACGGCTTAACCGCGGCGATCCGTTTCGTTTGCGAAAGCGAGGCGAGGGAACGATGATGCGGCGTATGTCCTTCGCCATCTCGCGCCGCTCTCTCGCCTGGGTGATCGCCACCGGCCTGCTGGCCGCGGTCGGTGCCGGGCTGTATCTCCGCGAGCCGCCGCCCGGCTTCGAGGGCGCCGAGGCGGCCCCGCGGTTCGATGCGCAGGGCCATCGCGGGGCGCGCGGCCGCTACCCGGAAAACACCCTGCCCGCCTTCCGCCACGCCCTGGCGACCGGGGTGACCACGCTGGAGATGGACCTCCAGGTCACCGCCGACGGCCGCGTCGTGGTGCACCACGACCCGCGCCTGGACCCGGCGCGCACGCGCGGCCCCGACGGCGACTGGCTCTCCCCGCCGGCGCCACCGATCGGCGCGCTGAGCCTGGCCGACCTGCGGACGTACGATGTCGGCACGGCACGCCCGGACAGCGCGGTGGCTCGCCGCTTTCCCGAGCAGGCGCGGCTGGACGACGTGCCCGTTCCCCTGCTGACGGGGGTGCTGGCCCTGGGCGAGGACGCCAGCGGCGGCAGGGTCCGCTACAACCTGGAGACCAAGCTGACGCCCGAGGGGTCGCCCGGCGTGCCCGCTCCCGCCCCCTTCGCCGAGGCCGTCATCGCCGTGGCGCGCGAGGCCGGCGTGGCCGGGCGCACCACCATCCAGTCCTTCGACTGGCGCACCCTTGCGGTGGTGCGCGAGCGCGCGCCGGAGATCGCCCGCGCCTACCTGACCGCCGAGCGGGACTGGCTGGACAACGTGGCGCGCGGCGCGCCCGGCCCCTCGCCGTGGCTGGGCGGCCTCGACGTCGACGACTTCGGCGCCTCCGTCCCGGACATGATCGCGGCGGCTGAACGCGGAGAGGCCGAGGAATACCAGGCGCCGCCGCCCTGGTCCGTGGTCTGGGCGCCCTACTTTCGCGACCTGCGCCAGCTCGACCTCGACCGCGCGCATAGCCTGGGGATCAAGGTCGTGGTCTGGACGGTCAACGACCGCGCGACCATGACATCGCTGATCGACATGGGCGTCGACGGCATCATCACCGATTACCCCGCCCGCCTGCGCGAGACGATGCGGGCCAAGGGCCTGCCACCGCCGCCGGCCTATCCCGAGGCGGCGCCGGCAGGGTCCACCACGTCGACGCGGCCGTGACGCGAGGCTCCGCGCGCCGGCGTCCGGACAAAGTCCGCCCCGGGAAGACCACACGCCGGGATGCCCTTGCCCCCCATCGGGATTCGCGTTACGAAGCGGGCAGGTTTTTGCAGTGCGGCGACGTGCTCTGTCGGGATCGCGCCGCCACCGGCCCGGCCCCCTGGCAGGCGCGCCGCACCGCTGGCCAGCCCAAAACGCAGATCCACAGGGGGTCTTTCATGGCACGCAGCAAGATCGCGCTGATCGGCGCCGGCCAGATCGGCGGCACGCTCGCCCTGCTTTCCGGACTGAGGCACCTGGGCGACATCGTGCTGTTCGACATCGCCGAGGGCATTCCGCAGGGCAAGGCGCTCGACATCGCCGAGGCGGCGCCCGTCGAGGGCTTCGACTCCATTCTCGCCGGCACCAATGACTACAAGGACATCAAGGACGCCGACGTGGTCATCGTGACCGCCGGCGTGCCGCGCAAGCCGGGCATGAGCCGCGACGACCTGGTGGAGACCAACGCCAAGGTGATGAAGCAGGTCGGCGAGGGCATCAAGACCTACTGCCCCCAGGCCTTCGTCATCTGCATCACCAACCCGCTGGACGCCATGGTCTTCGTGCTGCAGCAGGCCTCCGGGCTGCCGACGCGCCAGGTCTGCGGCATGGCCGGCGTGCTGGACAGCGCGCGCTTCCGTCACTTCCTGGCCGAGGCGATGGACGTCTCGGTGGAGGACGTCAACGCCTTCGTGCTGGGCGGCCACGGCGACACCATGGTGCCCGTCGTGCGCTACTCGAGCGTCGCCGGCATCCCGCTGCCCGACCTGGTGGACATGGGCTGGATCAGCCAGGAGAAGGTCGACTCCATCGTCGAGCGCACGCGCAAGGGCGGCGGCGAGATCGTCAACCTGCTGAAGACCGGCTCCGCCTTCTACGCCCCGGCCAGCTCGGCCATCGCCATGGCGGAGAGCTACCTGCGGGACAAGAAGCGGGTGCTGCCCGCCGCCGCCTACCTGACCGGCGAGTACGGGGTGAAGGACATGTACGTCGGCGTGCCGGTGGTGATCGGCGCCGGCGGCGTCGAGCGGGTGGTCGAGCTGAAGTTCACCGAGGACGAGCAGAAGATGTTCAATCACTCTGTCGACTCGGTGCGCGAGCTGGTGGACTCCTGCCGCAAGCTGGGCGCACTCTAGGCGCCGGCGCCCCGCGCCGCGAACCCGGAACACAAGAACCGCGAATCGGACAGGGCCCCGATGAACATTCACGAATATCAGGCGAAAAACCTGCTCTCGCAGTTCGGCGTCGCCGTGCCCCGCGGCGGCGTCGCCTACACGCCCGAGGAGGCCTGGCAGGTCGCCCAGGACCTGGGCGGCCCGGTCTGGGTGGTGAAGTCCCAGATCCACGCCGGCGGCCGCGGCGCCGGGCGCTTCAAGGACGACCCCGACGGCAAGGGCGGCGTGCGCGTCTGCAAGTCGCTGGAGGAGGTGCGGGAGAACGCCGAGGCCATGCTGGGCCACGTGCTGGTCACCCGCCAGACCGGCGAGGCCGGCAAGGAGGTCAAGCGGCTTTACGTCGAGGAGGGCGCCGACATCAAGCGCGAGCTCTACCTCGCGCTGCTGGTCGACCGCGCCACCAGCCGCGTCACCATCATGGCCTCCACCGAGGGCGGCATGGAGATCGAGGAGGTCGCCGCCGAGCACCCCGAGAAGATCTTCCGCGCCACGGTCGACCCGGCGAGCGGCATCATGCCGTTCCACGCGCGCAAGATCGCCTTCGGCCTGGACCTCGAAGGGCCGCAGATCAAGACCTTCGTGAAGTTCCTCGCGGCCCTTTACGACGCCTTCGTGAAGCTCGACACGGCGCTGCTGGAGATCAACCCGCTGATCGTCACCGGCGACGGCGCGATCCTGCCGCTCGACGCCAAGATGAACTTCGACAGCAACGCGCTGTTCCGCCACAAGGAGGTGACGGAGCTGCGCGACCTGGACGAGGAAGACCCGGCGGAGATCGAAGCCTCGCGCCACGAGCTGAACTACATCAAGCTGGACGGCAACATCGGCTGCATGGTCAACGGCGCCGGCCTGGCCATGGCGACGATGGACATCATCAAGCTCTACGGCGGCGAGCCGGCGAACTTCCTGGACGTCGGCGGCGGCGCCAACAAGGAGCGCGTGGTGGCCGCCTTCAAGATCATCCTCTCCGACAAGAACGTCGAGGGCATCCTGGTGAACATCTTCGGCGGCATCGTGCGCTGCGACGTCATCGCCGAGGCCGTGGTCGCCGCCGCGCAGGAGGTGGCGCTCCACGTGCCGCTGGTGGTGCGCCTGGAAGGCACGAACGTCGAGATGGGCAAGAAGATCCTGGAAGAGTCCGGGCTGAAGATCATTCCCGCCGACAATCTGGCGGACGGGGCCGAGAAAGTCGTCAAAGCGGTTCGGGAGGCAGCGTAATGGCGGTCCTGGTCGACACGAACACCAAGGTCATCTGCCAGGGCTTCACCGGCGCGCAGGGGACCTTCCACTCCGAGCAGGCGATCGCCTACGGCACGCGGATGGTCGGCGGCGTGACTCCGGGCAAGGGCGGCACGACCCATCTGGACCTGCCGGTCTTCAACACCGTGCACGAGGCGCGCGAGGCCGCCGGGGCCGACGCCACCGTCATCTACGTCCCGCCGCCCTTCGCCGCCGACGCCATCCTGGAGGCGATCGACGCCGGCATTTCCCTGGCGGTCTGCATCACCGAGGGCATCCCGGTGCTGGACATGGTGCGGGTGAAGCGCGCGCTGCAGGGCTCGAAGACGCGGCTGATCGGGCCGAACTGCCCCGGCATCATCACCCCCGACGCCTGCAAGATCGGCATCATGCCCGGCCACATCCACCGCCGCGGCAAGGTCGGCATTGTCTCGCGCTCGGGGACCCTTACCTACGAGGCCGTGGCGCAGACCACGGCGGCGGGGCTCGGCCAGTCGACCTGCATCGGCATCGGCGGCGACCCGGTCAACGGCACCAACTTCGTCGACGCGCTGGACCTCTTCCTCGCCGACGACGAGACCGAGGGCGTCGTCATGATCGGCGAGATCGGCGGCACCGCCGAGGAAGAGGCGGCCGAGTTCCTCAAGCAGTCGAAAGTGAAGAAGCCGGTTGTGGGCTTCATCGCCGGCGTCACCGCGCCGCCGGGCCGGCGCATGGGCCACGCCGGGGCCATCATCTCCGGCGGCAAGGGCGGCGCCGCGGACAAGATGGAGGCGATGCGCTCGGCGGGAATCACCGTGGCCGACTCGCCCGCGGCCATCGGGTCTGCCATGCTGAAGGCATTGCGGGGCTGACCGGGAGCCCGCGACGGCTGAACGCGTCAACAGGATGCGGCCGGCTTCCCGGCGCCGGTCGCATCGCGGCACGAGAGCGATGTCGGAACAGACCCAACCCAGGCTAGATCGCGAAAAGGCCGCCTACGTCGCGAACCTCTTCGCGCAGTATCAGCAGGACCCCAGCACCGTCGGCGCCGAGTGGCGGCGCTTCTTCGAGGACCTCGACCCCGAGGCCAGGGGCGTGCTGGAGGGCTTCGAGACGCGGAGCGCCGGCGCCAACGGCGTCGGCGCGGTGGCGGCGGGCGTCGCCGGGCACGAGCACCTGACGGCCGAGCACATCCGCGCCGCGACCCTCGATTCGATCCGGGCGCTGATGATGATCCGGGCCTACCGGGTGCGCGGCCACCTTGAGGCGGACCTCGATCCGCTGGGGCTGCGCCCGCGCGCTCCGCACCCGGAACTGGACCCGAAGTCCTACGGCTTCACCGACGCCGACATGGACCGGCCGATCTTCGTCAACCACGTCCTCGGCTTCGAGATCGCCACGCTGCGCCAGATCCTGGAACGCCTGCGCCTGACCTACTGCGACAAGATCGGCGTGGAGTACATGCACATCCAGGACCCGGAGCAGAAGGCCTGGATCCAGAAGCGCATCGAGAACATCGCCAACCGCACCGAGTTCACCGAGCGCGGCAAGAAGGCGATTCTGGAACGACTCTCGGCGGCGGAGAGCTTCGAGCTTTTCCTCGACAAGAAGTACACCGGGACCAAGCGCTTCGGCATCGACGGCGGCGAGGCGATGATCCCGGCGCTGGAGCAGATCCTCAAGCGCGGCGGCCAGATGGGCCTGCGCGAGGTCGTGCTGGGCATGCCGCACCGCGGCCGGCTGAACGTGCTGGCCAACTTCATGGGCAAGCCGTTCCGAGCGATTTTCAGCGAGTTCCAGGGCGGCGCCTCGCACCCCGAGGACGTCGGCGGCTCCGGCGACGTGAAGTACCATCTGGGCACCTCCTCCGACCGCGAGTTCGACGGCAATATCATCCACCTCTCGCTGACCGCCAACCCTTCGCACCTGGAGGCGGTGAATCCCGTCTGCGTGGGCAAGGTGCGGGCGAAGCAGTATCAGCGCGGCGACACCGACAGCAGCCAGGTGGCCTGCCTGTTGCTGCACGGCGACGCCGCCTTCGCCGGCCAGGGGCTGGTGCCGGAAACGCTGGACCTCTCGGAGCTGAAGGGCTACCGCATCGGCGGCACGATCCACTTCGTGCTGAACAACCAGATCGGCTTCACCACCAACCCGGTGAACGCCCGCTCCGGGCCGTACTGCACCGAGGTCGCCAAGGTCGTGCAGGCCCCGGTCTTTCACGTGAACGGCGACGACCCCGAGGCGGTCGTCCACGTCGCCCGCATCGCCACGGAGTTCCGGCAGACGTTCAAGAAGGACGTCGTCATCGACATGTTCTGCTATCGCCGGCACGGGCACAACGAGGGCGACGAGCCGAAGTTCACCCAGCCGATGATGTACGAGGCGATCCAGAAGCACCCGCGGGTGCGCAAGCTCTACGCCGAGCGGCTGGTCGAGCAGGGCGTGCTGACGCGGGAGGAGGCCGACGGCTACGTCCAGCAGTGGAACGAAACCCTGCAGCGCGACTTCGACGCGGCCAACAGCTACAAGCCCAACCAGGCCGACTGGCTGGAGGGCGTCTGGTCCGGCCTGCAGGCGCCCAAGGGCCACGGCCCGCGGCGCGGCGAGACCGGCGTCGAGATCGACACCCTGAAGGAGGTCGGCCGGGCGCTGACCCGGGTGCCGGACGACTTCAACGCCAACCGCAAGATCAAGCGCCTGCTCGACGCCAAGAAGGAGTCGATCGAGGCCGGCGAGAAGATCGACTGGTCGACCGCGGAGGCGCTGGCCTTCGGCACGCTGCTGGCCGAGGGCCATCCGGTGCGGCTGTCCGGGCAGGATTCCGGGCGCGGCACCTTCTCCCAGCGCCACGCCGTGCTGGTCGACCAGAAGGACGAGCACACCCACGTGCCGCTGAACCACCTGGGCGTCGAGCAGGCCGAGTTCGAGGTGGTGGACAGCCCGCTCTCGGAGCTGGCGGTGCTCGGGTTCGAGTACGGCTTCTCGCTGGCCGAGCCGCGGGCGCTGGTGCTCTGGGAGGCCCAGTTCGGCGATTTCGTCAACGGCGCCCAGATCATCATCGACCAGTTCATCGCCTCCGGCGAGGTCAAGTGGCTGCGCATGTCCGGTCTGGTGATGCTGCTGCCGCACGGCTACGAGGGGCAGGGGCCGGAGCACTCCTCCGCGCGGATCGAGCGCTTCCTGCAGCTCTGCGCCCAGGACAACATGCAGGTCGTGAACTGCACCACGCCGGCCAACTTCTTCCACGTGCTGCGCCGGCAGATCCACCGCGAGTTCCGCAAGCCGCTGGTGGTGTTCACGCCGAAGTCGCTGCTGCGGCACAAGCGCTGCGTCTCCGGCTTCGATATGTTCGGCCCGGACAGCACCTTCCACCGCGTGCTGCACGAGGACGAGCTGCCCAGCGATCCCAAGGACGCCGAGGTGCTGGTGCTGTGCTCCGGCAAGGTGTTCTACGACCTGATCGAGGAACGCGAGCGGCGTGGCCAGACCAACGTGCACATCCTGCGCATGGAGCAGATGTACCCCTTCCCGGCCGACGCCCTGATCGAGGAGATGGCGCCCTACAGGCACTGCGAGCTGGTCTGGTGCCAGGAGGAGCCGCGCAACATGGGCGCCTGGATGTTCCTGGAGGGCTTTTTGGAAAAGACCGCGATCGAGGCCGGGTTCAAGCAGCCGCGTCCACGCTACGCGGGTCGGCGGGCGGCGGCCTCGCCGGCCACCGGCATCGCCGAATGGCACAAGCGCGAACAGGCGGAGCTGCTGGACGACGCGCTGACGCCGGGCCGGCCGCACCTCTCGCGCATCGAGATCCGCAAGCTGGAGCAGCAGGAGCGCGAGGCCGGCCGCAAGCCGCCCCGCCAGACCGAGGCCGAGCGCGCCGTGGCCGGTCCGCGCGAAGGCGCCACGGCCCAGGCGGGGGCCGCGGCCCGGTCCAGCAGCAAGACATAAACACCGTCGCGGCGGCGGGGCTTCCAACCCCGCCGCCGGCGATTCGGGGGACCGTGGACGAGGGGAAGAATGGCGACGGACATAACCGTTCCCACGCTGGGCGAATCGGTGACCGAGGCGACCGTGGCCCAGTGGCTGAAGCAGCAGGGCGAGGCGGTCGAGGCCGACGAGCCCATCGTCGAGCTGGAAACCGACAAGGTCACGCTGGAGGTCAACGCGCCCGCCGCCGGCACCATCCAGGAAGTGGTCGCGCAAACGGGCGACACCGTCGAGGCGGGCGCCATCCTGGGCCGCATCGCCGAGGGCGCCGCCCCGGCCGAGTCGCCCAAAAAGCCAGCCGCGGCCGAGGCGCCGGCGGAAAAGGAAGGCCCGCCCGCGGCGGCCGAGGTCCCCACTGCCGAGGCGCCCGCTGCCGAGGCGCCCGCTGCCGAGGCCAAAGGCGGCGGCGA
>CAZLNO010000119.1:0-1549 GCA_964561005.1 uncultured Rhodovibrionaceae bacterium | reverse complement strand
CTGCCGAGGCGCCCGCTGCCGAGGCGCCCGCTGCCGAGGCCAAAGGCGGCGGCGAGACCCTGGACATTGCCGTCCCGACGCTGGGCGAGTCGGTCACCGAGGCCACCGTGGCGCAGTGGCTGAAGAACCCCGGCGACACGGTCGCGGCCGACGAGGCCGTGGCCGAGCTGGAGACCGACAAGGTCACGCTGGAGGTCAACGCCCCGGCCGCCGGGACGCTGAGCGAGCAGCTCGTCGCCGCCGGCGAGAGCGTCGAGGTGGGCGCCATCCTGGGCCGCCTGACCACCGGCGCCGCGCCGGCGAAAACCGAGGCCAAGGCCAAGGCGCCGAAGGCCGAAGCCGCCGCCCCGGCGGAAGCGCCGGCACCCGCCGCCACGCCCGAGCCCGCCACCACCAGCAGCAGCCGCCTCGACCCCAACCGCGCGCCGCGCACCGACGGCCACGTCACCCGCCGCGACCTGGAGGCCTTCCTCTCCGGCGGCCCGGCGTCGATGCGCGCGGAGGACCTGTCGCCGGCGGTGCGCAAGCTGGTGCAGGACAACGACCTCGACCCCACGCGCATCCCCGCCAGCGGCCCCGGCGGCCGGCTGACCAAGCAGGATGTGCTGGACGTGATCGAGGGCCGGACGGACCTCGTTCCCCTGCCCGCGCCGGCCGCAAGGGAGGCCAAAGCGCCCGAGGCCCCGGCGCCGAAGCCCGCCGCCGAGGCGCCCGCGGCCAAGACGCCGGTGGAAGGCGAGAAGCGCGAGGAGCGGGTCAAGATGTCCCGCCTGCGCCAGACCATCGCCAAGCGGCTGAAGGAGGCGCAGAACACCGCCGCCATGTTGACCACCTTCAACGAGATCGACATGACGGCGGTCAACGACATCCGCGCCCGCTATCGCGAGTCCTTCGAAAAGGCGCACGGCACGCGGCTGGGCATGTCGTCGTTCTTCGCCAAGGCGGTGGTGCAGGCGCTGAAGGAGCTGCCGGCGGTCAACGCCCGCATCGAGGGCGACGAGATCGTCTACAGCCACTATTACGACATCGGCATGGCGGTCTCCACGCCGCAGGGGCTGATGGTCCCGGTGGTGCGCGACTGCGACGGGAAGTCGATGGCGGAGATCGAGGACACCCTGCGCGAGCTGGCGAAGAAAGGCCGTGACGGCAAGCTGAAGATGGACGAGCTGCAGGGCGCCACCTTCTCGATCACCAACGGCGGCGTCTTCGGCTCGCTGCTGTCCACGCCGATCCTGAACATGCCGCAGTCGGGCATCCTGGGCATGCACAAGATCCAGGAGCGCCCGGTCGCCGTGAATGGCAAGGTCGAGGTCCGGCCGATGATGTACGTGGCGCTGTCCTACGACCACCGCATCATCGACGGCCGCGAGGCGGTCACCTTCCTGGTCCGCGTCAAGGAATGCCTGGAAGACCCGGCGCGGCTGCTGCTGCAGATGTGAGGTGGTCAAAAGGTTCCGGCAACCTTTGGACGCGCATCGGCGTGCCCAATCCGGTCGCGATGCCATTGCGTTGTTGGATAATGCTTTCTTTTCCAACTGGGAAAACCGGA
>CAZLNO010000118.1:0-10223 GCA_964561005.1 uncultured Rhodovibrionaceae bacterium | reverse complement strand
CGGCGCCAATGTGCTGGACGGCGGACCCGGCGACGACCGCGTCGACGGCGGCGCGCGCGGCGACATCCTGATCGGCGGGGCCGGTGACGACTTGATGGAGGCGCAGGCCGGCGACGACGTCGTCTGGGGCGACGGCGGCGGCGGTGACGCCGCCGATGGCGATGACGGCGCGGACTCCGGCGACGCGGACCCCGACGCGGACAGCGGCCTGGAGTCACAGGTGTTGCAGGCCTTCCCCGGCGGCTACATCGCCTCGGTGGAGATCGACCCCGGCGAGGTGAACGGCGGCGAGGGCTTCACCGCGTTCGCGGCGAGCGTCGACGCCGGCGGCGGCGGACGCGTGGTCAACGGCTGGTCGAGCGATCTGAACGCGCCGCTGACCTTCGCCACCAGCGGCGACGCGGGCACCTTCTCCAACGCCGACGTCTGGCGCCGCGCGCTCGACGCCGACGACAGCTTCACGCTGACCTACCAGGCGCAGGGCGGCACGCCGGACGACGACACGATCAGCTTCGAGGTGATCGACCGCCAGGCCGCCGACAGTGCCGGGGTGGCGGCGGACGTTCAGGTGACCGACCACGGCGGGACGGTCGTCGTGAACGTGACCGTGACCAACCCGGGCGCCACCGCCATCGACGACTGGACGCTGGAGCTGGCGTTCAACGGCGCCCTTTCGGTGGACCATGTCTGGGGCGCCAGCGGCTCCAGCCCCGATCCCCAGACGGTCATCCTGGATGCCGTGGCGGAGAACGGCGCCCTGGCGGCGGGCGCGACGCTGGAAGCCGGCTTCGTCGCCAGCGACGCGGGCGGCGCCGCCGCCCGGATCCAGCTCCTGGACCAGGACTTCATCTGAGGCGGCGGCGCAACGCGCCGCCAAGGCCCTCGCCGGCAAGCAATCCCCTCGGCGTTTGACTCCGTGCCGGGCAGGCGCAATCCTGCTCGACACCGAGTCCAGGGATAATCAAACGTTCACAGGGGGGACCACCGATGCAGAAGCTCTCGCGTCGCGGGATTGTTGCGCTGGCCGTCGCGGCCGCGGCGGCGTTCGGCCTGGCCGCCGGACCGGTCCGGGCGGCATCCTGGGACATGCCCACGCCCTATCCCGAGGCCACCTTCCACACCCAGAACATCATCCAGTTCGCCGAGGAGGTGACGCAGGCCACCGACGGCGCGCTGGAGATCACCGTCCATCCCGCCGGCTCGCTGATCAAGCACCCGGAGATCAAGAACGCCGTGCGCTCCGGCATCGTGCCGATCGGCGAGGTGCTGATGTCGCGGCTGTCGAACGAGAACCCGATCTTCGGCGTCGACAGCATCCCCTTCGTCGCCACCGACTATAACGCCTCGCAGAAGCTGTGGCGGGCGGCGCGCCCCGTGGTGGCCGACCTGCTGGCCGAGCAGGGTCTGAAGCTGCTGTTCGCCGTGCCCTGGCCGCCCCAGGGGCTCTACACCAAGGTGCCGGTCGACGAGATGGCGGACCTCAAGGGCATGAAGTTCCGCGCCTACAACGCGGCGACCGAGCGCATCGCCGACCTGGCCGGCGCGGTCCCGACGCAGGTGGAGGTGCCCGACCTGCCGCAGGCCTTCGCCACCGGCCGCGTGGACGCGATGATCACCTCGCCCTCCACCGGCTACAACACCAAGGCCTGGGACTACGTGAACCACTACTACGACACCAAGGCCTGGCTGCCGCGCAACATCACCGTGGTCAGCCAGAAGGCCTTCGACCGCCTCGACGCGGCCGCGCGGGAGGCCGTGATGGAGGCCGCCGACGCGGCGTCGCGGCGCGGGCTGGAGATGAGCCGGCAGGAAACCGCCGAGAAGACGCGGCTGCTGGAAGAGAACGGCATGGCCGTGCACCAGCCCAGCGAGGCCCTCATGGCCGGCTTCGAGGAGATCGGCCGGACCATGGCGCGGGAATGGGTCCAGCAGGCCGGCGACCGGGGCAAGACGATCCTGGACGAATACCGGGCGACGGAGTGACGGCGGCTGGCTAGTCATCTCCCTCCCCCGCTTGCGGGGGAGGGATGGGGTGGGGGCCACGGCAAGTTGCGCCAAAAAAGCCGCCAGTGATCGTGACGTCACCGCCGTGGCCCCCACCCGGCGCTGACGCGCCGACCTCCCCCGCAAGCGGGGGGAGGTGACAGACAGCTCGGCATCTGCTGCACGGAAGACGCAAAAGAACAGACCCGCCATGCGCAAGGCCCTCGACCTCCTTTACCAAGGCAGCGGTGTTCTGGCGGCGGTCTTCCTGGCCGCCATCGCCGGGGTGGTGCTGCTGCAGGTGGGGGCCAACGCGCTGGGCACGCTGGCCTTCTGGCTGACCGGCGAGGGGCTGGGCTTCGTCATCCCTTCCTACGCGGCGTTCGCCGGGTTCTTCCTGGCGGCGAGCTCGTTCCTGGCGCTGGCCTATACCCTGCGGTCCGGCGGCCACATCCGGGTGACGCTGCTGATCCAGCGGGCGCCGCCGGGGCCGCGCCGGGTCATCGAGATCTGGTGCCTGGCCTTCGGCGCGGCGATCGCCGCCTATTTCGCCTGGTTCATGATCGCCTTGACCGGGGAGAGCCTGGCCTACGGCGACGTCTCCCCCGGCATGGTGCCGATCCCGCTGTGGCTGCCGCAGGCGGCGATGTCCCTGGGTCTGGTCGTGCTGACCATCGCCTTCGTGGACGAGCTGGTGCAGGTCGTTGCGGGCCGCCGGCCCAGCTATCACGGCGCCGAGAACGAGATCGCCCGGACCCTGGAGCGCGCCGGCGAGGAGCCGCCGGCGCGATGAACGAGGCCGGGCTGGCGGTCATCCTGGTCGTCGTCCTCTTCGCGCTGCTGGGCAGCGGCGTCTGGGTGGCGCTGTCGCTGATCGGCGTCGGCTACGTCGGCATCGCGCTTTACACCGGGGTGCCGGCGGGGCAGGTGCTGGCCACCAGCGTCTGGGGCGCGTCCAACGCCTGGGCGCTGGCGGCGCTGCCGCTGTTCATCTGGATGGGCGAGATCCTGTTCCGCTCGCGGCTGTCGCAGGACCTCTTCGCCGGGCTGGCGCCCTGGATGCGCAACCTGCCCGGCCGCCTGCTGCACGTCAACGTCCTGGGCTGCGGCATCTTCGCCGCCGTCTCCGGCTCCTCGGCGGCGACCGCGGCGATGGTCGGCAAGATGTCGCTGCCGGAGCTGGCGCGCCGCGGCTACGACACGCGCATGAGCATCGGCACGCTGGCCGGGTCCGGCACGCTGGGCCTGCTGATCCCGCCGTCGATCATCCTGATCGTCTACGGCGTGGCGGTCCAGGAGAGCATCGCCCGGCTGTTCATCGCCGGCATCCTGCCCGGGGCCATGCTGGTGGCGCTGTTCATGGGCTTCATCGCGGCGTGGTCGCTGCTCAACCCCGGCGGCGCGCCCAGGGCCGACGCCGGGCTGCCGCTGCGCGAGAAGCTGCGGCGCACGCGCGGGCTGATCCCGGTGATCCTGCTGATCGTGGGGGTGATCGGCTCGATCTACGCCGGCATCGCCTCGCCCACCGACGCGGCGGCGGTGGGGGTCTTCCTTTCGCTGCTGCTGTCCTGGCTGTCGGGCACGCTCACCTGGGCAACCTTCCGCGACGCCTTGATGGGCGCGACGCGGACGAGCTGCATGATCGCCTTCATCCTGGCCGGCGCGGCCTTCCTGACCACGGCGATGGGGTTCACCGGCATCCCGCGCCAGCTCGCCGCCTGGATCGGCGGCATGGGGCTGTCGGACACCGCGCTGCTGGTGGCGCTGACGCTGTTCTTCGTGGTGCTGGGCTGCTTCCTGGACGGCATCTCGGTGGTGGTGCTGACCGCCAGTATCATCATGCCGATGGTGGAGGCGGCGGGAATCGACCGCATCTGGTTCGGCATCTATCTGGTCCTGGTGGTGGAGATGAGCCAGATCACCCCGCCGGTCGGCTTCAACCTCTTCGTCATTCAGGGTCTGACCGGGCAGAACATCCTTTACGTCGCGCGCGCGGCGCTGCCGTTCTTCCTGCTGCTGCTGGCGGCGGTGGTGCTGATCAGCCTGGCGCCGGGCATCGTCACCTACCTGCCCGACGCCATGCTGGGCTGAGCCGCCGGGGACGGCGCGTCCGTGATCGCCGACTTCCTGGTCCGCCACGCCCGCTGGTTCCTGGCCGGCAGCGTCTTCGTCGGCCTTCTCCTGCCGCAGGTGGCCGCGGCCTTCCGGCCCTATCTGGCCCCGGCGGTGGCCGTGCTGCTGACGCTGTCGCTGATCCGCGTGGACTGGGAGCGCCTGGCCGCGCTGGCGCGGCGGCCGGGGCCGATCGGGCTGGTGCTGCTGTGGCTGCTGGTCGGGGCGCCGGTGATGGCGGCGGCCGTGGTCCACGTCCTGGCGCCGAGTCCGGGGCTGGCGGCGGCGGTGGTGCTGATGGCCGCCTCGGCGCCGCTGATGTCGGCCCCGGCGCTGAGCGCCCTGGCGGGGCTGGACGCCACGCTGGCGGTGGCGGGGACAGTGCCGGCGACGCTGCTGGTGCCGCTCACGGCGCCCTACGCCGCCGACTGGCTGAGCGGCCTGCCGCTGGACATCTCGCCGGCGGGGATGCTGGCGCGCCTGGCGCTGCTGGTCGGCGCCAGCCTGGTGGCGGCCGTCGCCGTCCGCCGGCTGCTCGGGTCGGGCAGACTGGCGCGCCACGCCAGGCGCTTCGACGCGGCCTCGGTGGTCTTTCTGTCGGTCTTCGCGATCGCCATCATGGAGGGCGTCGGCGGCGAACTGTCGTCGCGGCCGGGACGCACGCTGGCGATCGTCGCCGGCGCCTTCGCCGCCAACCTTGGCTTGCAGGTCGTGGGCGCGCTGTTGTTCCGCGCGCTCGGCCGGCGCGAGGCGCTGACCATCGGGCTGCTCAGCGGCAACTGCAACATGGCGCTGCTGCTGGCCGTGCTGCCGCCCGACGCGCCGCGCGACATCGCGCTGTTCTTCGCCCTGGGGCAGTTCCCGATCTATCTGCTGCCGGCGCTGATGCTGCCGGTCTACCGGCGGCTGCTGCGGCCGTGAGGCCTGGCGCCCACGAAAACTTTAACGCATCGTTATTCCGATCGCTGCCGAGCCGCACCAGATAAGCGTCAGCGCGGATCGCGCGAAGCTGCCTCGACCCGGTCGAGGCACGGAAACACGATGGCATAGGAGCCCCCGGCCATGACGCGCATGCTGGCTATCATCGTTCTGGGCGGAGCCGTCGCGCTCGCGGCCGCCCCGCTCCACGCGGAGAACAAGGGCGAGGTGATCGAGCTGACCCAGGTCGCCTGCCAGTTCGTCGAGTCCGAGAACGGCGTCGACCACGGCTTCGAGACGCAGTCCAAGGCCGACTGCCAGGCCGTCAACGCCCGCACCGGCGAGGAGCGCCTGGCGGAGGCGAAGGTCCTGCGCCTGGAGCCCGGCACCTACACCTTCCGCGTGACCAACGTGGACGTGCCCTACGAGCTGGGCTTCTGGCTGCGCGAGAAGGGCTACAACCCGAACAACCCGCTGCACCACGTGACCAAGACCAGCATCTCCGGCGGCGGCCTGCTGACGGGCCGGACACAGGACTACACCGTGGAGCTGGCGCCGGGCGAGTACGTCTATTCCTGCCCGCTCAACCCGACGCCGGACTACCGCCTCGTCGTGGAAGGCTGAGCGCCGGCGCGTCGCAGTCTGCATTTCGCGGGCTCCGATCTTGCGAAGCCGCCGGCCCGAACGACGGCTTGGCCCGGGTCCAGGCAGCCCGTAAGGCACTGATCTCTAAGACTTTTGCGCCGCGCGGTCGTTCTGGCACGCCCTTTGCTTCTCCCATGCCGCGAGATTTGGCCTGGCGGATCGGGATCCGGGGGAAGCCATGAAAGCCGTGCAAGATCAGAAGACCCGCAAGCGCTTGCTGCCGTCGACGACGGTGCTGGGCATCGCGGCGGGAGCACCGGTCGCCGTCTGGGCCGGCGTGGCCGGGCGGGACACCGTGTCGGCACCGATCCTGGGCGGCCTGGACTGGGTGGGCACGGCGCTGCGCCTGCCCGTGTCGGGCGACGAGGCCGCCGTGCTGCTGATCGCGAGCGGCCTGCTGGCGGCCACCATCGGCCTTGGCGGCCTGCTGTGGATGGTGACGCTCGACACCGGCCGGGCGCCGCTCACGCCGCGCGACCGGGCGGACAGCCGGGCCGAGAGGCTGGACAGGCTGGTCGCCGTGCGCACCGCCGAGCTGGAGGCGGAGATCGAGCGCGGGCGGCAGCGGGAGCGCGAGCTGGAGGCGGCGCTGTCCGACGCCCGCGAGGCCAACCGGCGCAAGTCGGATTTCCTGGCGCAGGTCAGCCACGAGCTGCGTACGCCGCTGAACGCCATCATCGGATTTTCCCAGATGATCGCCGAGGAGCGGCTGGGTCCCGTCGGCGTGGGGCGCTACAGCGAGTACGCCCGCGACATCGACGACAGCTCCCAGCACCTGCTGCACATCGTCGATCAGATCCTCGATCTTTCCCGCCTGGAGGCGGGCCGGTACGAACTGGAAGAGCGCGATCTGGACATGGGCGGGTTGATCGAGGAGACCCGGCGCATGATGGAGCCGGTGGCCCGGGCCAGGGATGTGACGCTGTCGGTCGCGCTGCCCGCGGAAGGGGCAACCCTGCGCGCCGATCCCGGCATGCTGCGCCAGATCCTGGTCAACCTCCTCACCAACGCCATCAAGTACACGCCACGCGGCGGCGCGGCCTCGCTCGCCGGTGGACTCCAGGAGGACGGACGGCCCTTCTTCGCGGTGGCGGATACCGGCATCGGCATGACCCCGGAGCAGATGGCGGCCGCCCTGGAACCCTTCAGCCGCGTGCACGATCAGACCCGCGTGCGGGTCCCCGGCGTCGGCCTCGGGCTCTCGATCGCCAAGACGCTGGCGGAACTGCACCACGCGACGCTGGACATCGACAGCGCCCCGGAGCGCGGCACCCGGTTCACCGTGCGCTTCCCGGCCGGCCGCCGCCTCGGCTGATGCGCGGCGCCCGCGGCCCGCGACCGCCGTCCCCGCTCCCGATTCGGGGAGCGGGGACGGCGGCATTCCTGGGTCCCGAAGCGCGCATTTGACGCGGCGTGCGTTTGCATCTTGCAATGGGATGGCAAGCTGCTGGCCCTGCCGTGCAGCCGCCGCTCGCCGGCGGCGTCGCGCGGGCGGCCCTTGCGGCGGGAAGGGGAGGAACGCGCGATGCCGGCCAAGGCGGAATCGGATACCAGCAATCAGGTCATCCTGCCCAGGGCGCGCACGGCGCCCGCGATGGCGCTCGACACGGCCCTGCGGACCCGGCGCTCGCAGCGCCGCTTTCGCGAGGTTCCCGTGCCGCTTGCCGAGCTGGGCGAGCTGCTGCGGGCGGCGCAGGGCCTGACGCACGACGGCAGCCTGCGCAGCGCCCCTTCGGCCGGGGCGCTGTATCCCCTGGAACTCTATGTCGTCGCCGGCGAGGTGGAAGGGCTCGCGGCCAGCGTCTACCACTATGCGCCGGCGGAGGACATTTTGCACATGGTGCGCCGGGGCGACCAGCGCACGCGCCTGGCGGAGGCCGCGATCGACCAGGACTGGCTGGCCGCCGCGCCGGCGGCCATCGTCGTCGCCGGCGTGTACGACCGCTCGCGCGGCACCTACGGCGCGCGCGGCGAGCGCTACGTCCATATCGAGGCGGGGCACGCGGCGCAGAACATCTACCTGCAGGCCACCGCCCTGGGACTCGGCACCACGCTGGTCGGCGCCTTCCGCGACGATCTGGTGCGCGCCCGGCTGGGCATGCGCAAGACCGAGACGCCGCTGGCGCTGCTGCCGGTCGGACGCGTTTGAGCGACCGGTCGCGAATGGAAATGCCGCGCGGTCAAGAGCGCCGCGAGGACAAAAGCGGGCCCCGAGACGGAACCGCCCGCTTTGGTGGCACGTTGTTCCCGATGAAGCGGCGACAGGGGAATCACGGTGAACGCCGACCTCCTGCGCATACCGTCATTGACCGCACCGTCGCGACGACTTGGCTTTGGCGCGAGGGATCACGCCTTTGTTTTTTGCACTGCGGTCATGAAATATGGGACAAGGGGTTGTATCATGGTTGCGCGGAACCATATAATTTGATGCGTTCTCCGTTCGTTCGGCGCCGTTCAGAATCAGATCGCGCGCGCAGTGGCGCGGCAATCAAGAGTGGACGGTGCGTTGCCCGGACGACCGGGCTGGGCGCGCTTCCAAACCGGAGTTGATGACGACACAGATGACCGAGACCGATCTCAATCACAGCGAGACCACCGTGGACGCCCTGGGGGACCTGCTGTCCAAGGCGCGGCGCGTGCCGATGCTGGACAAGGACGAGGAGCACGAGCTGGCGCTGCGCTGGCGCGACCACGAGGACCCCGAGGCGGCCCGCCGCCTGGTGGAAAGCCACCTGCGTCTGGCGGTGAAGATCGCGCGCAGCTATTCCGGCTATGGCCTGCCGCTGGAGGACCTCGTCTCCGAGGCGCTGGTCGGGCTGATGCAGGCGGTGCGCAAGTTCGATCCGGACCGCGACGTGCGCTTCTCCACCTATGCCTTGTGGTGGATCCGCGCGGCGGTACAGGAGTACGTGCTGAAGCACTGGAGCCAGGTGAAGCTGGGGACGACCTCCTCGCAGAAGAAGCTGTTCTTCAACCTGAACAAGCTGAAGAACAAGCTGGGCAAGCAGGCGGGCGAGTCCCTGCTGCCGGAGGACGTCAGCCAGATCGCCACGGCCCTGGGCGTCTCCGAGAGCGACGTGACCACGATGCACGAGCGCCTGGGCGGGCGCGACCTGTCGCTGCAGTCGCCGGTCACCGAGGACGGCGGCGTGGAGTGGCAGGAGCAGCTCACCGACGAGGGCAGCAGCCCGGAGGAGACGGTGAGCTCGCGCGAGGAGTTCGACCACCGCCACGCCATGCTGGACGAGGCGATGAAGACGCTCACCGAGCGCCAGCGCCGCATCCTGGAGGCGCGCCGGCTGTCGGACGATCCGATGACGCTGGAGGACCTGGCGCAGATCTACGGCATCAGCCGCGAGCGCGTGCGCCAGATCGAGAACCAGGCCTTCGAGAAGGTTCAGAAGGCGATGCTGGCCGAGGCCCGCCAGCAGCAGCGCGGCACGGCCCGGCGCCGCGCCGGCAAGCAGCGCGTCGCCGGCGACAAGGCGAACGCAAGCTCCCTGCAACTGGCGGCCTGACGGCCGCTTTTCCTTTGTCTTCCCCCTTCTCCGCGGGGTCCGGCAGGCCGCGACGCGCCTGACGGCGCGTCCCCCTCCCTGGCCGAGGGGACGCTGGTTCGATAGCTTGCGACTACTCAGCTGTGTAGGGCGGGTTCGCCGCAGGCAACCCGCCGAACGGCGGGGGCGCCTGCACGGTGGTTGGTGGCTTGCTTCGCGAAGCCACCCTAAGGGCTCAGCAGCAGTCCCTTCCCCCTTGGGGGAAGGCTAGGATGGGGGACGCGCCGTCAGGCGCGTCGCTACCCTTCCCGCCGCCAGTGAACCCGTATCCAGTAGGCCTCGTCCTCGTAGTGGAAATCGAGTTCGCCCTGGTAGGCGCTCTTCAGCGCCTCGCCGATGCGGCGGGGCAGGTGGATGTCGGTGGTCTTGACCACCAGGCCGTCACCCTGGTCCTCGATCGCCATGATGCGGTGCAGCGGGTGCTCGCCCTTTTCCAGGGCTTCCGTGTGCCAAATCAGGCTTTCGATCTCCGCGCGGTGCGCCGCCACGAAGCCGCCCTCCACGGTCACCGTCCCCGCCGGGTAGTTGTCGTTGGTGCGATGACAGGCCTGGCACAGTTCTTCCTCGGCGTCCTCCGGCCGCTCGGCCCACTGCCAGCGGCCTTTGTGGTAGACGGCGCCGCACTGCGGACAGACGCTGGGCTCGTGCAGCTTCAGGCGCGTCTTGTAGGGATCGTGCACCCGCTCGCGGATCAGTCGGTCGCGCCGCTGGCGCTGGCCGACGGGCGGCGTGTCGTTCATCATGACCTCCGGGTCGCTCGGGTTCGCGCGGCCAGCAAAGCCCGCGGCGCGCGCGGCGGCCATGACCCCGATCAATTTTGCCAGGATCGCGACGTGCCGGTCAGTCGTTGTCGTCGCCACCGCCGGCCCCGGCGGCGCGGGATTCGGCGCTTTCCGGCACCAGGAAGCGCGCGCCCTGGAACAGCGTGATGCGGGTCCAGCGGTCGGACTTGTGGTCGAACTTCACCGCGCCGAAAAAGGCCAGCTTGAAGCGCAGCAGGTCGATCGG
>CAZLNO010000117.1:0-10226 GCA_964561005.1 uncultured Rhodovibrionaceae bacterium | reverse complement strand
GCTGGTTCAGCGTCTGCTCGCGCTCGTCGTTGCCGCCGCCCAGGCCGGCGCCGCGATGCCGGCCGACGGCATCCAGCTCGTCGATGAACACCAGGCAGGGCGCGTTCTTCTTGGCCTGCTCGAACATGTCGCGCACCCGGCTGGCGCCCACGCCGACGAACATCTCCACGAAGTCGGAGCCGGAGATGGTGAAAAAGGGCACGTTGGCCTCGCCGGCGATGGCGCGGGCCAGCAGCGTCTTACCGGTGCCCGGCGGCCCCACCATCAGCATGCCCTTGGGGATGCGGCCGCCCAGGCGCTGGAACTTCTGCGGGTCGCGCAGGAACTCGACGACCTCCTCCAGCTCCTGCTTGGCCTCGTCGATGCCGGCGACGTCGTCGAAGGTCACCCGCCCGGTCTTCTCCGTCAGCAGCTTGGCCTTCGACTTTCCGAATCCCATCGCCTTGCCGCCGCCGCCCTGCATCTGCCGCATGAAGAAGATCCACACGGCGATCAGCAGCAGCATCGGGAACCACGAGATCAGGATCGACAGCAGCGGGTTGACCTCTTCCTTGGGCTTGGCCGCGATGCGCACGCCGTTCTCGCGCAGGTCGCCCACCAGGTTCGGGTCCTGCGGCGCATAGGTCTGGAACTGCCGTCCGTCGCGGAACTGGCCTTGAATTTCCTGGCCCTGGATGGTCACGCGCGCCACCTGCCCGCTCTCGACCTGATCCATGAAGTCGGAGAACGCAAGCTGCTGCTCCGGCCCCCGTGTCGCGGAGCCCTGGAACAGATTGAACAAGGCGAAGAGCAGCAGGACGATGATGATCCAGAGGGCTGCGTTGCGGCTGAAGTTCACGATCTCGATTCCTCTCGTCGGGCGCCGGCCGCCGGCGCCTTGGGCGGCGACGCCGCCTGCATGGCGGGGCGTGCCGTCTCGCCTCGAAGGAGGCGCCGGAATCCCGGTCGCCCCTGTTCCACTAGAGATAATGTGCCTTTCTCATTCAGCAACTGTAAAGCCGCCACCCGTCAGCGCCCGGCGCGGGGCGAATTGCCAGGCGGACAGCGCCGCGCGCGCGCCCGCGCGGCGCCAGCCCAGATCGGGCACCTCGCGCACGCCCGCCCCGTCGAACAGGCCCACGAGCGCTTTACGCGCCGGCGGCGGCAGCGGATGCGCCCGCAGCCGCGGCGCCGCCGCCGTCACCCCGGCCCAGCCCGCCTCGCCCAGAGTGCCGATCGCCAGCTCGTCCGGCGCGTCCGCGGCCAGCGCCAGCTCGAAGCGGCCGTCGTACACCAGGCGCTCGCCCGCCCGAACCGCGAACCGGGGCGCGCGTCCGGCCTCGCGCACCACCAGCCAGCCGCCGCCGCGCGGCACCAGCCGACAGCCCCCCAGCGTCCGGCCACGTCCGAGGCCGTCCCGCAGGCAGGCCTGGAGGCGGTCCAGCCGCTCCGAGCGTGGCGGATAGACCAATCCACCCACGGCCAGCAGGACCCGCGTCAATGCGCCGCGGGCCACCACCGACGGCGCCGCGGCGAAGGCGGCCGGGTCCAGGCGGGCGAACCCGGCGGGATGCAGCGTCACGGCGCCGGCCAGCAGCGCGTTCTGCGCCGCTTCCAGGCGCTGCCGGGCGCGTCCGATCAGGCCGGCGAAGGCATTGACGTTGGCCACCGTCAGGCCGGCCTCGTCCAGCACCGGCCGGAGCCGACGCAGGCGTACCCGCAGGTGGTCGGGGTTGCGGTTCGTCGGATCGGACACCCAGGACAGGCCGTTCGCGCGCAGCGTCGCCTTCAGCCGCGCGCGCGGCGTGTTCAGCAGGGGACGGATCAGCCGCAGCTCCGGCATCTCCCGCTGATGGGCGATGCCGGCCAGGCCGTCCAGGCCGCTGCCGCCGCGCAGGCGCAGCAGAGCCGTTTCGGCCCGATCCTGGCGCTGGTGGGCAATGGCGAGATGCAGGAGCCCCGTGGCGGCGCAGTGTTCCCGCAGGCGGGCATAGCGCTCCTCGCGGGCCTGTTGCTGGCGCACCTTTTCCGGCTTCGGCCCCTGCCAGCGCAGGACCGCATGGTCGATCCCCCGCGCGCGCAACACCTCGCCCACCCAGCGGGCCTCGTCCGCCGATTCGGTACGCAGCCCATGGTCCACGCTCAGGCCGAGGACCGAGCCGCCGCGCGCGCGCGCCCAGGTGTCGAGCAGGATCGCCAGCGCCAGACTGTCCGGCCCGCCGGAGACCGCGACGGCGATCCGGGGCGCCGGCTCGAAGGGCTCGAAGGGGCGCATGAGAGCGGCGAATTCCGCCGCGCCGACAGGCGGCGCGGCCGCGTCTTCGGTCGCGTCCGGCGCCGTCGCCGGGCGCTCAGTTGCCGCAGGAAAGCCGCTGCTGCTCACGTCGGGCGCGCTGGATGATGTTCCGGGCCGAGTCGGGATAGCGGTCCAGCAGTTCCGCGAAGATGCCGCAGGCATCGTCCACGCGGTCGATGCGGGCCAGCGACATGCCGAGCTTCAGCAGGTTGTCCGGGGCCTTGTTGCTCTTGGGGTAATTGCGGAAGCCCTCGGCAAAGGTCACCGCCGCCCGCTCGTAGTCGTTGCGCACGTAATAGGTCTCGCCCAGCCAGTACTTGGCGTTGCCGGCCAGATCGTGCTCGGGATGCGCCTCGACGAAGGCGCGCAGCGCCTCCTCGGCGGCGGCGTAGTCGGCCTGGCGCAGCAGGCCGAAGGCATGCTTGTACTGCGCCTCGGTATCGGCGTCCGGCAGGACGGCCGCGGGGTCGCGGGTGGTCGCCGTCCGGGTCGTCCCGGCCTCTCCCTCCTCGGCCTGCTGCTTGCGCAGCTCTTCCACCGATTCGGCCGAGACCTGGCCGAGCGTTCGCGTCCCCGCCGCCTCGCCGCCCGCGTCGGCCGAGCTGGCGCCGGCCTCGGCGGCGGTACCGGCGACCGTTGCGCCGACGCTCTGGCTCGCCTGCGAAGACCCGTCCGACTCGCCGTGCGCGGCGGGTTCCGTCTGCGCTGTTTGCGCCTCGCCGTCCTGGCCCTGGTTCTCGCCGCCTTCGGCCGTCCCCGCGGGCGCAGCCGCCTCGAGCTGGCGCAGGCGATAGTCCACGTCGCCCACCAGGCGGTCCATTCGGTCCACCAGCTTGCGAAGCTGGAAGCGGGTCTCCTCCACCTTGCCGGTCAGTTGTTGAAGCTCTTCCTCGAGCTGGACGATTCGGTTCTGCAGCCGCGCCGCGCCGCTCTGCGTGAGCGCCGCCCCGCCGGACTCGGCGGCGCCCTGGCCGCCTCCCCCGCTCGCCGCCGGCGGCTCGCCCCGGTAGACCTCGCGCTGCAGGGTGCTCAACTCGGTCTGCAAGCGGTCGATCTTGTCGTTGAGGGCACGAAGATCGGGACTGTCCTGGGCCTGTCCCGGACCTGCGATCAGCAGCGTGCTCACCAGGAGCATCGCCGCGGCCGCGCGGGCGGCGCTGCGGCTGGCATGCGGCGCGAACATCGGCATGGAACTCGCGGGCGCTCCCTCATTGAACGTCACGACGGCCCGCTGTATCGCGGACCAGCATTCCGAGCCTGCATGCGCGATCTTCGTGGCACAAATGTGGCCCGCTCGCGCTCCGCGCGCGGCGCGGCCGGCCATTGGCGCCGCGAACGCAGCCCGCCCGAGCGGCGAGGCGCGGGCGGGTGCGACGCGTCTTCAGGCTGGAAGCGGAGGATCAGCCTTCGTTCACCACGAAGACCGCCCGCCGGTTCTGCGCCCAGGCCTGCTTGTTCGAGCCCAGGACGGCCGGCCGCTCCTCGCCGAAGGAGACCGTCTCCAGGCGGTTGGGATCGATGCCCAGCACGATGAGGTAGTCCTTGACGGAGTTGGCCCGCCGGGCGCCGAGGGCGAGGTTGTACTCGCGCGTGCCGCGCTCGTCGGCGTGCCCCTCGATCGTCAGGGTCTTGCTGGGATACTCCTTGAGCCAGGCCGCAAGCCGGGTCACCGTCTCCTGGGCCGAACTGGTCAGGTTCGACTTGTCGAACTCGAAGAACACGCGGTCGCCGACGTTGACGACCAGATGCTCCTGGGTACCCCCCTCGGGACCGGCAATCGGCTCGCTGGTGACCCCTTCCTGCCCGGCGGCGCCCTGCTGCCCGCCGTCGCTCTCGGCGGCCGCCTGCGTCGTGCCCTCGCCGCCGGTCGCCGCTTGATCCTCCGACGTCGATTCGCATGCCGCGACGAGCAGAAGCGCCGCGAAAAGGCTTAGCATTTTACGCATATTTTACCCTCTCAAATCCTTCCCCGGTCCGAGGTCTTGCCGATTGCCCGCAGACGATCGAAGACACCTGGCAATATTGGTCAGGTCCCCGACTCCCCCGAGCGTCGCGTTCGCGCGGGACTATACGGGCGCCCCCCGGCTGAATCAAGGCGCCTCAAGGGCCTGGCATGGCCCCACAGTCCGGCCGGGGCGGGGCTTTCGCGCCTGGCGAAGGTCAGGGATTCGGGGGCGACCAGGCCGGGTCCGAGGCGTCCTGCGGGGTCACGACTTCGCGCTCGTTATACCCCGTCAAGTCGATCGTGTAGATGCGACTGGCATAGCGGCCCTGGGAATCCGCGCGAGTCCGGCGGAAAAACGAGAGCACGCGGCCGTTGGGCGCCCAGGTCGGCCCCTCGACACGGTAGCCGTCGGTCAGCATGCGCTCGCCGCTGCCGTCCGGGTGCATCACGCCGATGAAGAAGGTGCCGTTGTGCTGCCGGGTGAAGGCGATCAAATCTCCGCGAGGTGACCAGACCGGAGTCGCGTAGCGCCCTTCGCCGAAGGAGATGCGCTGCACGTTCGAGCCGTCCGCGTTCATGGTGTAGAGTTCCAATCCGCCGCTGCGATCGGAGTTGAACACCACGCGGTCGCCTTCCGGCGAGAAGGACGCCGAGATGTCGATGGCCGAGCTGCGGGTCAGGCGCTGGCGCTCGCGCGTGCGCAGGTCCATGATGTAGACGTCGGAGTTGCCGTCCTTCTCCAGCGCCATGATCACCTTGTTGCCGTCCGGCGAGAACCGCGGCGCGAAGGTCATGCCGGGGAAATGGCCCAGCACCTCCTGCTGCCCGGTGTTCAGGTTGAACAGATAGACGCGCGGCACCCGCCCCGAATAGCTGACGTAGGTGATCTCCTGCTCGGTCGGCGAGAAGCGCGGGGTCAGCACGAGGTTGGAGCCGTCCGTCAGAAAGCGGTGGTTGGCGCCGTCCTGGTCCATGATGGCCAGGCGCTTGACGCGGCGGTTCTGCGGACCGCTCTCGGACACGTAGACGATGCGGGTGTCGAAGTAGCCGTCCTCGCCAGTCAGCCGCTTGTAGATCGCGTCGGAGATGATGTGGGCCACCCGGCGCCAGTTGCCGGGCATCGTGAAGTAGGCCAGGCCGGTCATCTGCTGTTCGCCGAAGACGTCCCAGAGGCGGAAGGCGACCCGAAGGCGACCGTCGGCCTGGGCCTCGGCCGCGCCGGTCACCAGCGCCTGGGCGTTGATCAGACGCCAGTCGGCGAAGCGCGGTCCCGCCTGCAGGCTGGCCGGGTCCTGGATGAAGGCACCCTTCTCGATCGGCTTGAACAGCCCCGAGCGCTGGAGGTTCGCGGCGATCACCTTGGCGATGTCGCCGCCGACGTCCCGGGTCCGCGTATTCTCGCCGTAGAAGTCGGTCACGGCGATCGGCAGCGGCTCCACGTAGCCGCGCGTGATGTCGATGTCGAGGGCAGCCTTCACCGACCGGGGCCAGAAGGCGGACACGGGCGCCGCCGCCACGCCGGCGGAGCACAGCGAGGCGGCGAGGAAGCGGCGACGGTTGGAGTGAATCATGAGGCGTTGCGACCTTGGTCCCAGCGACGGAATCCCTGTGAAGAGCTAACGGGCCGCTACCATGCCCGCTCGATCGCGAACTGGCAACGCAGCGCACAGGATATCGCCCAGCTTGGCGAAAATATGTCCTGCGTCGGCGCCCACCGGGTCCGTGCAGGCTAACGTTTCGTAAATCATATAAAGTTAAAAGAATACGTGTTTTTTGGCGGGAGTCGAAAACCGCACCCGGCCATGGTCCCAGTCATCTGCGAGGCAACGAGATGCGCGTGACCACGATCGTCGGCATGGTGCTCGGCCTGGCCATGCTGGTGCTGGCCGTGTCGCTGACGGCGCACGCGCCGACGATGTTCCTGAATGGGCCCGGCGCCATCATCGTCGTCGGCGGCACGCTGGCGGCCACGCTGATGAGCTACTCGGTCAGTGAGATCGGACGGGCCTTCAAGGCCTTCGCCGTGACGCTCCGCACCGAGGAGCGCTACAAGCGCCACGACCTCAACGAGGCCCTGCAGATCGCACGGATCTGGTATCACGGCGACATCCACGCCGCCGAGCGGGCCATCAAGCGCGCCAAGTCTCCCTTCCTGCGCACCGGACTGCAGATGGCCATCGACGGGGCGCCCGCCAACCAGATCATGGATGTCCTGGACTACCGCATCGACCGGCTGAAGACGCGCGAGCACGCCGAGGCGGACGTCTTCCAGGTCATGGGCAGCTACGCCCCCGCCTTCGGCATGGTCGGCACGCTGCTGGGCCTGGTGAACATGCTGAACGACCTCGGCACGATGGCGATGAACCAGATCGCCGTGAACCTGGCCGTCGCGCTGGTGACGACCTTCTACGGCGTGGTCCTGGCCAACGCCGTCTTCAAGCCGATGGCGGTGAAGCTGCGACGGCGCACCCAGGACCGCGTGGAGCTGCTGAACCTCATCAAGGAAACCGTGGTCCTGGTCAGCCACGAGAAGAATCCGGTCAAGCTGAAGTACACTCTGGAATCCTTCCTGGACAGCCAGCCCGACGAGTTGGACGCGCCGGCGCCGGAGGCTCGAAGCGCGCAGGGTGGCCATGCGGGCTAGGCACCGCGTACAGGGACCGCACGGCGTGCCGGCCGGCGGTGACAGCGCGCCGGCCGGCGAAGGGGGGCGCTCGCGCCTGCGCCACGAGCCGGCGGACAACCCGGCGATGGGGGCGCTGGCCGGGGAATCCGACGGCCAGAACGACTGGCTGATCCCCTTCACCGACCTGACCATGCTGCTGCTGGTGTTCTTCGTCATCATGGTCACCCTGGCCGAGCCGGCAACCGACACCCGCGCCGACGCCACCGACGAGGCGCCGGCGACAGCGGCCGAGGACAGCTTGCTGGACAGCGGCCGCCCGTGGCTGCTGGAGGGCCGCGGCGGCCTCACCGACGCACAGCGCGTCCGGGGCGAGCGCCTGGCCGCGCGCATCTGGTCGGCACGACTTGACGCCGCGGAAGCGGCTGCCGAGGCCTTCGTCGCGACGCGCGGCATGACGGAGATGGTGACGGTGGCGCGCACGGACCGCGGCGTGCGGCTGCGCCTGGCCGACCGCCTGCTGTTCCCCAGCGGCTCGGCGGCGATCCAGCCCCGCGGCCGGCGTCTGCTCGACCGCCTGCTCCCCCTGCTGGCCGACTTCCGGGGGCGGATCGAGGTGGAAGGCCACACCGACGACGTGCCGATCCGCACGGCCCGCTTCCCCTCGAACTGGGAGCTCTCGGCGGCGCGGGCCATCGCCGTGGTGCGCCACCTGACCGCCGCCAGGCTGGCGGCGGACCGGCTGAAGGCCGTGGGCCACGGCGAAACGCGCCCGATCGCCCCCAACACCAGCACGGACGGCCGGGCCCGCAACCGGCGGGTGGCGATCGTCCTGGTGCCGCCGGGACCGGGCACGACTGCGCGGCTCGGCGCCGACCCTGCTCCCCGATGACGCTCCCGCCGGCGCGCAGGCATCAAGGGTATCAGCGGCCCCGGAACACCGGCTTCTCCTTCGCCAGGAAAGCGCGGACGCCGGCCTTGTAGTCCTCGGTGTCGCAGCTCTGGAAGGGAATGTCGCGCTCGGCCGGGGTCAGGGGCTCGGACTCCAGCAGGCGGCGGGTCAGGGCCTTGTGCTGGCGGGCGGCCAGCGGCGCGCCGGCGGCGATGCGGCCGGCCGTCGCGTAGGCCTCGTCCTCGACGGACGCGTCCGGCACCACGCGCGTGACGAGGCCGCGGACGCAAGCCTCGCGCGCGTCCCAGAGCCGGCCCTCCAGCAGCAGCTCCAGCGCCCCGGCGCGGCCGACCAGGCTCATCAGCTCGGCCAGCTCCTCGGTCGCCAGGACGTGGCCCAGGCGGTTGATGGGGATGCCGAACTTCGCCCCCTCGCCGGCGATGCGCAGGTCGCACATCATGGCGAGTTCCAGGCCGCCGCCGACGCAGGGCCCCTGCACCAGCGCCACCACCGGGTGCGGGCAGTCGCGCAGGCCGTGCAGCGCGCGCGCCACGTGCTCGTTGTAGGCACGCGCCTGCTCGGCCGAGAAGCGATGTTCCTCGAACTCGGCGATGTCGGCGCCGGCCCCGAAGGCCTCCCCGCCGGCCCCGCGCACCACGACGCAGCGCAGTGCGGCGTCCTCCCGCAGCTCGGCCATGACATCGCCGAGCCGCTGCCACATCGCCAGATTGCAGGCGTTGCGCCGCTCCGGCCGGTTCAGCACCACTGTCGCGATCCGGTCCCGGCGCTCCAGCAGGATGGGATCGGTCATCGATTCACCTCTTCGTCGTCAACACGCAACCGGCATAGCACGGGCCGCGCGAGGCCGTAACAGGGAATCACAAATTCGAATCGCTAAAACTCTGTTCTTGCCAACGCTCTCCGCAACAATCAGGGTCGGAACCTCACGGTTCCGAGAGGGGGCATTCATGCGGCGGCAAGTCACGGTCCTGGATCTTGTTACCAACGGTCCGACGCGCAAACTATTTGGCCGGGTCATGAATCCCAACCTCGCCAGTATCATGCCGCAGGCAGTCGCCGTATGGTGCGAGGAACTTGGCCACGATGTGCGTTTCGTCTGCTATACCGGGTTCGAAGACCTGACCACGGAACTGCTTCACGACAGCGACATCGTGTTCATTACCGCGTTCACGCGCTCGGCGCAGCTCGCCTATGCCATCAGCAACCTGTACCGCCAGCGCGGCGCGATCACCGTCCTGGGCGGGCCGCACGCCCGCTGCTACCCCGAGGACGCGGTGAAGTACTTCGACTACGTCCTCGGCTTCACGGACAAGGCGCTGCTGGACGACGTGCTGCGCGAGGGGCAGCGGCAGCGGCCGCACGGACTGCACCTCACCGCCCAGCGCCAGCCGCCGGCGCTGCCTGGCGTGGAGGCGCGCTGGAAGTTCATCGAGCCGACCATCGCCAAGGCGCCGACCTTCAAGATCGTGCCGATGATCGGCAGCATGGGCTGCCCGTACACTTGTAGCTTCTGCATCGACTCCCAGGTCGCCTACCAGCCGCTCGCCTTCGACCAGATCCGCAGCGACCTGCGATTTCTCCTCACGAAGATGCGCAAGCCGCGGGTGGGCTGGCACGATCCCAACTTCGGGGTGCGGTTCAACGACTACATGAACGCGATCGAGGAGGCCGTTCCGCCCGGCCGGATCGACTTCATCGCCGAGAGCAGCCTGTCGCTCCTGTCCGAAAGCAACCTGAAGCGACTGCAAAAAAACGGCTTCAAGGGAATGCTGCCGGGGATCGAGTCCTGGTACGAGTTCGGCAACAAGTCGAAGACCGGCCGCAACCAGGGGCTGGACAAGGTCCATCAGGTCGCCGAGCACGTGAACCTGATCCTGCGCTACATCCCCTTTGTCCAGGCCAATTTCGTGCTCGGCCTGGACTGCGACGAGGGCCCCGAGCCGTTCGAGCTGACCAAGCGGTTCATCGATCTGGTGCCCGCCGCCTATCCTGCTTTCTCGCTGTTCACGGCCTACGGCCGGGCGGCGCCGCTCAATCTCGACCTCCAGCGCGCCGGCCGGCTGGTGCCGGTGCCTTTCCAGTTCCTGAACGCGCATCACGCCATGAACGTCCGGCCGCTCAACTACGACTGGGTGGCGTTCTACGATCACGTGATCGACCTGACCCGCTACGCGCTTTCCGGGCCGAGGATTTACCGCCGGCTGCGCGCCAATCGCGGGACCATCCCCAAGTGGATCAACGCCGTGCGGGCGATCTCCTCCGGGCGCGTCGCCTTCCAGTCCAGGGTGCGCGACCACTTGGCCACGGACACCGACTTTCGCGCCTTCTTCGAGGGCGAGAGCGAGAAGATCCCCGCCTTCTACCAGGACCTCGCCAGGCGCAAGCTCGGCCCCCTGTGGGAGGCGTTGCCCGAGGGGGCGCTCCACCACGATGCCTACGCCTGGCGGGACGCCCGCAAGCCCGTCGCGGC
>CAZLNO010000116.1:0-10244 GCA_964561005.1 uncultured Rhodovibrionaceae bacterium | reverse complement strand
TCGTCATCGCGCAATGAACGGCCGAACCGTTGTTCGAGCCGCTCGCGCACGAGCCCGACCAGGCGCGCGTCATCGGCCTGGCGGATGTAGTGACCGTTGAAATTCGCCAGCTTGTCGAAGTCGAAGCGCGCGGCCGACTTGCCGACGCCGTCGAGATCGAACAGCTTGGTGGCCTCCTCGGTGGAGATCAATTCGATGTCGCCGTGGCCCCAGCCGAGGCGCAGGAGATAGTTGCGCAACGCCTCTGGCAGATAGCCCTGCTCGCGGTAGGCCTCGATGCCGACGGCGCCGTGGCGCTTGGACATCTTGGCGCCGTCGGGCCCGTGGATCAGCGGGATGTGGGCGAAGGCGGGCGGCTCCCAGCCCATGGCTCTGTAGACCTGCACCTGCCGGAAGGCGTTCGTCAGGTGGTCGTCGCCGCGGATGATGTGGGTGATGCCCATGTCGTGGTCGTCGACGACGACGGAAAGCATGTAGGTGGGCGAGCCATCGGCGCGCAGCAGGACCATGTCGTCGAGCTGCTCGTTGGCGACGGTGACCCGGCCCTGGACCTCGTCGTCGATCGCGGTTTCGCCGTCCCGCGGCATCTTGATGCGGATGACCGGGGTCACGCCGGGAGGCGCCTCGCCGGGGTCGCGGTCGCGCCAGCGGCCGTCGTAGCGCACCGGGCGGCCCTCGGCACGGGCCTTCCGGCGCATCTCCTCCAGTTCCTCCTTGCTGGCGTAGCAGCGGTAGGCCCTGCCCTGTTCCAGCAGCTTGTAAGCGACCTCGGCATGCCGGGCGGCGCGCTGAGACTGGTGGATCTCGGGCTCGTCCCAGTCGAGGCCGAGCCAGCGCAGGCCGTCCAGGATGGCGGCGATGGCCTCGGGCGTCGAGCGCTCCCGGTCGGTGTCCTCGATCCGCAGGAGGAACTTTCCGCGATGGTGACGCGCGAACAGCCAGTTGAACAGCGCCGTGCGGGCGCCGCCAATATGCAGGAACCCGGTGGGCGAGGGGGCGAAGCGCGTGACCACCGTCATGGTCTCGTGCGATCTCCTTGCTTGCTGGGGCGGCGGTGCGGGCCGCCGAAAGTGAAATTCCGCGTGCGGTGTAGCACAGCGGCCGGCGGGATGCCATGTCGGCGCCGCACTTCGCCTCTGCGTCGTATCTGCTAGGCTGCCTGCATCTCAGCGGCGAGGACGGGATGCAGTGGCGGGAGGACGAGCGGTCCGGCGAATACGCGGCGCGGCCAGAGGTGTCGACACCGGCGTGGCTGTCTCGTGTCGGCGCCTGGCTGGGAGCGCAGCTCCTGACCGAGCGCGAGCGCTGGGCTCTGTGGTGCCCCGTCGCCTTTGGCACGGGCGTTGGCGCCTACTTCACGTTGCCAAGCGAGCCACCGTTCTGGCTGGGCACAGCCGGCGTCGCCTTCGCGCTGCTGCTCGCCGTGGCCGGCCGGCTGCGCGCGACGGTGCTGGTGCCGGCGCTGATCCTGGCGCTGCTGGCCGGTGGCTTCGCCGCGGCGCAGCTCCGTACCCGCGTCGTCGCGGCGCCCGTCCTGGCCGAGGAGATCGGCGGGGTCGACGTCGTCGCGCGCGTCAGCGCGGTGGAGCCGCGGGAGCGCGGGGTGCGGCTGCGGCTTCGGTCTCCCGAGATCAGCGGCCTGCCGCCGCGGCGCACGCCGGTGGAGGTTCGCGTCGCCGTCGTCGCCGGCGCGCCGGACATCATGCCGGGTGACCGGGTCCGCCTGACCGCCGTGCTGCGGCCGCCGCCCGAGCCCGTCGCGCCGGGCGCCTTCGACTTCGCCCGCCATGCCTACTTCCAGCAATTGGGCGCCGTCGGCTTCGCACTTGGCCGGGTCGACAAGCTGCCCGGCGCGCCCGGCGGAAGCGTGAGGCAGGGATGGCGCAGCTTCTGGGCGGAAACGCGCCACGCGGCGGCCGAGCGCATCCGCGCCACCCTGCCGGGGCCGAGCGGCGCCCTGGCCGCCGCACTGATGACCGGCGAGCGCGGGGCGATCCCCGAGGACATCCGGCAGGCCATGCGCGACTCCGGCCTGGCCCACCTGCTGGCCATCTCGGGGCTGCATGTCGGACTCGTCGCGGGCCTGGTGTTCTTCGCCGTGCGCGGGGGCCTCGCCCTGATTCCGCCCGTGGCGCTGCGCTGGCCGATCAAGAAGTGGGCCGCCGCCGCGGCGGTGCTGGCCGCCGCCGGCTATCTGCTGCTGGTGGGCGCGACGGTGCCCACGCAGCGCGCCTTCGTCATGGTGGGCATCGTGCTGCTCGGCGTGGCCCTGGACCGCCGGGCGGTGACGATGCGGCTGGTGGCCTGGGCCGCCATGCTCGTCCTGGTCCTGCATCCCGAGAGCCTGACGGGCGCCAGCTTCCAGATGTCGTTCGCGGCCGCGACCGGACTGGTGGCGTGCTACGAAGCTCTGCGCGGTCGCGGCCTCGCGCCGGTCTCCGATCGCGGTCTGCTGCTGCGCGCGGCGGCCTATTTCGGTGGCGTCGCGCTGACCTCGCTGGTCGCCGTGCTGGCCACCAGTCCCTTCGCCGTCTATCACTTCAACCGTCTGGCCCTCTATGGCCTGGCCGCCAACATGGTCGCGGTGCCGCTGGTGGCGTTCTGGGTCATGCCCTGGGCCCTGGCCGCCTTTCTGCTCCTGCCCTTGGGGCTTGAACGCCTGGCGCTGGTCCCGATGGACTGGGGTCTCCGGCTGTTGCTGAATGTGGCCACCGGCGTCGCCGACTGGCCAGCCGCGGCCGTTCTGCTGGCGAGCCCGCCACAGCTCGGCCTCGTCGCGATCGCCGCGGGCGGACTCTGGCTGTGCCTCTGGATGCGTCCGTGGCGTCTTTGGGGTCTGGCTCCGATCGCCGGCGGCGCGGCCAGCCTGCTGCTGGCGCCGACGCCCGATGTGCTGATCGGCCGCGATGCCGAGCTGCTGGCAGTGCGCGATCGGGCCGGCAACCTCGTGCTCTCCACCGACCGGCGCGCCCGATTCAGCGCCAACGTCTGGCTGCGTCGCGACGGACAGGACAGGGCGGCGACCTTCCCCGAGGCCGGCGCGGCGGCAAGCGCCGACCTGGCCTGCGATCCCTGGGGCTGCATCTATCGCCGGAACGGCCATGTGGTCGCCCTCGTGCGCGATGGCCGCGCCCTGATCGAGGATTGCCGCGCCGCCACGGTCCTCGTCGCCACGCTGCCGGTCCGCCGCCACGACTGTCCCGCGCCGCTCGTCGTCATCGACCGCCTGGACATCTGGCGCGACGGCGGACACGCGCTGCATCTCCGCGCCGATGACGTGCGGGTGGAAAACGTCCGCGCCTGGCGCGGCGCGCGGCCGTGGGTGCGCCGGCGCGGCGCTCAGTAGCGCCGCATCAGCCCCACCAGCCGACCCTGCACCTCGACCCTGTCGGGCGGAAAGATCCGCGTCTCGAATGTCTTGTTCGCGGGCTCCAGCGCGATGGCGTTGCCGCGCTTGCGGAGCCGCTTGAGGGTCGCTTCCTCGCCGTCCACCAGGGCCACGACGATGCTCCCGTTGTCCGCGTTGTCGCCGCGCTCGATGACGACGGTGTCGCCGTCGAGGATGCCGGCGTCGACCATCGAATCGCCCTCGACCTCCAGGCAGTAATAGTCGCCGTCGCCCAGAAAGGCGCCGGGCACGTCGACGAAGGCGGACTCGTCACGCAGCGCCTCGATCGGCGTTCCCGCGGCAATGCGGCCATAGAGGGGGAGCTGGCTGGTCTTCGGCTCCGGCCCGGCAGCGAGATGCCCCCGCACCCCGCGGAAATGCCCCTGCACGACGTTCGACCCCGTCGGCGCTTCCGCCGCCTGGTGCAGCGCATCCTCGGGCAGCCGCAGCACCTCCAGGGCCCGTGCGCGGTGCGGCAGGCGGCGAAGAAAGCCGCGCTCCTCGAGTCCGCTGATCAGCCGGTGAATACCGGACTTTGACTTCAAGCCCAGAGCGTCCTTCATCTCGTCGAAGGACGGCGACACCCCGTGCTCGTGAAGATGCCGGTTGATGTAGAGCAGGAGCTCGTGCTGTTTTCGTGTCAGCATCGTTTTGGCTTTCGATTGTTGGTCCGGTCTTTTCTTCTTCGCCCGGCGCGATGGCGATCCGCCCGGCGCCCTCGGTTTACGGAAGTCCCGACCGCCTCTGGTGGCTTTGAACAAAACAACAACTTGTAGGTATGTTCTACTTTGGTTCCGTCGCGCGGTCAAGGGGTTTTGAGTCTCTTTCGAGACGTCGATCAGACCTGCAGACAGCCGCCGACGAACGGCAGCACCTCGATGGTCTCGCCGGCGGTCGCGGCGGGCGCGTGCGGGGCGCGCAGAATGAGGCAGTCGGCGGCCGCCAGGCGGGAGAGCATGGCGCTATCCTGCTTCTCGAACGGCATGGCGATGCGCCGGCCGCGTGCGTCGGCTTCGAGGCGGGCGCGGATGTAGTCCTGGCGACGGTCGTTGGCGGGCAGGTCGCGCCCGAGCACCGCGGGCTCCGGCGGTGGCGGCCCCGGCACCGCGCCCAGCATCGCGTCGATGGCCGGTCCCAGGAAGAGGAAGGCGCAGACCAGGCTGGAGACCGGGTTGCCGGGCAGGCCCAGCACCGGCGTGCCGCTCAGACGGCCGAACATCAGCGGCTTGCCCGGCCGCATGGCGATCTTCCAGAAGTCCAGCTCCGCGCCCTTCGCCTTCAGCACCTCCTGCACGAAGTCGTGCGCGCCCACCGAGGCACCGCCGCTGGTCACCAGGAGCTCGCAGCCCCGCGCCCCCTCGATGCAGTGTCCCAGCGCGACGCGATCGTCCGGCGCGATGCCGAGATGGACGGGCACGCCGCCGCAGGCGGTGACGAGGCTCGCCAGCGCGAAGCCGTTGGAGCCGACGATCTGGTTCTCGGCCAGCGGATCGCCGGGCAGGGCCAGCTCGTCGCCGGTGGCCAGGATCGCCACGCGCGGACGGCGGCGCACCGGGAGCCAGGGCCGGTTCATCGCGGCGGCCAGCCCCACGTCGCGCGCGGTGAGGCGGCGACCGGCCGGCAAGCCGACCTCGCCCGCCGCGAAGTCCAGCCCGGCCGGGCGCACATAGTGCCCGAGCGGCACGGTCTCGTGCACGCTCACGCTGTCGCCCTCGCGCCTGGTATCTTCCTGGATGACGATGGCGTCAGCGCCGTCCGGCAGCGGCGCGCCGGTGTAGATGCGCACCGCCTCGCCGGCGCCGATTGCCCCCGCATGGTGACGGCCGGCCGGGACTTCGCCAACGACCCGCAATGTCGCCGGCACCTCCGCCACGTCGGCGGCGCGCACGGCATAGCCGTCCATTGCGGAGACATCCTTGGGCGGCTGCGTCACGCGCGCGACCACATCCTCGGCCAGCACGCGGCCGAGCGCGTCGGCCACGCTCACCGTTTCGGCCGCGAGAGGCTCGAACGCGGCCAGGAGCCGGGTGCGCGCCTCCGAGACCGAGAGCATCACGCCGCCTCGTAGGTGCCGGACTTGCCCCCGGCCTTGTGCACCAGTCGGATGTCGGTGATCCGCATGCCCTTATCCACGGCCTTGCACATGTCGTAAACGGTGAGCGCCGCCACCGAGACCGCCGTCAGCGCCTCCATCTCCACGCCGGTGCGCGCCGCGATCCGGCACGTCGCGGTAACCTCCACGGCGCTGTTCGGCAGGTCGAGCTCCAGATCGACCTGGACCGAGGAAAGTTGCAGCGGGTGGCACAGCGGGATCAGCTCCGGCGTGCGCTTGGCGCCCATGATGCCCGCCAGACGCGCCACCGAGAGGACATCGCCCTTGGCGACGCCGCCCTCGGCGATCCGCCGCGCCGTGTCCGGCTGCATCAGGATGCGCGCCTTGGCAGTGGCCGTGCGGGCCGTCTCGGCCTTTGCGGAGACGTCCACCATGCGGGCCCGGCCGTGCTCGTCGAAATGGGTGAAATCGCCGCTCATCGCCGCTCCAGGATGGTTGGCCGCCGGCTCAGGCGCCGGCGTGGCGCAGCGGCGCCAGCCCCAGCAGCTCGGCGGTCGCCGCCGCGACATCCCGCTGGCGCATCAGGGACTCGCCGATCAGGAAGGCCCGCGCGCCCAGCGCCTGCATCGACAGCAGGTCGTCTCGCGTCGACAGGCCGCTCTCACAGACCAGGAAGCGGTCCCGCGGCACCCGGGGCGCAAGCTCCCGCGTCGTCTCAAGATCGACCTCTAACGTTTTGAGATTTCGATTGTTGATCCCAACCAGTCGGCCGTCAAGCTGCAGCGCGCGGTCGAGTTCCGCCCCGTCGTGCACCTCCAGAAGCACGTCCATGCCCCACTCCCGGGCGGTCGCGGCCAGCTCGCCGGCCTGGGCCTGGCCCAGGGCCGCCAGGATCAGCAGCACGCAGTCCGCGCCCAGCGCCCGCGACTCCGCGATCTGGTAGGGCTCCAGCATGAAGTCCTTGCGCAGCACCGGCAGCTCCACGGCCTGGCGGGCCGCTTCCAGGTCCGCGTCGCGGCCCTGGAAATAGGGCGTGTCGGTCAGGACCGACAGGCAGGCGGCGCCGCCGTCGCGGTAGGCGCGGGCCAACGCGGGCGGGTCGAAATCCGGGCGGATCAAGCCCTTGGACGGCGAGGCCTTCTTGATCTCGCAGATCAGGGCGAAGTCGTCCTCCCGGGCGCGCCGGGCCAGGGCGTCGGCGAAGCCGCGGGGTCGGCCCTGTCGCTGGGCCCGCGCCTCAAGCTCGGCGAGGGGGGTTCGGCGCTTGCGCCCGGCCACCTCGGCGGCCTTGTCGGCGCAGATTCGCAGCAGCACATCGCTCATCGCGGGTCAGTCCGGTACCCGATCATGCGTGATCGCCGCCATGTCTGCCAGCGCCTTGCGGGCCCGGCCGCTGTCGACCGCCTCCGCCGCCATCTCGGCGCCCGCGCGCAGGTCGTCCGCCTTGTCCGCCACCACCAGTCCGGCCGCCGCGGCCATCAGCACGATGTCGCGGAAGGGACCGTGCTCGCCATCCAGCATGGCGCGCAGGGCGTGGGCGTTGCGCTCGGCATCGCCGCCCTTCAGGTCGTCCAGCCTGGCTTGCGCCAGACCGGCGTCCGCCGGCGCGACCTCGAAGGTGCGCACCTCGCCATCCTTCAACTCGGCGACCTTGGAAGGGCCGGTCGTGCTCAGCTCGTCCAGACCATCGGCGCCGTGCACGACCCAGGCGCGCTCGTGGCCCAGGTTCCTGAGAACGTGTGCCAGCGGCTCCACCCACTCCGGAGAGAATACCCCGATCACCTGCCGGCGCACCTTGGCCGGGTTGGACAGCGGCCCCAGGATGTTGAAGATCGTGCGCGTGCCAAGCTCCACCCGCGTGGGCCCCACGTGCCGCATGGCGCTGTGATAGCGCGGGGCCAGCAGGAAGCAGGTCCCGGCCACCTCCAGGCAGCGCTCCACCAGGGGCGTCTCCGCCTCGATCTCGACGCCCAGCGCCGTCAGCACGTCGGCGGCCCCGCTTCGCGACGACATGGCGCGGTTACCGTGCTTGGCCACCGGCACGCCGCAGCCGGCCAGGACCAGCGCGGCCGCGGTCGAGATGTTGTAGGTCCCCTTGCCGTCGCCGCCCGTGCCGCAGGTGTCGAGCGCGTCCGACGGTGCCTTGATGGTGGTCATCTTTGCGCGCATTGCGCGCGCGGCGCCAGTGATCTCGTCGACCGTCTCGCCGCGCACTCGCAGGGCCATCAGGAACCCGCCCATCTGCGAGGGCGTGGCGTTGCCGCTCATCATGATCTCGAAGGCCTGTTGCGCCTGCTCGGCGGTCAGGGGCTGCCCGGTGGCGGCAAGCCCGATCAGGGCCTTGAGGTCGGTCATGTCGCCCGTCATGCGCGTCTCTCGTCGTTGTTCTTCTGTCGTCCGTCCTCAGGCGTTGTGCCCGGCCAGCCGCAGGAAGTTGCCGAGCAGCCGGTGGCCGTGCTCCGAGGCGATGCTTTCCGGGTGGAACTGCACGCCATATATCGGCAATTCGCGATGCCGCAGCCCCATGATGATTCCGTCGTCGGTTTCCGCCGTCACTTCCAGCGTGTCCTCCGGGAAGCCCTCGCGGTCCACCGTGAGGGAATGATAGCGCGTGGCGGACAGCGGGTCGGGGATGTCCTGGAACACTCCGCCGCTGCAATGGCGAATCACGCTGACCTTGCCGTGCATGGGAACCGGCGCGCGACCCACGCGGCCGCCGAAGGCCTGGCCGATGGTCTGATGCCCCAGGCAGACACCCAGGATCGGCACCTCGTCGGCGGCGCGCGCCACCAGTTCCAGACAGATGCCGGCCCGATCGGGATCGCAGGGACCCGGCGAGATCACGATTCCCTGCGGCTGCATGGCCAGGGCCTCGTCGACGGTGATGGCGTCGTTGCGCCGCACGTCCACCGTGGCCCCGAGTTCGCCGAGGTAGTGATAGAGATTGTAGACGAAGCTGTCGTAGTTATCGATCAGAAGGAACATGGTCGGGCTTCGGGGCTGCTGACGGCCTTGTCATGCGGGCTGTGGGACGCTCCTTATATCAAGGGCCTCTGGTGAACGAAAGCAAGGGCTGCACGGCCTTGTGGCGGCGCGCGCGAGCGACCAGCTTGCGGGATCGAAACGGACGGCACGGACCAGGGATCGGGTGACCAGCTCATGAATATCGGCGAAGCGGCGGCGCGATCCGGCGTCCCGGCGAAAACGATCCGCTATTACGAAAGCATCGGGCTGATCGGGCCGGCAACGCGGAGCCAGGCCGGCTATCGGGTCTACGGTGCCAAGGACGTGCAGACGCTGCAGTTCATTCAGCGCGCCCGCGGCCTCGGCTTCTCGGTCAAGCAGGTGAGCGGGCTTCTGGCCCTGTGGCGCGACCGCGGCCGCTCCAGCGCGGACGTCAAGGCGCTGGCGCGCGACCACCTGGCCGACATCGACCAGCGCATGGCCGAGCTGCAAAGCATGCGGGATACCCTGACCCACCTGATGGCGCGCTGCCACGGCGACGATCGGCCGGACTGCCCGATCCTGGCCGACCTCGCCGGTGAGATGGACAAGGTGGATCAGGCGCCCGCCCCGAGGATTGTCGCGAAGCCATCGCGTTAACCATCGACCCGGGCATCTGTGCTAGGTTGCATGGCGCGACCAGCCACAGGAGCGTCCATGACCCAGCAGCGACAGCGACCGAGGCGCCGTGGCCGCGCGCGCCGGGAGCCCGCGCGCGCGGCCGGATGGCGCGCCGGGCTTCGGATCGCGGGGATCGCGGGTGTCGTCTTCGCCGTGGGCGTCGGCCTGGGCGTCGGGGTTGGCAGGCAGTGGCTGGACATCCCTGTGGAACAGATCGACACGGCGCGGCCTTCGCCAACGCCAGGCCCGGGCGCGCCGGAGGGTGGTTATGAGGCCGACCGCCGTCCCGACGCGGCCCAGGGCGGGGGCGCGCCCGCGGCGCCGTCGGCCGGGAAGGCCATCGGCCAGGCGCGACCGGACTCCCGCCGGGACGCGGGCGTGGCGCCGCCCTGGCGGCGCTTTGCCGTGGCCCCGCCCGCGGTTCCGGCGGGCGCGCCGCGCATCGCCATCGTCATCGACGACATGGGCATGAACCGTCGCAACACGCGGGCGGCGATGACGTTGCCGCCGCCCTTGACGATGGCTTTTCTGTCCTACGCGCCGGATTTGCCGGAGGTGACCCGCGCCGCCAGGCGGGCCGGGCACGAGCTGCTGGTCCACGTGCCGATGCAGCCGCGGGGCGCCGACGCCGATCCGGGGCCCAAGGTGCTAGATGCGAAGCTGTCGGCCGAGGCGCTGCGGGCGCGGCTGGACTGGGCGCTGTCGCGCTTTTCGGGCTACGTCGGCATCAACAACCACATGGGCAGCGCCATGACGGCCGACCGCGCGGGCATGCGCCTGATCCTCGCGGAGTTGAAGCGCCGCGGCCTGTTGTTCCTCGATTCGCGGACCACCGCCGACACCGTCGCGGGCGAACTGTCCCGCGAACTGGGCGTGCCGCACGTGGCCCGGGACGTCTTCCTGGACAACGTGCCGGAGGTAGCCGCGATCCGCGCCGAGCTGTCGCGGGTGGAGGCGATCGCCCGCAAGCACGGTACCGCGGTCGCCATCGGGCATCCTTACGACACGACCCTGGCGGCCCTGCGCGCCTGGCTGCCCGAGGCGCGCCGGCGCGGCTTCGCGCTGGTGCCGATCAGCGCCGTGGCGGCGGCCGACGAAAGGGCGCGGCGGCTGGCGGACATCGGCGGCTGATCAGCGCCGGCGACCGGCGGGCCAGCGGCCCGAATGCGACGAAACCTC
>CAZLNO010000115.1:0-10811 GCA_964561005.1 uncultured Rhodovibrionaceae bacterium | reverse complement strand
CCCTGGTGCTTGCCCCGCTTGGTCAGAGCGATGTCCAGCGCCGCCGCCGCCGCGACCGCGTCGTCGAAGAACAGCTCGTAGAAATCGCCCATGCGATAGAACAGCAGGCAGTCCGGATGCTGGCGCTTCACCTCCAGGTACTGCGCCATCATCGGGGTCGTGCCGTCGCCGGCGGGGGCGGCGCGGCGGTCGGGCGCGGGGGCGGTCTGACTGCTGTCGGGCACGGCGGCTCTGGCTCGACCTGGGTTCGCTCGTGGTGTGGATGGCGGCGCGAGAATAACACGCCGCGCGCCGGGGCAAAGGGCTGGCGGGTAGCGGGTGGTCGTGGCGCGGAGTCCGGCCGTATTTAAAACAATTCTTAAATTCCTTTTGGCTAGTTCGCTGCCGATACAAACGCAAAACCGGCGGGATCCGCATGATGATGGCCGCGACCGAGGCAACTTGGTACACCACCGGCAACGAGAGGCTGTTCCGCTCGATCGTGGAGCACTGCGTCGATGCCATCGTGGCGATCGACGAATCCCAGCGCGTCGTGCTGTTCAACCGGGCCGCCTCGGCGCTGTTCGGATATCGGGCGAGCGAGGTGATCGGCCGCCCGCTTGATCTGTTGCTGCCCGAGCATGCGCGAGCGGATCACGCCGCGATGGTCGCGGCCTTTGCCGCGGAGAACGTTCGGGCCCGCTACATGGCCGACCGTCGCGCCGACATCACGGGGTTGCGGGCGGACGGGACGGAGTTCCCCGCGGGCATCTCGATCCTGCGCTCGCACGCCGACGAAAGACTCGTGATGGTCGCCATCATCCGCGACCGCACCGAGCAGCGCCGCCTGCAGAAGTCGCTGGAGAAGCTGGCCAACACCGATCCGCTCACCGGCGCCCTGAACCGCCGCGCCTTCGACGCGAACACCAGGGCGATGTGCGAGGCGGCGGCGCGGCAGCATCGCAGCCTGTCGCTGCTGATGATGGACATCGATCACTTCAAGACGCTCAACGACACCCACGGGCATACCGTCGGCGACCTGGCGATCATGGAAGCCTTCGAGCGCTTCGCCGGCAGCCTGCGCGGCAGCGACCTGCTGGGCCGCTGGGGCGGGGAGGAGTTCGTCGCGCTGCTGGCCGACAGCGACCTGGAGGGGGCCAGGGCCACGGCCGAGCGCGTGCGCGCGCGCCTCGCCGACACGCCGATCACGCGGCCGGAAAGCGGACACGTCGTCCAGCTCACCGCCAGCTTCGGCGTGGCCGTCTTCCGTCCCGGCGAGGACACGCCGGAAACCCTGATCGCCCGGGCCGACGACGCCCTCTACCGCGCGAAGCGCGAGGGCCGCAACCGCGTCCGCGCGGCGGAGGATGGCGAGGGGTAGCGCATGCCCACGCGCGTCGTGCGCCGTCGACGCCTGTGCGAAGACGCCTAGCGAACTTCGCTGTTGTCTCTCTCGAAGGCGCTGGGAACGGCTCGCTCCCGCAGGTTGAGTTGCCACGCGCTCTCGGCGGCCTCGATGACGGCGGGATCCACCGAGAGCCGCATGCAGGCGCCGAGATAGCCGCTCACCTCCGCCAGGTGCCAGAGCGACGGGTTTCCGACGTGGGCCGGCGGCGGCGCGGTCGGCTTGTCGATCAGGTGCTTGCGGATGTTCTGGCGGGAGCAGCCGAAGATCTCGGCGATCTCGCTCGGACCGACGAGGTCGGGCTTGGCCTCGACAAGGACGGCGCCGGGGATCGCCTTTCGGACGTCCCTCAGCGCGCTCGTCATGGCTTCCGTCGCGGTGGACGCTTCGCGCGCGAAGGCCAGGGCGATGGTGCCGGGCAACCCAACGCCGGGAAGCGCATCATCGCAACCGGCTTCGAACAGCGCGTCCACGTGAGTGTCCGGGTCCGGCGCCTCGGCGGGAAGCTTGAAGATGAGATCGAACTCGAAGGTGCGTGCTGGCCGATTGGTTCGCATGGCTGTCCGCGCCGCCACCACGGCGCCCTCCTCGGCACTTGACCTACTTTAGATGGATGCATCCGAGCACTTTTTGCTCAATGAGCCGAGCATGCGCTTGCGGATTTCGCGGCGTCCCATAGACGGAAAGGACGCAGAAAGCGCCGCAGCGGCATGCCTGATCGTTCCAGGGGCAAAACAGCTTTCCGAACGCATGCCCATCGCTCTTCTCAAACCGCCATCCTTTCGAGACCGCCATCTTGATCGCGGCGCGAACGTGCTTATCAGGGTGCTTATGGGTGCCCATGTGCGCCGTTCATCACAGTTGCGAATTTATCGCGCCAGGGGTGTGTTGTCAATTGACAACCCTGGAACCAAAATCCGGCCGCCACTCCGCCTACAAGGCGGCATCAGCCAAGAGCTGTATTCATAAATGTGGATTCGCGCAAGGAACGCTGCCTCGGCAGCCGGATAGGTTCGACTCCCCTGTGACTTGCCTGCGCTCTGGCCAAGCTTCCGGCCACACGGTAAAAGACCGTCCGGCGAGGCAGAGCAGCAATGGAGGGCCCCGTGGCCGAAGCGACAGCGCCCAGCGCCTACGGCAAGCACCCGGCCGAGCGGCACACCATCGAGGTCGTCGGCTGGTTCCAGGACCGTCCGACCTTCAAGGCGGCGGTCCAGGACCTGCTGGCGCAGGGCTTCGAGCGCGCCGACCTCTCCGTGCTGGACACCCACGAATCGCTGTCGGCGGCGGAGTCGCCACGCGAGGCCTTCCTGGAGACGATGAGCGGCCTGGTGCGCGAGGTGCACTACATCGGCCCCATCGCCGCCGCCGGCTTCATCGCCGTCGCCACCGGCCCGGTCGGCGCGCTGATTTCCGGTGCGCTCGGGGCCGGGCTGACCGGTTATGCCATCGCCGACGTGCTGCGCGAGGTGCGCGCCACGCCGCACACTGAGGCCTTCGCCCGCGCGGCGGAGAACGGGGCCATCCTGCTGTGGGCGCGCGCCGAGGACCCGGCGACGCAGGAGAAGGCCATCGCTATCCTGCAGGCGCATGGCGCCGTCGACATTCACACCCACGAGCGGCCCAAGGCGGAGTCGGAGTCGGAGGATGACGGCGGCGACTGAGCCCGCCGGCGTCCGCGCGCCCCTTGCCCACTGCATGGCTGATCCGACTTTCAAGGGTCGCGACCCCGCGCGCCCGCCGCTAGGATGGCGCCGGCCAGGCAGTGACATTGGGGAGGAGCACTCATGGGTCAGTTCGGTATCGGCCAGGGGATCAAGCGCGTCGAGGACCAGCGGCTGCTGACCGGCCACGGCCGCTATACCGACGACGTGCAGCCGGCCGGGCAGGCGCAGCTCCACGTCGTGCGCAGCCCGCACGCCCACGCCGAGATCACCGGGATCGACGTCGAGGCGGCGCGATCGGCGCCCGGCGTGCTGGCCGTCTACACCAGCACCGACCTCGACGCGGCGGGCATCGGCGACATTCCCTGCCTGACCGCGATTCCGGGGCGCGACGGCGACCCGCCGGTGATGCCCGGCCACCCCGTGCTGGCGCGCGGGCGGGTGCGCCACGTCGGCGACCCCGTGGTCGCCATCGTCGCGGAAAGCCGCGAACTGGCCGAGGACGCGGCCGAGCTGGTCACCGTCGACTACGCGGAGCTGGACCACGTGGTCGACACCGAGGCCGCCGTGGCCGAGGACGCGCCGCGCATCTATCCGGAGGCCGCGAACAACGTCGCCCTGGACTGGGCCATCGGCGACGAGACGGCGACGCGCCAGGCGCTCGACGACGCCGCCCGCGTGGTGCGGCTGAAGCTGGTGAACAACCGCGTCGTGGTGAACTCCATGGAGCCGCGCAACGCGCTCGGCGAGTACGACGCGGCCACGGGCACCTGGACGCTGACGACCGGCACCCAGGGCGTGCACGGCCTGCGCAACCAGTTGGCCGAGCACATCCTCAAGGTCGACCCGGCGCGCCTCCACGTGGTCACGCCGGACGTCGGCGGCGGCTTCGGCATGAAGATCTTCTGCTACGCCGAGCAGGCGCTGGTGCTGCACGCGGCCAAGGAGCTGGGCCGGCCGGTGAAGTGGAACGCCAGCCGCGGCGAGTCCTTCCAGTCCGACAACCAGGGCCGCGACCACGTGACCGAGGCGGCGCTGGCGCTCGACGGCGACAACCGCATCACCGGCCTGTGGATCGACAGCCGGAACGCCGTCGGCGGCTATTTGTCCAACTTCGGCCTCTATGTCGCGACCAGCGCCGGGGCGCGGATGTACCCCGGCGTCTACCGCGTGCCGGCGCTCTATGGCCGGGTGCGCTGCGTCTTCACCAACACCGTGCCGGTGGACGCCTATCGCGGCGCCGGCCGGCCCGAGGCCGCCTACCTGATCGAACGGCTGATGGACGTCGCCGCGCGGGACCTCGGCATGAGTCCGGCCGAGTTCCGCAAGCTGAACTACATCACGCCGGCGGAAATGCCCTACACCACGCCCACGGGCATGACCTACGACTCCGGCGACTTCGCCCGGCTGCAGGATCTGGCGCTGGAGCGCGCGGATGTTGCGAACCTGGAACGACGCAAGGCCGAGGCGCGCAAGCGCGGCAAGCTGCTGGGCCTGGGGCATGCCAGCTACATCGAGTGCTGCGCGGGCATCGGCGAGGAAGAGGCCCGCTTCCGCCTGGAGGGCGACGGCACGGTCACGCTCTTCGTCGGCACGCAGTCCAACGGCCAGGGCCACGCCACGGCCTACGCCCAGCTCATCGCCGACCGCCTGGGCCTGACGCCGGAGCAGATCAAGGTGCGCCAGGGCGACACCGGGGAGCTGGGCTTCGGCCGGGGCACCGGCGGCTCGCGCTCGCTGCTGATGGGCGGCGGGGCGACGCTGGCCGCCACCGACAAGGCGGTCGAGCACATGAAGACGCTGGCCGGCTTCCTGCTGGAGGCGGCGCCGGCGGACCTGGAGTTCGACGCCGGGGTGTTCACCGTCGCCGGCACCGACAAGACCATCACCCTGCGCGAGGTGGCCCAGTCGACCGGCCGCGACGACCTGCCCGAGGAGCTGCGCGGCGGCGTCGACGTCAGCGAGCGCTACAAGGCGCCGCCGCTGACCTATCCCAACGGCTGCCACGTCTGCGAGATCGAGATCGACGAGGCCACCGGCGTGCCGGAAATCGCGCGCTACGTCATCTTCGACGACGCCGGCACCATCGTGAACCCGCTGATGCTGCGCGGCCAGGTGCATGGCGGCACGGCGCAGGGCATCGGCCAGGCGCTTTACGAGAACACCACCTACGACCCGGACTCGGGGCAGCTCGTGACGGCGACCTTCATGGACTACACCATGCCGCGCGCCGACCACATCCCCGGCTTCGAGGTGCACTTCGTCGAGGACATCCCCTGCACGACCAACCCGCTGGGCATCAAGGGCGCGGGCGAGGCCGGCTCCATCGGCGCGCCGCCGGCGGTGATGAACGCCCTGGTCGACGCCCTGCAGCCGTATGGCGTGCGCCACCTCGACATGCCCGCCACGCCGGAAAAGCTCTGGACCATCCTGCAGCAGGGCGCCAAGGCGGCGGCGTAGGCGGACTGAGCGGGGCGCGGGCGTCCCTCCGCGCCCCGAAGGTTTCAGGACGCAAAGGGACTGGCAAGCAAGCCGCCGACGCGGCGCAGGCCGCTGTTCTCGCGGACTGCCTGATGGCAATGCGGCTTGCACGCGACTGGCTGGGACACACTTGGAACGGCCGCACTCCGCTGACGTGCGGCGGGTCGCGTAATTTTCCCTGATCCTCTGGGTATCCCTTGCTATCCTTGACCCAACTATGGCGCTGTTAATGCAAGGCGACATGACGCAAGCGAAGACTCGTTCGAGTGTGAACCAAGCCATACAGGATGCCGTCGACTTGTTGCTGCGGGAACGTCTCGCACCCTACGGCTACGATCACGTTGAAGTCGCCGTGGGTGAGGATCACGATGGTGACGAGGTGCTGCGAATCGACGTGTACCACCGGCTCAGCGAGACGCCGATCGATTCGCGTGTGGTATATAGCTTAAGGCATTCCGTCCGCGAACTGCTTGACGAACTTGGCGAGGAACGCCACCCGCTCATTCGCCACCACTTTCATGAGGACCAGACGGTGGCGGGATGGCGTTAAGCCAGGATCTGATCGTGACGGCGCGCCGGCTCACTCGAGCGAACCCGCGCCGTCCACGCCAAGCTGACCTCAAGCGGGCGATCAGCACGGCCTACTACGCGGTGTTTCATGCGCTGGCCCACGAGTGCGCCGATCGATTTATTGGCACGGGGCGGAGCCGCAGCCAGGCCGCTTGGCAACAGGTCTATCGGGCTTTGGACCATGGCTTCGCCAAGGATGCCGGCAGGAGGGCCACGAACTTGGGCTTTCCGCGTGAAATCGCGAACTTCGCTGACATCTTCTGGGAACTTCAGGAACTACGTCACAAGGCCGATTATGATCCCAGCACTCGATTTTCACGCGCCGAGGCCGTGTTGGCTGTGACGAGTGCCGAACTTGCGACCGCCGAACCTGGGCGAGCCGATTTGCGTGATCGCGCGGCTTTCGCGGCTCTTGTCCTGCTGAAGCGCCGTTAAATTGCGCTGGCTGGCGCGACGGGTCGCGGGCTGCCCTCGGAATTGCTGCCGCGCCTGACCGAGGATCTGCGCGCGCCCCTGGGGACGCTGCTCCCGGAACTGTACAGCGTGCTCCATCGTGCGGCCGAAGTCGACCCGGTCGCCCAGGCCCCCGGCACCATCCGCAACGCCAGCCACGGCGAGAGCATGCCTGCCCTGGCGGCTCGCGCCGTCGGCGGACGGCGGAATGGCGCAGGGAACAAAAATACCCGACACCGGCGGTGATCCGCGGGCGATCTGACCGCGTAGTTCGTTATGGTCCGGCGCGGCGCGCATCCCGTCCCGTCCAGCCGCCCGGGCCAGGGGCTCGGCCCCTTCGAGCGGACCGCCCGTCGCGTGTCAGTGCCCGTCCACGCGGCGGGCGTGTTCCGTTTTCGGGGATGGCGGAGCGAGCCGGAAGGTCAGCCCCGCAGCTCGCCGCCGGTGTCTTTCTGGACCTTGTCGACGATCTTGCGGCCGACGGCCTCGATCTCCGCGTCGGTCAGGGTCTTGTCGCGGGGCTGCAGGGTGACCGCGATGGCCAGCGACTTCTTGCCCGCGCCGACCTTCTCGCCGGTGTAGACGTCGAACAGCTTGACCTCGCTGACGAGCTGCTTTTCCGCCGAGCGGGCGGACTTCAGCAGCGCCTCCGCCGGCATGTCGGCATCGACGACGAAGGCGAAGTCGCGCTCCACCGGCTGGAAGGGCGAAAGGGCGAGCGCCGGCTTGGCCTTGCCGGCCTTTTGTTTCGGTAGCGGAATGTTGTCCAGGAAGACCTCGAAGGCCACCGCCGGGCCGCGCAGGCCATAGGCTTCCAGGACCTTGGGATGCAGCTCGCCGAAATGGGCCAGCGCGGTCTTCGGCCCCAGGCGCAGGGTGCCCGCGCGGCCGGGGTGGTACCAGCCGGGCGCGTCGGCGGTGGTGGTGACGCGCTCGGTCGGCGCCTCGATCGCGGTCAGCACCGCCAGCGCGTCGGCCTTGGCGTCGAAGGCGTCCAGCGGCCGCTCGCCCAGCGCCCAGTGGCGCGGCCAGGGACGGCCGGCGCGCAGCCCGGCGGCCACGTTGTCCTGCCCGTCGGGCGTGGAGTCGCGGTACTGCGGCCCGGTCTCGAACAGCGCCACGTCGGGGAAACCGCGGTCGGCGTTGCGCGCCGCCGCCTCGATCAGGTTGGGCAGCACGCCGGGGCGCATGACGTCCAGCTCGCTGGAAATCGGGTTGGCCAGCCGCAAGTCGTCCGATACGCCCCCGAAACGATCGGCCTGGCGGCCGTCCATGAAGGAGAAGGTGACCGCCTCGTCCAGGCCGCGCCAGGCCAGGGCGGTGCGCGCCATCTCCGCCCGACGCTGCTGCGCCGACACGGCCGGTTGCGGGATCGGAGAGGGTTGCGGCAGCGGCTCGACCGGAATGGCGTCGTAGCCGTGGACGCGCAGCACCTCCTCCACGAGGTCGGCCTCGCCCTCCACATCCGCGCGCCAGGAGGGCACGGCGGCGTGGATCACGCCGTCCGTCCAGGTCGTTTCGAAGCCGAGACGCTTCAGGATGGCGGTGGCGTCCTCGGCCGGCACCTGCACGCCGCCCAGCTCGCCCAGCCGCTCCGGGCGCAGCACGACCTCGCGCGCGGTGTCGGGGATGCTGCCGGCGCTGACCGCCTCGCTGGCCTCGCCGCCGCAGAGGTCCAGGATCAGCCGCGTCGCCACCTCGACGCCCCAGGCGGCGCTTTGCGGGTCGAGGCCGCGCTCGAAGCGATGGCGCGCGTCGGAATGGATGCCCAGCTTGCGCCCCGTGGTGGCGATGCGCACGGGGTCGAACAGCGCCACCTCCAGGAAGACATGGGTCGTCGCCTCGGTGACGCCCGACTCCGCCCCGCCCATGACGCCGCCGATGCCGTGAAGCTGCTCCGCATCCGCAATGACGACGGCCTCGGCGTCGAGGGTGTAGCTCCGCTCGTCCAGCGCGGCGATCGTCTCGCCGTCGCGGGCCAGGCGCATGGTCAGGTCGCCGGCCACCTTGTCGGCGTCGAAGACGTGCAGCGGCCGGCCCAGGTCGAAGGTGACGTAGTTGGTGATGTCCACCAGCGCCGAGATCGGCCGCAGCCCGATGGCGCGCAGGCGGCGCTGCATCCACGCGGGGCTGGGGCCGTTCCTGACGCCGCGGAAGTGCCGCCCGGCGACGTAGGGGCAGGCCTCCGCCTTGTCCGCCGGCAGGTCGCGCCGCCACAGCATGGGGCTGGCGTAGGTGCCCGCGATCGGCTCGGCCCAGGCCGGCGGCTTCAGCGTGCCCAGGCCGGCGGCGGCGAGGTCGCGGGCGAGGCCGCGCACGCCCAGGCAGTCGGCGCGGTTCGGCGTGATGGCGACGTCGAAGACCGGGTCGTCCAGGCCCAGCACCTCGGCGAAGGGCTGGCCCACCGGCGCGTCCTCGGGCAGGTCGATGATGCCCTCGTGCTCGTCCGACAGCGCCATCTCGCGCTCGGAGACCAGCATGCCGTTGGACTCCACGCCGCGGATCTTGCCGGGTTTGAGCTTCGACTCCAGACCGGGGATGAAGCTGCCGGGCGCCGCGAAGACGCCCTTCATGCCGGTGCGCGCGTTGGGCGCGCCGCAGACGACCTGATGCGTCTGCCCGTCGCCCACGTCGACCCAGCAGACCTTCAGCTTGTCGGCGTCGGGGTGCCGTTCGGCCTTGGTCACGTAGCCGACCTTGAAGGGCGCCAGGTCCTCGGCCTTGTTCTCGACGCCCTCGACCTCCAGGCCGAGGTTGGTCAGGGCCGCGGCGATCTCGTCGGGCGAGGCCTCGGTGTCCAGGTGGTCCTTGAGCCAGGAGAGGGTGAACTTCATCGCCTCACAATCCCCGCACGGGCGCCGGGATGTCGACCGGCAGGAAGCCGTAGTGCCGCAGCCAGCGCAGGTCCGAATCGTAGAAGGTGCGCAGGTCCGGGATGCCGTACTTCAGCATGGCCACGCGCTCGATCCCCATGCCGAAGGCGAAGCCCTGCCACCGGGTCGAATCGATGCCGCAGTTCTCCAGCACCTTGGGATGCACCATGCCGCAGCCCAGGATCTCCAGCCAGTCCTTGCCGCCGCCGATCTTGAGCTGGCCGCCCTCCTTGGAACAGCCGATGTCCACCTCGGCCGAGGGCTCGGTGAAGGGGAAGTAGCTGGGCCGGAAGCGCACCGGCAGGTCCTCGATGCCGAAGAAGGCGCGGCAGAAGGCGATCAGCGTGCCCTTCAGGTGCCCCATGTGGGTCGCCTTGTCGACCACCAGCCCCTCGATCTGGTGGAACATCGGGGAGTGGGTGGCATCGTCGTCGCTGCGGAAGGTGCGCCCCGGCACGATCACGCGCAGCGGCGGCGCGTGGGTGCGCATGGCGCGGATCTGCACCGGCGAGGTGTGGGTGCGCAGCACCTTGCGCTCGCCGTGCGCCTCCGTGGCGTTCAGGTAGAAGGTGTCGTGCTCCTGCCGCGCCGGATGCTCCGGCGGGATGTTCAGGGCCGAAAAGTTGTGGAAGTCGTCCTCGATGTGCGGGCCCTCGGCCACCTCGAAGCCCAGCTCGCCGAAGATGGCGATCATCTCCTCGATGGTGCGGGAGATCGGGTGGATGCGCCCGACCTGCACGGGACGCGCCGGCAGGGTCACGTCGATGCGCTCGCGTTCCAGCCGGGCGTTCAGCTCCGCCTCGGCCAGCTCGGCCTTGCGCGCCTCGATGGCCGCCTGCACGGCGTCCTTGATGGCGTTGAGGCGCTGGCCGGTGGCCTTGCGCTCCTCCGGACCGAGGCCGCCGAGCTGCTTCATCAGCCCGGTGACGCGGCCCTTCTTGCCCAGGGCCGCGACGCGCACCTGTTCCAGCGCGTCGAGGTCGGCCGCCTCGCCCACCTCGCGCAGCAGCCGGTCCTTCAGGGAATCGAGGTCTTCCATGGTTCGTCTTTCCGTCACCTCCGGTCCGGCGGCCGGCCGCCTCATGCTTGGCGTGCCGCCGACTGCGTGTCCGACAAGCTCAGCATGAGGGGTTGCGGGGCGGGCGAGAGGTCGAAGCCTCATCCTGAGCTCGTCGAAGCCTCATCCTGAGCTCGTCGGACACGCAGTCGGCGGCACGCCAAGGATGAGGCCCCCTCCGGGTGGACCGCGCGCCCGGCCCTACTTGCCGCCTTGCGCGGGCAGGGCCTGCTGCGCCTGCTGCACCAGGGCCTGGAAGGCCTCGGGCTCGCGCACGGCCAGGTCGGCCAGCACCTTGCGGTCCACCTCGATGCCGGCGTTCTTGATCC
>CAZLNO010000114.1:0-10939 GCA_964561005.1 uncultured Rhodovibrionaceae bacterium | reverse complement strand
AGGACCTCGTCCTGAGCTTGTCGAAGGACGAGTCTGTTCAAATGTCGGGCGGTATGATACGGCCACTGTCATCGCGGCCAGGAGGTCTTGCGTGTCCGGCCTCGTAGCGTCGGCGGCTTCAGGGATGGGGCACCCGCGCCAGGCCACCTTCCGGTTTCCCTATCCCAGGATCGCTTGTAAACATTATCATGATTGGCATGGATTCTCGGGTGGATGCGATGTCCGGAATGGGTCCTCTTCCCCTTCAGCGCCGAAAGCTCTCGGATGCCATCGCCGAGGAGATCAAGCGGTGGATCGTCACCCGGCAAATGGCGCCCGGCGACCGCCTGCCCCAGGAACGCGAGCTGATCGAGATCTTTCGCAGCAGCCGCGGCACGGTTCGCGAGGCCCTGAAGGCGCTGGAGTTCCAGGGGCTCATCGAGGTTCATCCCGGCGCCGGCGGCGGCGCCCGGGTCACGGCGATGTCCTACGAGCGCGCCAGCCAGTTCCTGCGCGGCTACTTCTACGGCCAGAACCTCTCCTGGACCCAGATCTACAACCTGCGCCAGATGGTCGAGCCGGCGCTGGCCGGCCAGGTCGCCGACAGGATGAACGAGGATGTGATGGGCCGGCTCGAGGCGACGCTCACGACCTGTCGGGCCGGCCTGCGGGGCGAGGCGGACTGGCGCGCCCACCGTGTCGCGGAGCTGGAGTTCCATTCCATCCTGACCGGCGTCTGTCCCGACCCGCTGCTGTCCTTCGTCTGCGCCTTCGTCAACGACCTGCTGCGCGACGTGGTCCTCTACAAGCAGATGTTCGAGACCAGCGACGACGCCTTCTCCTGCCACAACGTGGAGGCGCACGCCAGCCTTCTGGAAGCCTTCCGGCGCGGCGACCGGGACGAGGCGCGGCGGCTCATGGACTGGCATATCCGCGAGGCGGGCGGCTATGCCCGCGACCTGGAACAGCAGGTGGAAGGACACTTCCTGCTCTAGGTGCCGGCGGCGGCGCGGCCGCTGGCATCACGCCGTGGCGTAGCCGATCTCCGGTCCCAGTTCCGCCTCCAGCTCTTCGGCGAAGCCCAGGAGCGCCGCATCCTGGCCGCGCCGCCCCACGATCTGAAGGGAGACGCTCAGTCCATCCGCGTCGCGCTCGGTGATCGGCATCGCGACCACCGGGTGGCCCGTCTGGTCGAAGGCGCAGGTATAGCGGATCAGCGCCAGCAGGGCGGGATGCTCGCGCCCGGCCAGGGTGATCGTCTCGGCCTCCCGTTCGGGCGCGCGCACCGGAAGCGTCGGGACCAGGATGGCGTCCACGTCGCGCAGCACCCGGTCGACCCGCCGGCGGGCGGCGGCGCGGTTGCGCTCGGCCTGCACGTATTCGTAGCCGTGCTGCCGGCGGGCCAGCTCCAGGGTTTCCCGCGGGACGGGGGGATAATCCCCCAGGGGCTGGTCCGGGAACGCGTCGAAGTAGTAGGCGGCCGCCTCGCTGGGAAGATTGACCATGTGCTGGTCCAGGATTTCGTCGGGGCCGGGCAGCTCGATCTCGCGCAGCGTGTGTCCCCGGCGCGCCAGCTCGTCGAGGCGCCGCTCAGCGGCGGCGCGGACCTCCGGCGCGGCATCGGCCGCATAGGCCGGATCGTGGCCAAGGCGCCAGGCGGTGCCGGGGACCGGGCGGGCCGGCGGGACGAAGCGCGAGTCCAGCACGGCCTGCACGGGAGCCAGGTCCCGGACCCGCCGCGCGATCGGCCCGACATGGTCGAGCGACCAGGCCAGCGGCCGGATGCCCTTGAGCGAGCCGCGGCCGTAGGTGGGCTTGAAGCCCGCCAGGCTGCAGCAGGCGGCGGGAATGCGGATGCTGCCGCCGGTGTCGGTGCCCAGGCTTCCCAGCGCGAATCCCGCCGCCACGGCGGCCGCCGAGCCGCCGCTGGAGCCGCCGACGTTGTAGCCGGGCGCCTGGGGGTGCTGCACGCTCGGCGTATGCACGCCGAAGGCGCCGGGGTCGCTGGCCGCCACCCCCACGATCACCGCCCCCGCGCGACGCAGACGCCGAACCACCTCGGCGTCCCGCTGCGGAACATAATCGGCCAGGAACGGCAGTCCGCTGGAACAGCGCGCCGGCGTGGTGTCGATGATCTCCTTCACCGCGATGGGCACGCCGGCGAGTTGGGGAAGCGGCTCTCCCGCCTGCCGGGCCGCGTCGACGCGCGCCGCCTCGGCCCGGGCCGTCTCGGCCAGGACCTCGGTCACCGCCCCGAGCCGGCCGTTGCTCTGCTCGACGCGGCCGAGCACATGTTCCAGCAGCTCGACCGCGCCGATCTCGCGGGCCCGCAACGCCGCGACGGCGTCCGCGAGCCCGCAGGTTTCCAGGTCCAGCACCCCCGACCTCAGCCCTTCGTCAGATCGCAGCCGGGAATTTCCGGCGGAATCTGACCGAAGTCCTTGATCACGTCCCAGGTCTTGCCGGCCCCGCGCGCCAGGATGCTGTTGCAGACCATGTGGTTGTTCTTCGCCGAGATGCGCACCGGGCCCTGCGGGGCGTCGAACTCGACCTTGGGAAGGGCCTCGATCACCTTGGCGTCGTCGGTGCTGTCGGCCTTGGCGACGGCCTTGGTGTACAGCCAGGCGGCATCATAGGCCGCCTCCCCGATGGCGTTCACCGGTTTGTCCGCGCCATAGCGCGCCTGGTAGTTCTTGACGAACGCCCGGTTCTCCGGGGTGTCGATGTCCATGAAGTAGGACTGGTTGGAAATCGCGCCCCGCACCAGCTCGGGATGGGAGAAGCTGTAGACCGGGTCCCAGCCGTTGCCCACCAGTTGCGGCGCCATTTCGAAGCTGCGGTACTGCTTGACGACGGTCACCCCGTCGGCGCCGGCGATCATCGTCCAGACCATGTCCGGCTTCTTCTGGCGAATGTCCTCGAACACCGGACCGAAGTCCTGGGTGCCGAAGGGGAAGAACTGGATGCCCAGGACCTTGCCGCCCCGCGCCTCGAAGGCGGCCTGGATCGCCTTGGCGCTCTCGCGCGGCCAGATGTAGTCCGAGCCGATGATGTAGACGCTCTTGCCCACGTTCTCGGTCAGCCAGGGCACCATGGGGTCGATCTGCTGGTTGGGCACCTGGCCGGTGCCGACGAAATAGGGCTCGCAGACTCCGCCCTCGTAGTACGTCGTGTACATCAGCAGCTTGCGCGCCGGACGGGTGACCGAGCGGGCGGCGACGTGCTCCAGGCTGGCGATCAGGCCGATGATGACGTCGACCTGGTCCTGGTGGATCAGCTTGCGGGCCTTGTCGATCGTGCCCTGGGTGGAGGTCTGGTCGTCCTCCACCACGTAGGTCACCTCGCGGCCGTTGGCGCCGCCCTGCTCGTTGATCTCGTCCACGGCCATTTTGAAGCAATTGAGCTGGGTCTCGCCCAGAATCGTCTCCAGGCCGGTCAGCGCGGTGAGGAAACCGATCTTCACCTGGTCCTGCGCCTTGAGGATCGCGGGGAACCCGAGCCCCGTGGCGGCCAGGGCGGCGGCGCCGCCCACGGTCTTGATGGTGGTGCGCCGGTCGACCAGCGGGGTCTTGCCGGCCAGGGCCTTCGGTCCTTGGCGGTTGTCGTCGGTCATGGGTCGAGCCTCCCTTGGTTGCCCGCGCTAGATCGCCAGGTAGCGCCGGAGTAGCGCCTCGTCCTGGAACTCCTCGGGGGAGCCCTCGTAGGCGATCGCTCCCTTTTCCATGACGAGGCAACGATCCGCGAGCCTGAGCCCCAGATCCAGATTCTGTTCCACCAGCAGGACGGAGATGCCCGCCTTCGCGCGCAGATCGGCGATGATGTCGCCGATCTGCTGGACGATCGTGGGCTGAATGCCTTCCGAGGGTTCGTCCAGCAGGAGGTATCTGGGCCGCCCGCACATCGCGCGGGCGAGGGCGAGCATCTGCTGCTGGCCGCCCGAGAGCGTGCCGCCGGCCTGGTGCAGGCGTTCGCGCAGCCAGGGGAACATGGCGAACACCTCGTCCGGAATGTCGCTGGAGCCGTCGCCGCGCGCCCGCGTGCCGATCAGCAGGTTCTCCAGAACCGTCAGCTTGGGAAAGATGCCGCGGCCCTGGGGCACGTAGGCGACCCGCTCGCGGACGATGCGGTGGGGCGGCCAGCCGGTGACCTCCTTGCCGTCCAGCTCCACCCGGCCGGCCGAGGGCTTCACCAGGCCGACGAGGGCGCGCATCAGCGTGGTCTTCCCCACCCCGTTGCGCCCGAACAGGACGGCGATCTCCCGGTCGGCGAGCTGCAGGCTCACGCCGGTGAGGACCGGGACGGGGCCGTAGGCGGCTTCGAGATCGGTCACGGTGAGCATGGGCTACTGCCGTCCCAGGTAGATGTCCCGGATCGTCTCGTCCTGCTCGATCTCCTCGAACGGACCGTCGGCGATCACGCGCCCCTGGTGGAGAACGGTGGTCGGCGCCGCGAGATCCCGGATGAACTGCATGTCGTGCTCGATGACGACGATCGCCGTGCGTCCCTTGAGATCGAGCAGGAGGCGCGCCGTCTTGCGCGTCTCCTCCGGGGTCATCCCCGCCGTCGGCTCGTCGAGCAGGAGGAGCTTCGGCGCCGACATCATGGCCATGGCGATTTCCAGCCACTGTTTCTGCCCGTGCGCCAGCTCCCCCGCCGGCCGCTCGGCAAGCGGGGCGAGCCCCATCATCTCCAGCATGTCCTCGATGCTGGGCGCCGTGCGGTCGGGCAGGCTGACCGGCAGGATGGCGACGGCCAGGTTGTCGCGCACGCTCAGGCTGTCGAACACGCTGGGAACCTGGAATTTCCGGGCGATTCCCAGCCGCGCGAAATGGTGCCCGGGCAGGCCCACCACGTTGCGGCCCTCGAAGGCGATGCGGCCCGCCGAGGGGCGGAGCGTGCCGCAGAGCATGTTGAAGAAGGTGCTCTTGCCCGCCCCGTTGGGGCCGATGATCGAGCGCAGCTCGCCGGCGGCGACGGAAAAATCCACCCCGCCGACGGCGACCACGCCGCCGAAGTGCCGCTGGAGTCCGTGCACCTCCATCAGCGGTTCGGTCATCGCGCGCTCCTGACCCTGTCGCGCACGCGGAGCAGGCCCTCGCGGGCGCGGTCGCCGAGGCTCAGCACCCCGCGCGGGAACAGGAAGACCATGGCGATGAAGAACCCGCCCATGACCAGGGGCCAGAGCTTGGTGTCGATGCTGCTGACCTCCTGCTGCAGCCGGATGACGATGAACGCGCCGATGATCGGGCCCAGCAGGCTGCCGCGCCCGCCGACCGCGACCCACATCACCACCTCGGTGGACAGGATGAGGGCGATCATGTCCGGGGTCACGAAGCCCGTCCCGGTCACGTAGAGCGCGCCGGCCAGCCCGGACAGCATGGCCGAGAGGACGAAGACGGCCAGGATGCGCGCGGAGGTGTTGTGCCCGAGCGCGCGCGCCCGGTCCTCGTGATCCTGGATGGCCGCCAGGATGCGGCCGTAGCGGCCCCGGCACGCCCACCACAGGCTGACGAACGCCACGCTGACCAGCCCCAGGGCCAGGTAATACAGCGCGTTGCCGGTGAAGACGATCCCGCCCAGGCCGAGCGGCGGCACGCCGATCAGGCCGGAATCGCCGCCGGTCATCTCGGGCCAGCCGATCGCCACGTGCTTGGCGATCACCGTCAGCGCCAGCGTCACCACGGTGAAGTAGGGCCCGCGCACGCCGCCGAAGATCAGGAAGTACCCCACCGCCGCCGCGACCAGCCCGGCCAGGACGATCCCCAGCGCCAGGCCCAGCCAGGGCGCGATGCCGGGATCGAACCCGCCCTTGATGGTCAGGATGGCCATGCCGTAGGCGCCCAGGCCGAAGAAGGTGGCGTGGCCGAAGCTCAACTCCCCGGTCTTGCCCCAGAAGAAGTCGAGCGCCAGGGCGAACATCCCGAAAATGAGCCCGTCGCGCAGGAGGGAGATGGTGTAGTACCCGCCGTAGGAGGGATAGACGGCGAGCGCGGCGACCAGACCGGCGACGACGAACGCCCAGAACACCTCGCGCCGGGTCAGTGCGGCCTGCCCACCCACGGCGATCACCCGGCCTGCGATGGGATGAGGCCCTGGGGCCGGAAGCGCACGATCACGATGGCCAGCACCAGCACCAGCGCCTGCGCCATGGTCACCGGCACCTGATAGCTCAGCAGCGTCTCGATCCCGCCGACGATGCCGCTGCCCGCGGCCACCCCGGCGATGCTTCCCGCCCCGCCGACGATGACCACGAAGAAGGCGCGCGCCAGGTAGTTCACGCCCATCTGGGCGATCACCACCGTCATCGGCGCCAGCAGCACGCCCGCGATCGCGGCCAGGGCGGCGCCGATCGAGAAGGCGGCGGCATAGACCCGCTCGGTGTTGATGCCCATGGCCTCGGCGACATCGCGGTTCTGAATCACCGCACGCAGGTCGAGGCCGAAGCGCGTGCGCTGGAGCGCCACGTAGCACCCGACCGTCAGCGCGATCGCCAGCGTGATCATGAACAGGCGGTAGACCGGATAGTCCGCCCCCAGGAACGCCACGGAGCCGGCCAGGGGACTGTCGACGCGCTGCGGGGCGGCGCCGAAGATCAATTGGAGTCCCTGCTGGATGATCAGGCTCAGGCCCCAGGTCGCGAGCACCGTCGCGAACATCCGCATATAGAGGTGGCGGACCACCAGACGCTCGAGAACGAACCCGGACAGCGCCCCCACGGCCGGCGCGGCCAGGAGCGCCAGCCAGTAGCTCAGCCCCATGCTCTGGAAGAAGGCGACGGTGTAGGCGCCGATCGTCACGAACTCCCCGTGGGCCAGATTGATGACCCGCAGGAGGCCGAAGATGATGGCGAGGCCCAGTCCGACGAGCATCAGGATGCTGATCAGCGTGAGCGCGTTCAGGACCAGCCGGATCGTCTCGTCCATTCGGCCACTTTCCTTTCCCACGACCCAGCGGGTCACCACCATTATTATTATTATCATGTTTGCCGGACGCTATCCGAGGCGCTGGCGGGCCGTCAACGCCGAATCACCCGCTTTGCCGCCGCCGGTCGCCGCCGCCGACTTGGGCAGCCGCCGAAGGTCCAGGGCGGTCGTGCTGGTCAGGCAGGGCACCGCCCCGACGCGGCGCCGACATAGGCGGCGAGCGATCCGAAAGGGACGTTCACGACCCCCGCTCCCTTTTCAAGCGCAAGATTTCCGGCCGCCCCATCCTCGCGGTCGGCGTGACAGCCCCGCACGATCCCGCGTCCCAGGCGCTTACCATCGATCCCTTGAGCCATCGATCCCTGAGACAGCATCTATCTCTAGAAAAAATACCTCTCGCACACCACCGAAAGGCGAGCACTTCTGCAAGACGCCTCCGTCTTCACGCTTTTTTGACAAGAGTTGTGAGTAGCGTGAACGGTACTGCGCCCACCCCAAACCCCGGAGGGCACGCCTCATGACGGAACGCATCACCTTCAGCCGGGCCGCGAACCACGATCTCGGCCTGGAATCGCCCCGGAGCCTGGTCACCGCCGATTTCAACAACGACGGCGTCCTCGACGTCGCCGCCGGCGACCGGCCCGACTTCCCCGCCGATCCGACCGGTCTGGCCATCCTGCTGGGCGATGGGCAGGGCGGCTTCGCGGCACCGAACCGGCTGGCCGTCGGCGCCGACCGGATCGGCCAGCTCGCCGCCGGCGACCTGAACGGCGACGGCAACGCCGACCTGGCGCTGGTCGACCAGACGAACGGCGTCCTGAAGTTGCTGCCCGGCGACGGCGCCGGCAATTTTTCCAGCCCGCGCACGCTCAACGTCAATGCCGGTCATGGCGTGGCGCTGGCGGACCTGAACCGCGACGGCGCGCCGGACCTTGTCACCGGGGACGGCGAGAACGTCACGACCCTGGTCAACGACGGCGCCGGGCAGTTTCCCACCGTGGACAGCACCGCCCACAACCTCGCCACCGCGTTCAGCTTTGCCATCGCGGACCTCGACGGCGACGGCGCGCTGGACGTGGCCACGGTCAACGGCGGTTTCTTCGGCAGGCTGACGGTCCTGCGCGGGGACGGCCAGGGCGGTCTGGCCGACCCGACCACGGTCGAGCTGCCGGGCGGCGGCCCCGACGAGCCCTTCGACGTCGTCGCGGGCGACTTCGACGCCGACGGCGCGGCGGATCTTGCCGCGGCCATGGGGGCGCGGGACACCGTGGCGGTCCTGCTGAATGACGGCCAGGGCGGGTTCCAGGCCGCCGTGGAATACGACACCGGCAACAATCCCGTGGCGCTGGAAGCGGGGGACTTCGATCACGACGGCCGTCTCGATCTCGCCACCAGCAATTTCCGGGGCCGCGATGTCTCGGTGCTTCGCGGCGACGGCCGCGGCGGTTTCACGGCGGAATCCAAAGTCGTCAACGATGTGTCCGACGACTCCCCACGCACCCTCGCCACCGGCGACCTGGACGGCGACGGCTTCACCGACCTCTTCGTCGGCAACGATGACAACGGTGCTCCCGTCTCCGTCCTGCGCAACCAGGAAGGCGACGGCCTGGCCGAGGTGGCGCTGGATCTGGCCTGGACGCGCCAGCCGGGGAGCCCGGCCGCGGATACCGTCGTCGATCTGGCGGCCACGGCGGATGGCGGCGCGGTGCTTCTGACCAACGAGGAAGCGGGCGCGACGGTGCGTCGCTTCGGCCCCGAGGGCGATCTGCGCTTCGAGACCCGGATCGGCGACGACGCCCAAAGCGGCGCGGCGGTCGCCACCGACGACGAGGGCAACATCTATCTGCTGGGCAACACGACCGAGCGCTTCTTCGGCCGCCTGGACAATCACTTCACCAGCCTGGACGGCGGCGATGCGCGGGGCGGCATCCAGGATCCCTTTCTGGCAAAGCTGGGGCCGAGCGGCGGCGTCGCGTGGATCGAGCAGTTCGGTTCCACCGACCTCGACACCGGCGTGGACCTGACGGTCGACGACGACGGCAACATCTACGTGACCGCCAGCGCCCGCGGCGCCTTCGCGCCCTGGCAGAGCAACGTGCTGGAACCCGACGTCATGGTCGCGCGATTCGAGGACGGCGGCGGGATGCAGTGGAACACGCTGATCGGCAACCTCAGCGATCCCGAGGTGTTCGGCCAGGACGACAGCCCCGCGGGGATCGCCTTCGACCCGGCCAACGCGCGCGTGATCGTGACCGGGACGACCGACGGCACTTTTCAGCAGCCCGCCGTCAATGGCGCGGTGCAGACCTCGCCGGACCACAGCGGCGCCGGGCCGGCCTTCGCCCTTGGCCTCGACACCGACGGCGAGCTGCGGTTCACGCGGCAGTTCGCGGCGGATCGCCAGCCCGGCGCCAACGCCGTCGCGGCCAACGATCAGGGCCAGTTCGCGGTCGTCGGCGGCATCGGCGGCCCGCTCACCGACACGGCGCTCACGCCGGCGACCGGCGCCCCCTTCGCCGTCGGCTTCGATTCCCAGGGCAATACCACGTTCGCCCGGCAGGACATGTCCCGCAATGGCGGCGACACCCTGACCGACGTGGTCGCGGGAACGGACGGCCTGTTCTATGCCGGCGGCAAGTTCTTCGGTTCGTCGAGCGGTTTCATTTCGGTCTATGACGGCGAGGGCAACCTGTTGCTGAACGAGACGGAGGCCTGGTTCGAAAATCGCGCGCCCGGACAGGACGACGGCGGCATTCGCGCGATCGCGCAGGCGCCCGACGGCACGCTCTACGTGGCCGGCAATACAAGCCGCGCCTGGGCCGGCGAGGACAAGGGGGGCGAAGACGCCTGGCTGGCGCGCCTGGACCCCTCGGTCACCGCGGCCGGCGTGCTCGATCTGGCCGTCGAGGGCCAGTTGAGCGCGCTCTACCTGGGCTACTTCGGCCGCGCGCCCGATCCGGCCGGGCTGGCGTTCTGGCGGGACCAATACCTCGGCAGCCTCGGTGTCGGACGCGGCGAGGGCGACGTCATGAAGGACATCGCGGAATCCTTCCGTCTCGACCAGGAAGCCCGCAGCCGCTTTCCCTTCCTGGCCCCGGACGAGGCCGCGACGGCGAGCGAGGCGGAGATCGAGGGTTTCATCCGGGATGTCTACGACAACCTGTTCAACCGCGCCCCCACGCAGGCGGGGCTCGAATTCTGGACGGGGCAGATCGCGACGCGGCTCGATCAGGGCGTGGACCTGGGCCGCATCGTCATCGACATCATCGCCGGCGCGCGGAATCAGGCTCTCGACCTCGACGGCGACGGCGAGGCCGAAGCGGTGCGCGACAAGACCGCCGTGGTGAACAAGATCGCCGTGGCGGAAGCCTTCGGCACCGCCATCGCCGGCGAGGACTTCACCGACAGCCAGGCGCGCAGCGTGCTCGACGGCGTGGGCGACGACCCGGCGACGGTGGAGGCCGCGCTGTCGCGGATCGCGGAGCTGAGCGGGGACCAGACGCTGTCGACGGCGGTCGATCCGCTGGTGGCTTGACCCGTGCAACGGTATGCTGGCGATCAGGCAGGCCCGGCAGGGTCAACCTGCTCCGCACTGCACTTTTCCCCCGCGGCTCCCCGACCAGCGGCGGACGACTTCCTGGATCGCATCGCTGGCCCTCGCCGTTTGAGGGATGGGTGATCCTGGCCGCGGCAGCGGCGCAACCGAAGGGTGACGGATGATGAGCACCAGCGAGGAGACGGAAGGGTCCGCCAAGGGCCCCATGGAGATGGGCGCCGAAATGGCGCGGACGATGATGGCGGGGATGGGTGCCGGCGGCGCCCACCCCATGGCCATGATGCAGGAGATGATGAACCGGATGAGCGGGGAGGGCCAAGCCCCGCCGCCCATGATGCGGATGTGCATGGGGATGTGCGCGGAAATGCTCGCCGCCATCAAGCGGACCACGGACATGGCGGCCTTCGCGACGCCGGAACTGCACGCGCTCTTCGCCGAGTGGCTGGAGACGACGGAGGATCGGACGCTGCGGCACCTGCGG
>CAZLNO010000113.1:0-11133 GCA_964561005.1 uncultured Rhodovibrionaceae bacterium | reverse complement strand
CGGCTCGGTCCCAGTCCCTTCCCCCCTGGGGGAAGGTTAGGATGGGGGACGCGCCATCAGGCCTTGGCCCTTCTCCAAGGGGGAGGGGATGATGTGACGATCGGTCGTGTCGGCTCGGTCCCAGTCCCTTCCCCCCTGGGGGAAGGTTAGGATGGGGGACGCGCCGGCAGGCGCGTCAGCGCCTCCCGCCGGCCGCATAGCTCCCATGCCGGTGTCCGGCTGGCATTCCCTCACCCTGCGCCATAAAGTCCGGCCATGAGCACTGAAAAGGCCCCGACCGCCGTCACGCCCCGGCCGGCCGCCTGGCTGGTGCTGTTCGCCGCCATGGTGGTGCTGGCGCTGAACATGGGCGTGCGCCAGACCTTCGGCCTGTTCCTGGAGCCGATTTCGGCGGCGCTGGAGACGGGGCGCGGCACCTTTTCCCTGGCCATCGCGATGCAGAACCTGCTGTGGGGCGCGCTGCAGCCGGCTTGCGGCGCCCTGGCCGACCGCTACGGCACCGGCCGGGTGCTCGCGGTGGGCGGCGTGCTCTACGCGCTCGGCATCGCGGTGATGGCGCTGGCGCAGACGCCGCTGGGCCTGCACCTGGGCGCCGGGCTGCTGGTGGGCATCGCCGTCAGCGCCAGCGGCTTTCCCCTGGTCCTGGCCGCGGTGGCGCGCCACGCGCCGGAGGACAAGCGCAGCGCCTGGCTGGGCCTGGCCTCGGCCGGCGGCTCGCTGGGGCAGTTCGTGCTGCTGCCGGGCGCGCAGGGCCTGATCGCCGGCTTCGGCTGGGTCAACGCGCTGCTGGTGCTGGCCGCGCTCTCGGCGCTGATCGTGCCGGCGGCGGCGGCGCTGGCGGGCAAGCCCGCCAAGGCGGGGATCGGCGAGCAGAGCCTGCGCGAGGCGGTCGGGGAGGCGACGCGGCACCGCGGTTTTCTGCTGCTCACGGCGGGTTTCTTCGTCTGCGGCTTTCACGTGGCCTTCGTGGCCACGCACCTGCCGGCCTATATCTCCGCATCCGGATTGTCGGCCCTGGTGGGGGCGACGGCGCTCAGCCTGATCGGGCTGTTCAACATCCTGGGCACCTTCGGCTTCGGCTGGCTGGGCGGGCGCTACCGGCTGAAGCGCCTCTTGACCCTGATCTACCTGCTGCGGGCGCTGGCGATCGCGCTGTTCCTGGCGGCGCCGATCTCGCCGCTGTCGGCCTATCTCTTCGCCGGGGCCTTCGGCTTCCTCTGGCTCAGCACGGTGCCGCTGACCAGCGGGCTGGTGGGCCAGATCTTCGGGCCGCGCTACATGGCCACGCTGTTCGGAATCGTCATGTTCAGCCACCAGATCGGCGCTTTCTTCGGCGCCTGGCTGGGCGGCCTCAGCTACGATCTGACGGGCTCCTACGACGCGGTCTGGACGGTGGCGATCCTGCTGGGCCTGCTGGCCGCGGTGCTGCACTGGCCGATCGCCGACGCGCCGGTGGCCCGGCTGGCGAGCGCGCCCCGGCGGGCCTGACATGGCGGCCGGGCGGGACGAAAAGCTGGTCGGCGGGCTCTACGCGGCGGCGGCCTTCGCCTTCTGGGGCGGGCTGCCGCTGTACTTCCGGGCGATGGACCACGTGCCGCCGCTGCAGATGCTCTGCCACCGCTTCGTCTGGGCGGTGCTGCTGCTGGCCGGGCTGGTCACGGTCCTGGGCGGCTGGCCGCGCATCCTGGCCGCGCTGCGCCACCGGCGGACGGTGCTGATGCTGCTGGGCAGCACGGCCTTCATCGCCATCAACTGGCTGACCTTCATCTGGGCCATCGGCGCCGAGCGCGTCACCGAGATCAGCCTGGGCTACTACATCAACCCGCTGGTCAACGTGGTCCTGGGCATGCTGGTCCTGCGCGAGCGGCTGAGCCGGCTGCAGGGCGTGGCCGTCGCGCTGGCGGCGATCGGCGTGACCAACCTGGCGGTGCAGACGGCGGGGCTGCCGTGGCCGTCGCTGGCGGTGGCGCTGTCCTTCGGCTTCTACGGCCTGATCCGCAAGACGACGACGCTGGGGTCCATCGAGGGGCTGTTCCTGGAGACCGCGCTGGCCGCGCCCCTGGCGCTGGCCTACCTGGTCCACGTCGGCCTGGCCGGCCAGGGCGCGTTCGGCGCGGCGGGGCTCGGCCAGGACCTGATGCTGGCCATGGCCGGCGTGGTGACGGCGCTGCCGCTGATCTGGTTCGCCAGCGGGGCGCGGCGCATCACCTACACCGCCGTCGGCTTCTTTCAATACCTGGCGCCCACGGGGCACTTCCTGCTGGCCGTCCTGGTCTTCGGCGAGCCCTTCACCTGGGTGCAGGCCGTGACCTTCGGCTGCATCTGGACGGCGCTGGCCGTGTTCTCCGCCGACCGCTGGCGCCAGCACCTGCGCGACCGGCGCGGCAGGCTGGCCGAGGCGTAGCCGAACGGCACGCCGAAGCGCGCCCCACGCGGGCGGGGACAACAGTGGCGGGGCGGGGGCTCGCCCCCGCCCCGAACGTTTCACCTTCGCCCGTGATAAAAACGTTCCGGTCGGGGGCAAGCCCCCGACCGGCGAGGCACCTCGCGCGGGCGAGAATGGCGCCGACACCGTAGGGCAGGCTTCATCCTGCCATCACTCACCGCTCCACCCAGGCGATGCGCAGGACGTTGGTGGCGCCGGGGGTGCCGAAAGGAACGCCGGCGGTGATGACGATCTTGTCGCCGGGCCGGGCGAACTCCTGCGCCAGGGCGACGCGGCAGGCCTTGGCGACCATCTCCTGGAAGTCGCGCACGTCCGCCGTGTGCACGCAGTGCGCGCCCCAGAGCAGCGCCAGCCGCCGGGCCGTCGACAGCCGCGAGGTCAGCGCCAGGATGGACACCTCCGGCCGCTCCCGCGCCGCGCGCATCGTCGTCGAGCCGGACGTGGTGTAGTTGACGATGGCCGCCGCGCTGATGGTGCTGGCCACCTGCGCCGCCGCCTCGGAGATGGCGTCCGGCGCCGTGGGCTCCGGCGTGGGGTTCAGCGCGGTGATGATGGGACGATAGAAGGTGTCGCGCTCGGTGCGGGCGATGATGCTGTTCATGAAGGCGACCGCCTCGCGCGGGTAGTGGCCGGCCGCCGTCTCCGCCGAGAGCATCACGGCGTCGGCGCCGTCGTAGACGGCGGTGGCGACGTCGGAGGCCTCGGCGCGGGTGGGCGTGGGCGACTGCACCATGGAATCCAGCATCTGCGTCGCCACCACCACCGGCTTGCCGGCCAGGCGGCAGGCCCGGATGATGTTCTTCTGGTGGCCCGGCACCTCCTCCGCCGGGATCTCCACACCCAGGTCGCCGCGGGCGATCATCACCGCGTCGGCCAGCTCGACGAGCTGGTCCAGGCACTCCAGTGCCGCCGGCTTTTCCACCTTGACGATGATGGCCGCGCGCCCGCCGATCAGCTTGCGCGCCTCGGCCACATCCTCCGGGCGCTGCACGAAGGACAGGGCGACCCAGTCGACGCCCAGCTTTAGGCCAAAGCGCAGGTCCTCGCGGTCCTTCGCGGTCAGCGGCGAGATCGGCATGACCACGCCGGGCACGTTCACGCCCTTGCGGTCGGAGAGGACGCCGCCGGTCACCACCCGGCAGTCGGCGTGGTCGGTCGCAGCGCTCTCGACCTCCAGGCGCAGCTTGCCGTCGTCCAGCAGGATGTGGGTGCCGGGCTCCAACACCTCGAAGACCTCGGGGTGGGGCAGCGGCGCGCGGCGGTCGTCGCCCTCGCGCTCGTCCAGGTCCAGGCGATAGGGCGCGCCGCGCTCCAGCCGCGTCTGGCCCCCGGCGAGGCGGCCGACGCGCAGCTTCGGCCCCTGCAAATCCTGGAGGATGCCGATCGGCCGCCCGGTGTCCGACTCGATGCGCCGGATCGAGTCGTAGGTGGCGCGGTGGTCGTCGTGGCTGCCGTGGCTGAAGTTCAGGCGGAAGACGTCGGCTCCGGCCTCGAACAGCGCGCGGATGGTGTCCTCGTCCCGGCTGGCCGGGCCGAGGGTGGCGAGAATCTTGGCGTTGCGTCGGCGTCGCATGCGCTCGTTCCCGTGGCTTGGGAGGGAAGTTTGTCCAGCGGTGTCCGGCCCTCAACCGTCTCCGCGACCGATGTACACGGCCCGCAGGTCGTTGACGTTGGTGCGGGTGGGGCCGGTCAGGATCAGGTCGTCCAGGCCCGCGAACAGTGTGTAGGCATCGTTGTCCGCCAGCAAGGCCTTGGGATCGTAACCGGCGGCGCGCGCGCGGATCAGGGTGTCGGGCCGCACCAGGGCGCCGGCGTTGTCCTCGCTGCCGTCGATGCCGTCGCTGTCGCAGGCCACGGCGTGGGTCGCCGGCGCGCCGTTCAGCGCCACGGCGAGCGCCAGCAGGAACTCCGCGTTGCGCCCGCCGCGTCCCTGGCCGCGCACGGTGACCGTGGTCTCGCCGCCGGACAGCAGCACGCAGGGCGGCGCGGCGGGCTGGCCGTGCACGCGGACCTGGCGGGCGATGCCGGCTTTGACCTTGGCGACCTCGCGCGCCTCGCCCTCGATGGCGTCGCCCAGGATGACCGGCGTGACGCCGCGGCGCTCGGCCTCCGCCGCCATCGCCATCAGGGAGTCCTGCGGGCGGGCGATCACATGGGTCTCGGCGCGTGCCAGGCGGGGGTCGCCGGGTTTCGGCGTCTCGTCGGCGGCGGCCTCCAGGTGGCGGCGCACCGCCTCCGGCGGATCGATGCCGTACTTCGCCAGGATCGCGCGCGCGTCGGCGAAAGTCGTCGGGTCGGCGACCGTGGGACCCGAGGCGATGGTCGCCGGGTCGTCGCCCGGCACGTCGGAGATCAGCAGGCTGACCGTGCGCGCGGGATGCGCCGCCGCGGCCAGGCGTCCGCCCTTGATCGCCGAGAGATGCTTGCGCACGCAGTTCATCTCGGCGATGTCGGCGCCGCAGCGCAGCAGGGCCTTCGCCACCGCCTGCTTGTCCGCCAGGTCGAGCCCCGGCGCCGGCAGCGCCAGCAGCGCCGAGCCGCCGCCGGAGATCAGGCAGATCAGCAGGTCGCCCTCGCCCAGGCCCTCGGCCAGCTTCAGAATGCGCCGCGCCGCCTCCCGCCCGGCGGCATCCGGCACCGGATGCGCGGCCTCCACGCAGTCGATGTGGCGCAGCGGCAGGCCGTGGTCGTAGCGCGTGACCACGACGCCCTCCGGCGGCGGCGCGTCGGCCGGCCAGGCCTCTTCCACGGCCCTGGCCATCGCCGCCGCCGCCTTGCCGGCGCCGACGACCACCGTGCGGCCGTCGCGCGGCGGGGTCGGCAGCCAGCGCGGCACCGCGCGCGCCGGATCGGCCGCGGCCAGTCCGGCCCGCCACAGCGCCGTCAACAGCGCGTCGGCCTCTCTGGATGGCGAATCGCTTGCCATGCAGCCGCTGCCCCCTCTCACCTGGGTTGTCTTCTTGCCGGGCGAAGCGATAGCAAAACCGGCGGCCCCGCGCAGGCACGCAAACGACATGCCGCCGCTCCGGGCGGACGTTTTTCGACAAGGCCGCGTCGCTCCCCCGGCCGCCGTCCCCCCGATCCAGGCGGCGCCGGGCGGCGGATCAGCCGGTGCCCGCGGCCTCGCTCGCCGTCGGCGCTTGCGGTTCCGTGGCCGACTCGACCTTGGCATAGCCGGCCAGCACGTGCTGCAAGTGCGCGGCCATGGCCGCCTCGGCGGCGTCCGGGTCGCGCCGGCGGATGGCCTCGTAGATGCGGCGGTGCTCCTCCAGGAAGCGGGCGTCGTCGTCCGGCGCCGTGCACAGCGTGTGGCGGTGGTAATCGATGTTGCGCTCCAGCACCTCGCCCATCATCTCCATCAGGTGCATGTAGACGCCGCTGCACGAGGCCTTGGCGATCGCCAGATGGAAGGCGTAGTCGTCCTCGCTCTTGTGGCCGTTGGCGCGGCCCTTGTCCGCCATCATCGACAGCGCCCGGCCGATCTCGGCGATCTGCGATTCGCTGCCGCGCTCGGCGGCGCGCCGGGCGGCCCAGGCCTCGACCTGCGCACGGATCTCCGCCAGGTCGTGCAGGTTGCCGGCATCCGCCCGGACGAGCTGCATCAGCGGCGAATCGCGGTGCGCGGCGGCGCTGGTCACCCGCGTGCCGCCGCCCTGCACCGCCGCGACGAAGCCCTGTGCCTTGAGCTGCTGGAGCGCCGCGCGCACCGACACCCGGCTGACGTTCATCATCTCGGCAAGCTGGCGCTCGCCCGGCAGACGCTCGCCCGGCGCCAGCGCCCCCACGGAAATCAGCTTCATGATCTCCTGGGCGACGCGCTCGGAGACGCGCTCGCGCGCGATCTCGCGAAAGCGGGGGTCGGTGGCCTCGCCGACCCCGTTGGGAGCATCGTCTTGCGACCCCGACATGCCTCTACCTTCCTGGTCCCTGGTACCTGGTCTATTGGTCACACCACTTGTGACCAATCCTATGTCTCTGCACGCGCGCGTCAAGTCCATTCGATACCGAGCGGTATGTTCGACAGGCGACCGCCGCCGGGGCTGGCATCGCGTGGCGTGGCGGGCCATCATGGCATGCGCAGGCATTCACGATGCAGGCAGGCATTCACCACGCAGGGAGGCCGGCATGCCGGAGCAAGTGGACTGGCAGGGCGTGTTCCCCGCCGCGACGACGCAGTTCCGCGGCGACGAGTCGCTGGACCTGGAGGCCACGGCGGCGCACTTGCGCACCTTGCTCGACGCGGGAGTCGACGGTCTGATCGTCCTGGGGACGCTCGGCGAATCGACGGTGCTGGAGCCCGAGGAAAAGCGCGACGTCCTGCGCACGGCGATCGAGACCGCCGAAGGCCGGGTGCCGGTGCTGGCCGGCGTCGCCGAGAACAGCACCGCAATGGCGGCGCGCTTTGCCGCCGACGCGCAGCGCCTGGGCGCCGACGGCCTGATGGTGCTGCCGGCCCTGGTGTACACCAGCGACCGCCGCGAGACCGAGGCCCACTTCCGCGCCGTGGCGCGGGCCAGCGATCTGCCTATCATGGTCTACAACAACCCCGTGGCCTACAAGGTCGACGTGCCGCCGGAGAGCTTTCAGGCCCTGGCGGACGAGCCGACGCTGGTGGGAATCAAGGAATCGTCGGACGACCCGCGCCGCATCACCGACATCGTGAATCTGACGGGCGACCGCTACCGCCTGTTCTGCGGCGTCGACGACCTGGCCTACGAGGCGGCGGTGCTGGGCTGCGTCGGCTGGGTGGCCGGGCTGGTCAACGCCTTCCCCGAGGAGACCGTGCGCCTGTGGCGCCTGCTGCGCGAGCAGCGCCACGACGAGGCACTGGCGCTCTATCGCTGGTTCATGCCGGCGCTGCACCTGGATACCCACGTCAAGCTGGTGCAGTACATCAAGCTGGCCCAGGCGATGGCCGGCCACGGCTCGGAGACGGTGCGCCAGCCGCGCCTGCCGCTGACGGGCGACGAGCGCATCCATGTCGCCAGCGTTATCGAGCGCGCGCTGGAATCGCGCGGACGCGAGGCGGCGGAATAGAGGGTTGGCCATTGGCGACGGGTCTACAGCGGCGCGACCATTTCGCCGTATTCCTCGGCCTTGTGCGGCGGAAACCGGAGCCCTTGGCGCCCCCAGACCCAGAAGGTGACGCCGAGGATGCCGCTGGCATGCCAGCCGTCATCGCCCAGCGGCACCATCAGCCGCTCGCCTTGATAGCTGCGTCCCTGGTTCGCATAGACCTTGCCGTAGTTGTAGACGATTGCCGGCGTCCCGGCCACGCGGCAATAGCGCTCGCGGATCACGTGCAGCCGGCAGGTCGCCACGACCTCGCCCAGCTCCCGCCCCTTGAGACTGAAACCGTAGAAGTCGTTGATCATCTCGCCGGCGAGGCGATAGGTGAAGCGTTTCGACCCGGGCTCATAGTCGCACAGCCAGACATATGGCAGGGCCTGCGGCATCACCAGGGGATCGATGTCCCGCAGCGCCGGCATCCGGCAATCGCCATGTGCCGCCAGCCAGTGTTCCAGCACCATCAGAACCTGGGGACTGCGAACATGGGCGCGAATGTCTTCGATCGTCACGGTCGCGAACCAACTCGTCGGAATAACGAGTCTCGCGATTACCCCATAAAGAGAGGCCGCATCAACGCACGTGTTGAATGTGCCGCGCGGGCAATATTCAAGTCTCTTGGTTCGCCTCGCCGGCGCGGACGATGGCCAGCCGGGTGAGCGCCGGGCCGGCCAGCTCGAACACCACGGTGGAGCCGATCACCAGCGGCAGGATGCTGTCGCGCAGTTCCGGAAAGGCGTTGCCGGCCACCAGCGCCATGCCCAGCGCGACGCCGGCTTGCGGCATGATCGCCAGACCCATCCAGCGCTGGATGCGCTTTCCCGCCCCGCCAAGGATCCCGCCGACCAGGGCGCCGACGAGCAGGCCGGCGGCGCGCAGGGCGATGTAGACCGCGCCGATCCAGCCGATCTCGGCCAGTCGCTCCACGTGCAGCGAGGCGCCGGCGAGGATGAAGAACAGCACCATGAAGGGCCACTCGATGTGCTCGATCTCGCGGAACGGGCGCTCGTGGTGGCTGGCGAGGTTGACGATGATGGCGCCGACGATCATCGCCGCCAGCAGGAAGGACGCCTCCAACCAGAGCGCCAGGCCGCCGGCCAGCAGCACCACGCCGAGCGCCTCGGCCTGCGTCGGCTCGCCCGGCCGCAGGCGGCCCGTCAGGTAGGCCGCCGGGACGCCGACGATGGCGCCCACCAGCACCGCCCCGCCCAGTTCGCGCACGCCGTGCACCAGCGCCTGCCAGCCGTCCGCCTCGCCGTCCCCGGTGAGCGCCTGCGCCGTGGCCAGCAGCACGGAGAAGACGATCAGCCCCCAGGCGTCGTCGATCGCCACGATGCCGAGCAGGGTGTCGGTGAAGCGGCCCCTGGCGCGCAGTTCCTGCGTCACGTTGGTGACCGCGGCCGGCGCCGAGGCCGGGGCGATGCCGGCCAGCAGCAGCGCCACCTCCACCGGCACGCCGCACAGCAGCAGCCCCACCAGCACCGACAGCGAGGCGCCCAGGACCTCGAACGCCGAGATCGTCAGCACGCCCGAGCCCACCTCGCGCAGGGTCTCGCGCGACAGCTTGCCGCCCAGCAGGAAGCCGACCATCAGCAGCGCCAGATCGCTGATGAAGGGATACCAGTCCTGTGCCTGCGCCGGCAGCAGCCCGAAGCCCGGCATGCCGATCGCCACGCCGAAGAGGACCAGCAGCGTTACCCGCGGCAGCGGCAGCTTCTTCGACAGCAGATCGCCCACGAGGCCCAGCAGCAGCAGGGCGCCGAGCGTGGTGATGATGACATGGAGGTTGCCCATGCCCGGATGCTGTGGCAGCCGGCGGCGGGCGGCAAGCGCCGTTTCTTCAGGTCACCTGGAACCCCGCCACATAGGGGTCGCGCGGGTCGAGGAAGATGGTGTTGAAGCCGGTGATGACGGCCCAGCCCTCGATCGAGGGCACGATGGCGGGTTGGCCGCCGACCTCGGTCGCGGCCTCGACCCGGCCGGTGAAGCAGGAGCCGATGATGCTCTCGTGCACGAAGCTGTCGCCTGGCTTGAGTTCGCCGCGCGCGGCGAGCTGCGCCATGCGCGCCGAGGTGCCGGTGCCGCAGGGGCTGCGATCGATGGCGCGGTCGCCATAAAAGACGGCGTTGCGCGCGTGCGCGCCGGGCTGCTTCGGCTTTCCGGTCCACATCACGTGGCTGCAGCCGCGGATCGTCGGGTCCTCCGGATGCACCAGCTCGACGGCGTCGTTGACCGCCCGGCGGACCAGCGGCGACAGACGCAGGATCTCGCCGGGCGACAGCTCGGCGAGGTCGCGATACCCCGGCTGCGGCTCCACGATGGCGTAAAAGTTGCCGCCATAGGCGACGTCCACCCGCAGCGGACCGAACCCAGGCGCCTCGATCGCCACGCCGGCGGCCGCGAGATAGGCACCGATGTTGGTGATTTTCACCGCCTCCACGTGGCCGCCGCCGAGGCGGTACGCCGCCGTCACCCGCCCGGCCGGGGTGTCCAGCCGGACCACGCCCTCCGTGCGCGGCGAGACCAGCCCGCGCTCCAGGGCGAAGGTCACCGTGCCGATGGTGCCGTGGCCGCACATCGGCAGGCAGCCCGAGGTCTCGATGAACAGCACCCCGGTGTCGCCGTCGTCCGTGGTCGGGGGGTAGAGGATCGACCCGGACATCATGTCGTGGCCGCGCGGCTCGAACATCAGCCCGGTGCGGATCCAGTCGTAGCGGCGCAGGAAGTCCTGCCGCCGCGCGCTCATGCTCGCGCCGTCCAGCGCCGGACCGCCGCCGGCCACCAGGCGCACCGGATTGCCGCAGGTATGCCCGTCGATGCAGAAGAAGGTGTTTGGCGTGGGTATCATGGGTTGTGCCCGTCCGCCGCTTCATATAACCGTGTTCAGGATACGGCCTGTCGCCGGCCCCTGGCAAACCCGCTGGCCGACAGGGCACGGCAACCTGCTCAGATTAACGTGGCTCGGGAGCGATTTCGCTGGCGCCGACGCGAGCGGGTAGGATTCAAGGGGGTTCCACCATATGCAGGGAACCCCGGTCATGGATCTCGCGCCCGTCAAGGACAGTCTCCGCCTCATGCTGCATCACTTCGGCCGGGTCGAGGATTCGCGCGATCCTTGGCGCGTCCGATTCCCGCTCCCAGAGGTAAGGCTTATCCCTTTGCTTCCGGCGCGATCAACATATCGTAGGTGATGGGGCCTTTGGTGGTAACGATCCCCAGGAGGGATCGAAAGGCTGCGTGTCGGGTGCGGCGCCGGTTGAATCGGAAAACAAACTCGTCGAGGTAGGCTTGCAGATGCTTCTGCCGCAGGCCGTGGTAGACGCCGAGCGCCCAGGTCTTCAGGTTGGAGAAGACGCGGTGGACCCAGGGGAGCACGACATGGGCGGCCATGGAGCCGATCACGTGGGGGTCGTGGGCGACTTCGGCACTGGCGCTGTATCCGGTCCATCCGTCGGTCTTGATGGTGGACCCGGGTGCGACGGTGTCTTTCACGACACCCGCCAGGCTCTCGGCGGATCGTCGTGTGTTCTGAAGGGGATGCTGGTCTCATCCATTTCCACGAGGCCGGACAGCGGGGTCCGGTTCGGGTCGACCATGGCACTGCGCAGCTTGGCGCACAG
>CAZLNO010000112.1:0-11289 GCA_964561005.1 uncultured Rhodovibrionaceae bacterium | reverse complement strand
AAGCATGAGGCCGCCCAGACGTACGATTTCATTTGTCGGGCGGTATGAGGGATATGGTCGCGAACCGGCAGTCCTATGGCTGTCCCTTGGCGTGGTCGTCGGGTTCGACGCGGGTCCAGGCCGCAGGATAAGGGGAGACGGCCGCCACGTCAGCAGCGAAGGCGGCTCCGCATCTACCGCGGCAAACTCGCCACCTGGGGTGGGCGCCAGGTCAGCCGGGCTTCGTCGAAGTCGGTGAGGTCGTTGGCCGTGATGGTGCTCTGCACGTCGCGGACGTAAGCCTGGCCCCGCTCGGAATAGCGGGTCAGGTGGCGGGCCAGCCGCACCGCCTCGGGCTTCCGCCCCTGCCGACGTGCCGCGAAACGGGCCTGGCGCAGTCCGGCGTAGGCGGGATGGGTGTTCAGGTTGTGGACGTAGGCCGCCACCGAGTCCGTGAGGCTCTGGAAGCTCACCACCCGGAAGCCGGGGTCGTCCTCATAGCCCGCGGGGCGCATGCCGCACTGCTCACAGTGATAGCTGCGCTGGCCGAACAGGGCATTGCCGCGCTGGGCGAAACGGGAGCCGCCCCAGCCGCTCTCGATCGCCGCCTGGGCCAGGACCAGTGACGGCGGCACGGTATCGACCCGCCGGCGCAAGGCGCCCAGGTCGTCCGGCGCGAGGCCGTAGCGTTCGGCCAGCGCGTGCAGGCGCCCGCGCGCCTCGTCGCCCAGGCGACCGCGCACCTGACGCTGCCAGATCGCGCGATCCAGAAAGCGCTTCTCGCGCCGCAGCCGCGTGTTCACGCGCAGCACGGCCGGCAGCACGGTCTTGATGAAAAGCTTCTTGCGTTCCTGCGCGCTCGTGTCCGAGGCCAGCTTGCGCGGCAAGCGGCGCGGCACCACGGGCGGCACGCTCTCCGCCCCCTCGCGCACGCGCGCCAGGTCGAGCTGAGTCGGGTGAAAGGCCACCGCCTGAACGTCCGCGCGGGGTGCGCCCACGTGCGGATTGCGCAGCGGCGGCTCGGCCCGCGCACCGACGACGGCAATCATGGCCACCGCCAGCGCGGCCCCCAAAGTAAAGGATCGCATTCCGGAGTCTCCCCTGTCGCTGTCCGGCCCCGTCATGCCCCGTGCCGCGGACGGCCTCCCTGCCCGGCAAATGCCATCCGGCCCCGGCAGAATCGCAAATTGCTTTTAACGGACATGTAATTCAAGTTCGGGCAATCGCAACCCCGGTATGCGCCGGGCGCGAGGCTTCGCGCCGAGGTGGCAAGGCGGAGCGTATTTCGATGGCCTGGCACCTCGAAAATGGGCCAACCGGCCAGGGCTCTCGGGCCGAAGCGCGGCGGCGGCCTTGGCAAACGGTGACGGGACTGCAATGCTCCCTGCCGTATATGCGCTGCAATATGTGCTGCAGGCGACGCCGGGGGGAAACCGAAGATGCGAATCGCCATACCAAGGGAACGCCGGGACGGAGAGACGCGGGTCGCCGCCTCGCCGGAGACCGTGCGGAAGTATCTGGACCTGCCGCTCGACGGCATCGAGGTGGTGGTCGAGGCCGGCGCCGGCGCCGGCGCGGCCTTCCCCGACGAGGCCTACGAGAAGGCGGGCGCCACCATTGCCAAGGACTACAAGCAGGCCGTCGAGGGCGCGGATATCGTGCTCAAGGTCCGCCGGCCGCTGACCCGGGCGGAGAAGGGCGAGCTGGACGAGCTGGCGCCGATGAAGAAGGGGGCGCTGCTGATCGGATTGCTCGACCCCTGGCAGGCGCGGGAGGACGCCAAGGCCTATGCCGAGGCCGGGGTTGACGCCTTTGCCCTGGAGTTCATGCCGCGCATCACCCGCGCCCAGGACAAGGACGTGCTGTCCAGCCAGGCGAACCTGGCCGGGTACCGCGCCGTGATCGACGCCGCGGCCCAGTTCAAGCGCGCCTTTCCGATGATGATGACCGCGGCGGGCACGATCCCCCCGGTCAAGGCCCTGGTGATGGGCGCGGGCGTCGCCGGGCTGCAGGCGATCGCCACCGCCCGCCGCCTGGGCGCCGTGGTCTCCGCCACCGACGTCCGCCCGGCCGCGAAGGAGCAGGTGGAGAGCCTGGGCGCCTCGTTCCTCGCGGTGGAGGACGAGGAGTTCAAGGAGGCCGAGGCGGCCGGCGGCTACGCCAAGGAGATGAGCGACGCCTACAAGAAAAAGCAGGCCGAGCTGATCGCCGAGACCATTCCCAAGATGGACCTGGTGATCACCACCGCGCTGATCCCGGGCCGGCCCGCGCCCAAGCTGGTCACCGAGGACATGGTCAAGAGCATGAAGCCGGGCTCGGTCATCGTCGATCTGGCGGTCGGCCAGGGAGGCAACGTCGAGCCCTCGGAGCTCGACAAGGTGGTGGAAAAGCACGGCGTCACCATCATCGGCCACGGCAACTGGCCCAGCCGCATCGCGGTCAGCGCCAGTTCGCTTTACGCCCGCAACCTGCTGAACTTCGTCAAGCTGCTGGCCGACAAGGAAACCAAGGCGCTGAAGGTCGACATGGACGACCAGATCATGAAGGAGACCTGCCTGACCCGCGACGGCCAGGTGGTGCATCCGCGACTGACGGATTCCGGCGGCGAGGGGAGCTGAGACCATGGCAAGCACGACGGACAGCCTGAAGGAGCACGCCGCCGCCCTGGCCGAGGCGGCGCGCAACCTGGCGGAAAAGGCCGAGGCCTTCGCGGCCGGCGTCGGCGAGGCACCGGCAAAGGTGGAGGAGACGGCCCAGGCCGCCGGGCAGGCGGCGCAACAGGCGGCCGAGACAGGGGAGCACAGCCTGGTGCTGGGCCTGACGGTGTTCGTGCTGGCGATCTTCGTCGGCTACCACGTGGTCTGGCGGGTGACGCCGGCCCTGCACTCGCCGCTGATGGCGGTGACCAACGCCGTGTCCTCGGTGATCGTCGTCGGGGCGCTGATCGCCGCCGGCCCGGCCGGGCTGTCGTTCAGCCAGTCCATGGGGCTGATCGCCATCGTGCTGGCGTCCGTGAACATCTTCGGCGGGTTCATCGTCACCCAGCGCATGCTGGGCATGTTCATGAAGAAGAAGTAGCCGGGGGGCTTCAGGGGTATGTCACAGGATTTGTCGGCGTTCATCTATCTGATCGCCTCGGTGTGCTTCATCCTCGCCCTGCGCGGGCTGTCGCACCCGAAAACCAGCCGCCAGGGCAACATCTTCGGCATGGTGGGCATGGGCCTGGCGGTGCTGGCGACGGTCGCGGCGCCGGACGTGGTGTCCTACGTGCCCATCCTGATCGCCATCCTGATCGGCGGCGCGGTGGGCACGGCGATCGCGCTGCGCATCCAGATGACGGCGCTGCCGCAGCTTGTCGCCGCCTTCCACTCCCTGGTCGGGCTGGCGGCGGTCTTCGTCGCGGCGGCGGCGTTCTATCAGCCGCAGGCCTACGGCATCGGCGTGCCCGGCGACATCAAGGCGGCGAGCCTGGTGGAGATGGCGCTCGGCGCGGGCATCGGCGCCATCACCTTCACCGGCTCGGTGGTCGCCTTCGGCAAGCTGCAGGGCCTGGTGACCGGCAAGCCGCTGATCTTTCCCGGCCAGCACCTGCTGAACCTGGCCATCGGCGTGCTCATTATCGCGCTGATCGTCTGGTTCACGATCGCGCAGCCGACCTGGTCCTTCTGGGCCATCGTGGTGCTGTCGCTGGCGATCGGGCTGCTGCTGATCCTGCCGATCGGCGGGGCCGACATGCCGGTGGTGGTGTCCATGCTGAACAGCTATTCCGGCTGGGCGGCGGCCGGCATCGGCTTCACCCTGGGCAACAACCTGCTGATCATCACCGGCGCGCTGGTCGGCTCCTCGGGCGCCATCCTCAGCTACATCATGTGCAAGGGGATGAACCGCTCGTTCGTCAACGTCATCCTGGGCGGCTTCGGCCAGGAGGGCGGCGCCGCGGCGGCGGACACCGGCGACAAGTCGGTGAACAGCGGCTCGTCCGAGGACGCCGGCTTCATCCTGGGCAACGCCGGCTCGGTGATCATCGTGCCGGGCTACGGCATGGCGGTGGGCCAGGCGCAGCACGCGCTGCGCGAAATGGCCGACATGCTCAAGGGCATGGGGGTCAAGGTGCGCTACGCCATCCACCCGGTGGCCGGGCGCATGCCGGGCCACATGAACGTCCTGCTGGCCGAGGCGAACGTGCCCTACGAGGAAGTCTACGAGATGGAGGAGATCAACCGGGACTTCCAGAGCACCGACGTCGCCTTCGTCATCGGCGCCAACGACATCACCAACCCGGCGGCCGAGGACGATCCCTCCTCGCCGATCTACGGCATGCCGATTTTGAAGGTGGACGACGCGAAGACGGTGCTCTTCGTCAAGCGCTCGCTGTCGCCGGGCTACGCGGGCATCGACAACCCGCTGTTCTACAGGGACAACACCATGATGCTCTTCGGCGACGCCAAGGCGATGTGCGAGGAGATCGTCAAGGCCCTGGAGCAGCAGTGACAGCTTGATGCCGACTTGGCCGCCCCCCTTGGGATGGCGGCCACGGCCGAGAGGTGAGCGACCAGCCGCATGCCGGACGTGGCCAGCCTGCCGCTGTTCTACCAGATCGCCGCGCTGCTGGTGCTCGCCGCCGGCTTCGGGCTGCTGGGCGTGGCGCTGCGCCAGCCGCTGATCGTCAGCTACATCGTCGTCGGCCTGGTGGCCGGACCCTCGGCGCTGGGGATCGCCACCGCCGAGGCGCACATCGACCTTCTGGCCGAGCTGGGCGTGGCGGTTCTGCTGTTCCTGGTCGGGCTGAAGCTGGACGTGGGGCTGATCCGCTCGGTCGGTCCGGTGGCGGTGGCGACGGGGCTGGGGCAGGTCGTCTTCACGGCGCTGGCCGGCTTCGCCATCTGCCTGCTGCTGGGCTTCGATGCGCTGACCAGCCTGTACGTCGGGGTCGCGCTGACGTTCTCCAGCACGATCATCATCGTCAAGCTGCTCTCCGACAAGGGCGAGGTGGGCTCGCTGTACGGCCGCATCGCGCTGGGCTTCCTGATCGTCCAGGACATCGTGGTCGTCCTGGCGATGGTCGTGCTGTCGACACTGGGGGTCGGCACGCAGATCGAGGGATCGTCCTGGACCATCGCCGAGACGGCGCTGTCCGCGGCGGCGCTGCTGGTGGGGCTGGGGGTGTTCGGGCGTTATCTGGCGACGCCGCTGACGGCCCGCCTGGCCCGCTCGCCCGAGCTGCTGGTCGCCTTCGCCATCGGCTGGGCCGCCTTCCTGGCGGCGCTGGGCGACTACCTCGGATTCGGCAAGGAGCTGGGCGGGCTGCTGGCGGGAGTGTCGCTCGCCTCCACGCCGTTCCGCGACGCCATGTCGACGCGGCTGACCAGCCTGCGGGACTTCCTTCTGCTGTTCTTCTTCATCGCGCTCGGGGCGCGGCTGGATCTGAGCCTGCTGGGCGCCGACGTCGGGGCGGCGCTCGTGCTGTCGGTCTTCGTGCTGGTGGGCAATCCGCTCATCGTCATGGCCATCATGGGCGTCATGGGCTATCGCCGGCGGACCGGCTTCCTGGCCGGGCTGACGGTGGCGCAGATCAGCGAGTTCTCGCTGATCTTCATCGCCATGGGCCTGTCACTGGGGCACGTCGCGGAACGGGCCGTCGGCCTGGTCACCCTGGTGGGCCTGGTGACGATCGCCGTCTCCGTCTACATGATCGTTTATTCGCACCGGCTGTACGACTGGTTGGCACCGGCGCTCGGGGCCTTCGAGCGGGCCTCGCCGGAGCGCGAGCCGGATACCGAGGCACCCGTGCCGCATCAGCACTTCGACGTCATCGTCGTGGGGCTCGGCCGGTACGGCGGGGCGATCGCCCAGTTGCTGCGCGACAAGGGCCAGCGGGTTCTGGGGGTGGACTTCAGTCCGGTGGCGGTCAGCCGCTGGCGACAGAAGGGGCTGGCGACCCTTTTCGGGGACCTGAGCGATCCGGAATTCGTGGCCTCGCTGCCCCTGCAGGGCGTATCCTGGATCGTCTGCGCCATTCCCGAGCACGACCTCGGGCTCGTGGGCGTGGACCCGCGGCCGGGATTCATCCAGACTTTGCGCGCGCGCGGCCACCGCGGGCGCATCGCCGTGGCGGCGCACCGCGAGCAGACGGCCGAGGGGCTGGAAAGGGTCGGGGCGGACATCGTGCTGCTGCCCTTCCGCGACGCGGCGGAGCAGGCGGTCGATCTGATCCGCGGCCAGCGCCGCCGTGGCGAGGTGGAGATCATCGAGCCGGACGACCAGAAGGAGCTGGCCGAGTCATGAAGCGCATTCTTCTGGCCACCGACCTGACGGTTCGTTCGGAGCGGGCCGTCGCGCGGGCGCGACAGCTTCAGACCCGCTTCGACGCCGCGCTGACGGTGTTGCACGTCATCGACGCCGATCTGCCGGATGATATGCAGCAGCGTCGCCGGGAAGAGGCGCACGACCTGCTGGAGCGCGCCTTTCCGGCTGGGGATGGCGAGGGCGGCCCGGAGACAAGCATCCAGGTGGTGGCCGGCGTGGAGCACGAGGTCATCGAATCGCGGGGGCGCGATCACGACCTGATCGTCCTGGGGACGCACCGCGCCCGCTTTCGCGATGCCTTCGTCGGAACGACTTCCGAGCGGGTGTTGCGCCGCGCCCGCCGCCCGGTCCTGGTCGTTCGCGACGAGGCGCTGATCCCCTATGGTCGCGTCGCGATCGGCGTGGATTTCTCCGACGCCGCGCGCCGTGCCGTCACGGCGGGGGCCCGCCTGAGCGGCGACGCCACGTTTTTTCTGGTGCATGTGCTGGACGCGCCGTTCCAGGGCTTCATCAGCGAAGAGAGCCGACGCCAGGCGGCGGCCGATCCCGAATTGTACGAGGCGATGGACCGACTGGCCGTCGAGCTGCCGAAGGCCGCCGAAATCCGTCGCCTGGTGCGCATCGGCGACCCCGTACCGACGCTGCAGGCGGTGGTGAGCGAGCTCGGCGCGGATTTGCTGGTCGTGGGCACGCAGGGCCGCGGCGCCGTGGGGCGCACCCTGCTGGGCAGCGTGGCGGAACGCATGCTGGCGACGCTGCCCTGCGATACCCTGGCGGTGCCGCCCGCATAGGCCGAAGACCGCTCCGGCCGGTCCACGGGCGTCAAAAGCTGTAGCGCAGCCGGAGCTGTAGCGCAGCCGGCCGCGGACCGCGTGGTCGTCGCCATCGCGGCCCAGGAAGACCCGGCCGCCGAGCCGGGCGTAGCGCAGCCCCACGGTCGGGCGCGTTCCCGACCTCCGCCAGCTCGCCGGCCAGCGGCACCCGCGAGAGGTCGGGCAGGGTGTAGACCACGATGTTCTGAGCTGATCCCCGGAATAATGTTTCTTGGCGAAAAGACGTTGCGATTTCGTTTCCAGGCCGGCGCGTGGCGGGTGGCGCGTCCGCGCGGGGCCGCGCGCTCTTGTGGCGGCGCGGCGATCGACTAGACTCAGGGACAAGGGAACAGGAAGGCGTTGCCGCGTGATCAAGGTTGCCATTGTCGGCACCGGGCCGGCCGGGTTCTACACGGCGCAGGCCCTCTTGAAGTCGGAGCTGGACGTCCGCATCGACCTCATCGAGCGACTCCCCACGCCCTTCGGGCTCGTGCGCAGCGGCGTCGCCCCGGACCACCAGCACACCAAGCGTGTGCAGCGGGCCTATGCGCGCACGGCCGAGCATCCCGACGTGCACTTCTACGGCCATATCGAGGTCGGCTCGGACCTGAGCCTGGACGAGCTGCGCGGGCTGTATGACGCCGTGGTGCTGGCGGTGGGCGCGCCGCGCGACCGCCGGCTGGGCATTCCCGGCGAGGACAAGGCGAACGTCTTCGGCTCCGGCGCCTTCGTGGGCTGGTACAACGGCCACCCGGACTATGTCGGCCTGGACCCGGACCTGGACGTCGCGCGGGCCGTCGTGGTGGGCAACGGCAACGTCGCGCTGGACATCGCGCGGGTGCTGATGAAGTCCCCGGGCGAGATGGCGGCCAGCGACCTGCCGGCGCACGCGGCCGGGCGGATCGCCGCCTCGTCGCTGCGCGAGGTGGTCGTCCTCGGCCGGCGCGGGCCGGCGCAGGCCAAGTTCTCCAACGCCGAGCTGGCGGAGATGGGGGAGCTGGCGAACGCGGCGCCGCGCGTCGAGCCGCCCGGAGTGCCCGACTCGGCGCCCGAGGACCTGGACGCGCGGACGCGCCGAATGGTGGAGAAGAATCTGGCGACTTTCCGTTCGTTTTCCGAACAGCCGGCGGCGGGGAAGGATCGCCGCGTCACCTTCCGCTTCTGGACGCGGCCCGTCGAGGTGCTGGGTCAGGCGGGGGTGGCCGGCCTGCGCATCGCCGAGACGGTGCTGGACGCCGACGGCCGCGTCACCGATACCGGACGCGAGGAGGACCTGGCCTGCGGTCTGCTCGTCAGCGCCATCGGCTACGCGGCGCCGCCCCTGGCCGAGCTGCCGTTCGACCGGCGCGGCGGGCACTACCGGCACGAGGACGGCCGCATCGACCACGGCCTCTACTGCGTTGGCTGGTGCCGGCGCGGGCCGACCGGGACGATCGGCACCAACAAGTCCGACGGGGACGCCGTGGCGCGCCACATCGTCGAGGAGGTCCGGGACGGCGACAGACCCGGCGGGGCGGGCCTGGAACGCCTGCTGGAAGACCGCGGCCTGCGCTGGGTCAATGCGGAGGACTGGCAGAAAATCGATGAAGCCGAGCGAGCCGCCGCGCCCGAGGGTGCGCCGCGGCGCAAGTTCGTGCGCGTGCGCGACATGCTGGCGCTGCTCGGTCAGGATGCGTCCTCGGCAAAGGAGGGTTGAATGCGCGCGGGTGGATGTCGCGCGCGATACGGCATATCTGAGGACGGAGTCGGTTGTCGGGAAATAACACGCGTAACGCGTGTGAAATTTAAAAAATTACATTGCGTGTTGCTGATTTCTAGTGGTACACAGCGCGCAACAGAGGGCGCGTCGCCGCCGAGCCGGCGCGCCGCGGGACGAACGAGTTGAGGACGTGAGGCGATGGAGGGTTCCGCCATCCTGAAGACGGCGCCCCGGCGCAAGGAGCTGGAGCACGCCGTCGTGCGCTTCGCCGGCGATTCCGGCGATGGCATGCAGCTTACCGGCAGCCAGTTCACCCTGGCGACGGCGCTGGCCGGCAACGACCTGGCGACCTTCCCGGACTTCCCGGCGGAGATCCGGGCGCCGGCGGGCACGACCTACGGCGTCTCCGCCTTCCAGATCAACTTCGGCGCGCGCAAGATCAAGACGGCGGGCGACGAGCTGGACGTGCTGGTCGCCATGAACCCGGCGGCGCTGAAGGTGAACCTGGACGAGGTGAAGCACGGCGGGCTCATCGTCCTCGACAGCGGCGCCTTCACCGACAAGAACCTCCAGAAGGCCGGCTACGATTCGGACCCGCGCCAGGACGGCTCGCTCGCGCCGTATCGCCTGCTGGAAGTCGACATGTCCAAGCAGACGCAGGAGGCGGTGAAGCCGCACGGCCTGTCCAAGAAGGAGGCCCTGCGCTGCAAGAACATGTGGGCGCTGGGGCTGGTCTACTGGATGTTCGACCGCGACCGCGCCTCCACGGAGGAGTGGCTGCAGGCGAAGTTCAAGGACAAGCCGCAGATCGCGGCCGCCAACATCGCCGCGCTGCGCGCCGGCGAGTCGCTGGGCGAGACGGCCGAGCTGCCGGTCGGCGTCGAGACCTACTCGGTTCCGCAGGCGAAGATCCACCCCGGCCTGTACCGCAACATCACCGGCACCGAGGCGATGGCCTGGGGCCTGGTCGCCGGCTGCCGCCTGGCCGGGCTGGGCATGAGCTTCTGTTCCTACCCGATCACCCCGGCCTCGCAGTTGCTGCACGCGCTGGCGGGCCTCAAGCGCTTCGACGTCACCACCTTCCAGGCGGAGGACGAGATCGCCGCCTGCATGGCCGCCATCGGCGCCTCCTACGCCGGCAAGATGGGCGTGACCTCCAGCTCCGGCCCCGGCGTGGCGCTGAAGACCGAGGCCATCGGTCTGGCGATCGCCACCGAGCTGCCGCTGATCGTGGTGAACGCGCAGCGCGCCGGCCCGTCCACCGGCATGCCGACCAAGACCGAGCAGTCCGACCTCTACCAGGCGGTCTACGGCCGCAACGGCGACGCGCCGCTGATCGTGCTGGCCGCCCGCTCGCCGGCCGACTGCTTCGAGGCGGGCATCGAGGCCGTGCGGCTGTCGACGCGGCACATGGTGCCGGTCATCGTGCTCTCCGACGGCTACATCGCCAACGCGTCGGAGCCGTGGCAGGTCCCGGACTTCGACTCCTACGCGCCCTTCCCGGCGCGCTTCGAGACCGAGGCCGAGGGCTTCCACCCCTACAACCGCGACCCCGAGACCCTGGCGCGGCCCTGGGCGGTGCCGGGCACGCCGGGGCTGGAGCACCGCATCGGCGGGCTGGAGAAGCAGGCGGTCACCGGCAACGTCAGCTACGATCCCGCCAACCACCAGGCGATGACCGACGCGCGCGCCGAGAAGGTGCGCCGCGCGGCGGACGACATCCCCCCGCAGACCGTCGATCAGGGGGAGGATAGCGGCGGCGTGGCGATCGTCGGCTGGGGCTCCACCTACGGCCCGATCAGCCGCGCGGTGACCAACCTGCTGGCCGAGGGGCTCCCGGTCAGCCATGTCCACCTGCGGCACATCTGGCCGCTGCCGCGCAACCTGGGCGAGCTGCTGTCGCGCTTCGACACGGTGATCGTGCCGGAGATGAACGCCGGCCAGCTCGTCACGCTGCTGCGCGCCGAGTTGCTGCTCGACTGCCACCCGGTCGAGAAGGTGACCGGCAAGCCCTTCAAGATCGCCGAGATCGAGCGCGCCGCCCGCCAGGCGCTGGAGGCCTGAGACCATGACCGTCGTCGACGCCCCGGAGAAGCTGCAGCCCAAGGACTATGCCTCGGACCAGGAGGTGCGCTGGTGCCCGGGCTGCGGCGACTACGCCATCCTGAAGGCGGTGCAGAAGACGCTGGCCGACCTGCAGGCGCCGCGCGAGAACACCGTCTTCGTCTCCGGCATCGGCTGCGCCGCGCGCTTTCCCTACTACGTCTCGACCTACGGCTTCCACACCATCCACGGCCGCGCGCCGGCCCTGGCGACGGGGGTGAAGCTGGCGAACCCGGAGCTGGACGTCTGGGTGGTCTCGGGCGACGGCGACGCGCTGTCGATCGGCGGCAACCACTTGCTGCACCTGCTCCGTCGCAACGTGAACCTGCAGTTCCTGCTGTTCAACAACGAGATCTACGGGCTGACCAAGGGGCAGTACTCGCCGACCTC
>CAZLNO010000111.1:0-11362 GCA_964561005.1 uncultured Rhodovibrionaceae bacterium | reverse complement strand
GCCTTCTTGCCCCGCCGGCCTAGCGGTTCAACCCGGAGAGACGCGACCTGCTGACGTCGGGAGTGACACATCCCCGCCGACCGATCGTGCGACCGTGTCGGCAAATCGTGACTGGAATCTGTCGTAAGGCATCAGGCGAAGGCTTGAAGAGTGTGTCGGCATGACGCACGGCCTCACCGGAACCCCTTCGCCCGAAACCGCTTCGCAGATCGCGGCCACCCCGCTGGCACCCGCCAGGCCGAACGGGAAATATCCGGGGCGGATCTAGCTCTTTCAGCATGAAGATCGTATGAAGCAGCCCCCCAGCGAACAGTGCAGAGCGAGGTATGCGATGACACCAGCCATACGGCTGACGGCAGCGGGTTTTGTCGCCACGGCCGTGGCGTTCGGCCCCGCGCGCATGGGCTACGGACTCTTCCTGCCGGCTTTCCGGGAAGAATTCGCGCTTGCCACCTCGACGGCGGGAATGATCGCGAGCGGGGGGTTCCTGGCGTTCCTTCTGGCGCTGCTGGCGAGCGCCTGGTTGTGCCGGCACCATGGCGAGCGCGTGTCCGTGATCGCGGGCGCGTTGGCGGCGGCGGCCGGCTTCGCGGCCGTGGCGGCGGCCGGGACATCCGGACTCCTCGCCTTGGGGATCGCCCTCGCCGGAGCGAGCGCCGGCCTCTGCTGGGCGCCGTTCAACGACGCGGCCGAGCGCGTTGTGCCCGACACGGCGCGCGCCAGCGCGCTCTCGGTGGTCTCGACGGGAACCACCTTCGGCGTCGTCGCCGCCGCCGGGCTCGCGCTCGCCGTCACCGAGGGGGCGCTGGACTGGCGCGGGGCCTGGGTCGGCTTCGCGCTCAGCGGCCTTGTGCTCGCGGGGATCGCGCTGGCCGGCGTGCCGTCAAGTCGGGGCCGGAAGCCGGCCTCCGACGCGGGCGCGGCCGTCCCCAGCCTTGCGCGGCGCGCTGTCATCCCCCTCTACAGCACGGCGCTCTGCTTCGGCATGACGAACGCGGTGTTCCTGTCCTTCGCCGCCGATCGGGTGGTGGCGGCGGGCGGCCTGCCCGGCCTGCCGAACGATGCCGCCTCGGCCGTGATTTTCCTGGGTTACGGGATCTGCGGCGTGCTTGGCCTCTTGACCGGGCGGATCGAAGCCAGAACCGGCCTCGCCCCGCTGTTTTGCGCGATTTTCGCCGCGGGGGCGCTATCGCTCGCGCTGATCGCGCTCGCGCCGACGTCCTGGAGCGCGGTGCTCGCGGCCTCCGGGCTGCACGGCGTGGCGATCATGATGGTGAGCGCGGTGTTCTCCTTCTGGAGCCTGCGGCTGTTTCCCGGGCGCGGCACGCTCGGCTTCACGGCGACGTTGCTGAGCCTCGCGGCGGGCAGCGTGCTGGGGCCGGCACTGGCCGGGCTGCTGGCCGAGGCTCTTGGACCTCGGGTCATGTTCCTCGCCGCCGCCGCCCCGCCGCTCGCCACGGCGCTCTGGTTCGGGGCGAAACTGCGGCTGCCACGCCCGCGTCTGCCCCCGGCGGCGGGATAGCGCTGACGCGGCCGACGGACGGGAGCGTCAGGGACGCCTATGCCGCACAATGTTTCGCTCGCTCGCGCCAGTCCGGCGCTCGCGATATTCACTGCCTCGGCATCGCGTCCTTGCCACGTGCGAGGGGGCGGCACGCCACGTCACGACTGTGCGCCGTCGCTTGGGAGATCCGGGATATCCACCAGCTTGCCCCGCGGGATCTGCCGGTCCTTGTCGTACATGGGCAGATCGCAAACGGTGGCGGGGCGGGTCCGGCCATCGGTGCACGCGACGTCGAGTTCGGTTCCGGCCCCGAGGTCAGGATCGTCAAGCCGCACGATCGCCACGCCGCTCCTTTGAAAGGGCGACCAGGCGGACGAGCAGACGCGACCGGCCGGCGCGCCATCCCTGCTCTGAACCTTGCCAATTCGCGCAACGCCCCCGGATACGAGCAGCCCCCAGGTGCGCTGACGCTTATCGGCGTTCTGCAACGCCGCCTTACCGATGAAATCGTCCTTATCCAGGTTGACCATGGCGCCGACTCCCGCCGCGAACGGCGTCACCGTCTCGTCGAAGTCGGAACCGGCATTGAGCAGCCCGGCCTCGATCCGGCGGGCGCCGCCGATCGCGACGGGGGTCAGCCCGTAAGGTCTGCCCGCCTCCAGGATGCGCTCGCCGACGGCCCGTGCATCGGTTTCGGGCTCCAGATAGACCTCCCATCCGAGCTCGTTGGTGAAACCCGTGCGGGTGATGACGACGCGCTCACCGGCGATGGATACCCGCGCGGCATCGAAATAGCGGAACGGGTCGGGGTAGGGTCCGTCGACCGCGTCCTCCAGGACCCTGAGGGAATCGGGGCCTTGCACCTGACTGATCCAGACGTCCGGGTCCAGGATCGCCACGTCCATGCCGCGGGCATGCGCCTTGAGCCATTGCGACAGGTCGCCGTCCGCCTGTCCGTACCAGAACCGGTCGTCGGCCAGCCGGACGAGGACCCCATCCATGATCATGCCGCCGTCATCGTCGCAGGCGATCTGATAACTGCACCGTCCAACCCGGGTCTTGGCCACGTCGCGGGTGAAGACGAGGTTCAGCAGCCTCTGCGCGTCGGGGCCGCGGATCTCGATCGGTAATTCACCGGTATGCCGAAGAATGACCTGGCGGCGGAGCTTCCAGTAGGCGTCATCGGGCGACCCATTGCTCATGCGCATCGCGGTGAGCCGACGGTTGTAGATCGTATATTCCGGGTCGTAGGGAAGTTCCTGATGAACGAGAGGGTGCGGCACCATCGTGCGCGCGAATTCGCTCGAGCGCGCGCCTTCGGTGGTCAACGGCAGGACAGCGAAGCGAACGTTTTGCTGGGAATCCGGCATGCTTTCATCCGATCTATCGTGCGCGGCTAGACATATTGCCGTTGCCGCATCGTTAAGCGGTGTCAGGACCTCGTAAGCGGCGCGCCCTCCATGGGCCCGTCCCTGGATGGCTTCGGACGCCCGTCGTCGTTGAGGCCCCTCTTCAGCAAATCGACAGCGCGCATGCAACCTCAATTCGACATGGCGGCCCTCATGCAACCCTCGTGGCGCGGGAACCGAGCGAACCGAGAGTCACAGCCGACAACCAACCGATCGAACATCCGCCGCTGGCCCAACACCGCCAACAGACTTCACGGCCTGCCCGTCGGAGATGCCGGCAAAGCCGTCCATCGGGATACATCCGTCTGGGCTGTCCCCCTAAAGCTCCAGCTCGACATCGAGGTCCAGTTCCGTGTCGGTGTCGTCGATGACCTCGCCCTCGCCCACGAGGCCCTTGGTGTGGGCGTCGCGCACGTCCTCGCTGTTGACGCGCAGCAACTGCGCCCGCTCCAGAAAGACCCGCTCGTCCTTGTACTTCGCCGGCCGCTCCGACAGCGTCGCCCCCTCCAGCCGGTAGAAATAGCTGTAGGCGTGGTCGGGCGTATCGAAGACACGGCAATCAGTGCGGCCGTCATCGAGCTCGAAACGGACGACGTATTTCATGAGCAGCCTCTCGGTACAAATCAGTCCATCGCCTGGCGCCACGGCAACCATCCCCCATGATGACGCACATCCACCGGTGCAGGAAGAGCCGCGCGGCGCCGTGTCCTCCCCGGAAAGCGCTTCATCCGCTTTGTTCGCGGGTGCAACATAGAGCGTGTCGGCGCTTTGCCTTTATAATCTCCTGGAATCCCAGTCAGGACTCACTATTGAATTGATCTAGATCAAAAACGATTCCCAAGATTTCTTTTGTCTTTTCGCAGGTGCAAAAAACTGCTAGACCCGTTCTTCGCATCTGCGAAATGCCGGTGATTTGCCCTGCCCCTCCGTGCGGCACCATCCGGCCTTTTCCAGATTGTCGGCCTGTCGCCCCTGGGGCGCCCGCCGGTGCGGGCGAGGACGGCAGGGTGAATCGTTCACCAAGGAGGAACGCTCATGTCTCAGGACCAGATCGGCCGGATCGCCGCGAATCCGCGGTTCCAGGAGCTGGTCGCCAAGCGCGGCCGGTTCACCTGGCAACTGACCGCCGCCATCCTCGCCATCTATTTCACCTTCGTGCTCATCGTCGCCTTCGTGCCCTCGGTGCTGGCGATCCCGCTCGGCAGCGGCGTCACCACCATCGGGATTCCCGTCGGCATCCTCATCATCCTCGCCGCATTCGGCCTGACCGGCATCTATGTCCGCAAGGCCAACAGCGAGTTCGACCGGATCACCGAGCAGCTCATCCGGGAGAGCGAATGATGACCGCGCGCAAGCTTCTTCTCGCCGGTCTCGCCGGCATGGCAGGGGCCGGCCTGGTCCTGGGAATCGACCCGGCGCTGGCCGCCGAGGCGATCGAGGGCGAGGTCGCCCGCCAGCCGCTCAACATCGCGGCCATCGTGATGTTCCTGGCCTTTGTCGCCGGCACGCTGGGCATCACCTACTGGGCCGCGCGCAAGACCACCTCGGCGGCGCAGTTCTACTCCGCCGGCGGCGGCATCACCGGCTTCCAGAACGGCCTGGCGATCGCCGGCGACTACATGTCCGCGGCGTCCTTCCTGGGCATCTCGGCGCTGGTCTACACCTCGGGCTACGACGGGCTGATCTACTCCATCGGCTTCCTGGTGGGCTGGCCGGTCATTCTCTTCCTGATCGCCGAACGCCTGCGCAACCTGGGTCGCTTTACCTTCGCCGACGTGGCCTCGTTCCGGCTGGGCCAGATCGAGGTGCGCTCGCTGGCCGCGTGCGGCTCGCTGGCGACGGTGGCGCTGTATCTCATCGCCCAGATCGTCGGCGCCGGCAAGCTGATCGAGCTGCTGTTCGGACTGCCCTACGAGCTCGCGGTGATCGTCGTGGGCGCGCTGATGATCACCTACGTCACCTTCGGCGGCATGATCGCCACCACCTGGGTGCAGATCACCAAGGCCGTACTCCTGCTGGCCGGCGCGACCTTCATGGCAGCGGCGGTGCTGTTCGCCTTCGGCTTCAACCCCGAGGCGCTGTTCGCCAAGGCGGTCGAGGTGCACCCCAAGGGGCTGGACATCATGGGCCCCGGCGGTCTCCTGACTGACCCGGTCTCGGCGATCTCGCTGGGCATCGCGCTGATGTTCGGCACCGCGGGCCTGCCGCACATCCTGATGCGGTTCTTCACCGTCGGCGACGCCAAGGAGGCGCGCAAGTCGGTGTTCTACGCCACGGGCTTCATCGGCTACTTCTACCTGCTGACCTTCATCATCGGCTTCGGCGCGATCGTGCTGGTGATGACCGACAGCAGCTTCATGGACGCGGCCGGCGAGCTGATCGGCGGCAGCAACATGGCGGCGGTGCACCTGGCCGAGGCCACCGGGGGCTCGCTGTTCCTGGGCTTCATCTCGGCGGTGGCCTTCGCCACCATCCTGGCGGTGGTCTCCGGGCTCACCCTGGCCGGCGCCTCGGCGATCAGCCACGACCTCTACGCCAGCGTGATCAAGAAGGGCCAGGCGGACGAGAAGGCCGAGATCCGGGTCTCGCGCATCGCCACGGTCTGCCTGGGCATCCTGGCGATGGGCCTGGGCATCGTGTTCGAGGAGCAGAACATCGCCTTCATGGTCGGCCTGGCCTTCGCCATCGCCGCCAGCGCCAACTTCCCGGTGCTGTTCCTGTCGATGTTCTGGTCCAGGCTGACCACCCGCGGCGCGCTGCTGGGCGGCCTCTGCGGCCTGGGAACGGCCCTGGTGCTGGTCATCCTGGGCCCGACCGTCTGGGTCTCGGTGCTGGGCTACGAGACGGCCGTCTTCCCCTACAAGTACCCGGCGCTGTTCTCGGTGACCGTGGCCTTCGGGGCGATCTGGCTGTTCTCGGTGACGGACCGGAGCGCGCGGGCCAGCTCCGAGGCGGAGCTGTTCAAGGCCCAGTACGTGCGTTCGCAGACGGGCCTGGGGGCCGAGGGCGCCTCGGCGCACTGAGCTTCCCACCCTCGCAGCCGGACCGGGGCGCGCCGCCAGCGGCGCGCCCCGGCTGGCGCCGGCCCTGTCTTCCGCGTCAGGATACCCAAGCCATGCCGGAAAGCTTCGACTTCACCACCCCACCCTTCGACCTGCTGAGCGAGCCGGAGCGACAGCGGGTGCGCGCCGCCGTGGACGTCGAGTTCTATCCGGCGGGCGCGACCGTGCTCTCACCCGGCGACGCCGCCGAGGCCCTGCATGTCATCATCAAGGGCACGGTGGAGGAGCGCGACGACGACTCCCTCGTCGCCGTCCTGGGTCCGGGCGACAGCTTCGACTCGGCCGCCCTGGTCCAGGGCACCACGGCGCACGCCTTCGTCGTCGGCGAGGAGGCGCTCTGCTACCTCCTCCCGCGCGATCAGGCGCTGGAGCTGACCCGGCGCAACCCTGCCTTCGGCGCCTTCTTCTACCGCGACATCGGCCGCAAGCTGGAGGCGCTGGCCGAACGCCGCGACCAGCGCGAACTTGGCGGCCTGCTGCGCGCGCGGGTGCGCGACGCCTTTTTGCACCCCGCCGTGACGGTGCCCGGCGAGACCACGATCGAGGAAGCCGGCCACACGATGCGCACGCGCGACACCAACACGCTGTTCGTCCAGGACGGCAATCGCCTGGGCATCATTACCGGCATGAACCTTTCCAAGGCCTGCGTCCTGCGCCGCCTGCCGCTGGAGACGCCGGTCAGCGAGATCTGCCACTTCGACATCGTCCCCGTGGACGCTGGCGCCTTCGTCTACGACGCCATGGTGCTGATGACCAAGCACAACAAGCGCCGCCTGGCCGTCGTGGAGAACGGCGGGTTTGTCGGCGTGCTGGAGGAGATCGACCTGCTGGGCCTGCTGTCCAGCAACTCCATGGTCGTGGCCGGCCGCCTGGACCGGGCCGCCGGCGTCGACGACCTGCGCAACGCCGCCGAGGAGATCGCCCGCACGGTGCGCACGCTGCACTTGCAAGGGCTGGGCGTGGATGCGCTGTCCGAGATCGCCTCGGACCTCAACCGGCGGCTGTTCGCCAAGCTGTTCGAGCTGCTGGCGCCGGATGATCTGCGATCGAAGGCCTGCCTGTTCGTGATGGGCAGCGAGGGCCGCGGCGAGCAGACCGTGCGCACCGATCAGGACAACGGCCTCGTGCTGGCCGAGCCGGTGGACGAGGGGACGCTGCAGCGTTTCCGCGACGCCTTCTCGGGCGCGCTGGACTCCTTTGGCTTCCCCGCCTGTCCGGGCCAGGTGATGGTCAACAACCCGGCCTGGTCGCGCACTGCGGAGGACTTCCGCGCCGAGATGCGGCAGTGGGTCGCCCACCCCGGCGAGCAGGCGCACATGAAGGTGGCGATCTTCCTGGACGCCGCGCCGGTGGCCGGGGACGCGGCGCTGCTGGCCGAGCTGCGCCGCTACCTCTTCGACCTGGTGGCCGGCAACAAGGGTTACCTCGCGCTCTTCGCCAAGGCCACCGAGGCCTTCGGGACGCCGATCGGGCTGTTCGGCGGGCTGATCGCCGACGCCGGCACCCGGCACGACGGCCTGGACCTGAAGAAGGCCGGGATCTTTCCCATGGTGCACGGCGCGCGCAGCTTCGCCCTGGAACGCCGCATCGAGCCCACCGGCACCGTGGCCCGGCTGCGTACGTTGTCGCGACAGGGCGTGCTGGAGGCTTCCCTGGTCGAGGAGCTGGTAGGCGCCTTCGCCTTGCTGCGCGAGCTGCACCTGAAGGCACAGCTCGATGCGGAGCTGACCGGCGGGCCGGCGCTGGTGCGCCCGCGCCAGCTCAACGCCTTCCAGCGCAGCCTGCTGAAGGACGCGTTGCAGGCGGTGAAGGCCTTCCGCGAGCGGGTGCGCCACCACTTCGGGCTGGGGATGTTTTGAGCGTGCTGGATACCCTGCGCCGTCACTATCAGCGGACGCGGCTGCGCGACCCGGACTATCGCTTCCTGTTCGCGCCCGACCGCAGCGGCGAGCTGGTCGCGCTGGACTGCGAGACCACCGGCACCGACCCGCGCCGCGACGAGATCATCGCCATCGCCGCCATCAAGATCCGCGGCCGGCGCCTGCTGACCAGCCAGCGCCTCGAACTGACGGTGCGGCCGGAGCGCGCGCCCACGGCGACCACCGTGCGCGTCCACCGCCTGCGCCCGATGGACGTGGCCGGCGGCCTGCCGATGCGCGAGGCGCTGCCGCGCCTGCTGGAGTTCATCGGGTCGCGGCCGCTGGTCGGCTACTACATCGACTTCGACGTGCGCATGATCGACAAGTACCTCTCCGCCGAGCTGGGCGTGCGCCTGGCCAACCCGCAGGTGGAGGTCTCGCGGCTCTACTACACCCGGCGCTACGTTCAGGGGCGCACCGACCTGGCGCACCGCTACACCGGCAAGTGCGACCTGCGGTTCGAGACCATCCGCCGCGACCTCGACCTGCCCGCGCTGACCCAGCACGATGCCTTCAACGACGCCCTGCTGGCGGGGATGATGTACCTGACGCTGACCCAGCCGCGCTGACCGGTCGCGGTGGGCGACGGCTGCGCCATCGGCCGGAATGGGCTAGGCTCGGGCGCGAAGCGCGAATCCGAACGGCTCGGCGATCCGGAGAATGCGATGCAGCCGGAATTCAAGGATGGAGAACCCCGCACGGGACAGCTCGACGCCCTCCTGCCCAAGGACATGGCCAAGGTGGCCGAGCGCACCGGCAAGGAAAAGGCGGATCAGGACGCCCTGCAGCTCCTGTTCCTGAGCATGCTGGCCGGCGCCTATATCGCCTTCGGCGCCACCTTCGCCGCGGCCGTGACCAGCGGCGGCGAGGGCGCGGCTCTTGCCGGAACGACCAAGCTGGCCGGCGGCCTCGCCTTCACCCTCGCCTACGTCCTTGCCATCGTCGGCGGCGCCGAGCTGTTCACCACCAACAACCTGATGGTCATGGCCTGGGCGCACGGCCGGCTGCCCACCACGCACCTGCTGCGCGCCTGGGGCATCGTCTTCCTCGGCAACCTGATCGGCGCGGTCTCCACCGGCGCGCTGCTGATCGTGGCCGGGCAGCACACCGAGATGGGCGGCGGCGTCGGCGCGGGACTGCTGGACTCCGCCGCCCGGCTCGACAGCCTGACGACCTTCGACGCCCTTGTCCTGGGCATTCTGGGCAACACCTTGCTGTGCCTGGGGGTGTGGCTGACCTACAGCGCCCGTTCGACCACGGACCGCGTGCTGGCCCTGACGCCGCCGGTGGCGGCCTTCTATGTCCTGGGGCTGGAGCACGCGGTGGCGGTGATGTTCTACCTGCCCAGCGCCTGGCTGATCGAGCGCCTGGCCGCACCGGACTTCTGGACCCTGGCGGCGGCGGAGCCGGTGGCGGTGAGCCTTGATAGCTTCGTCGCCGTGCTGCTCCCCGTCACCGCCGGCAATATCATCGGCGGCGGCGTCCTGGTCGCACTGGTCTACTGGTTCGTCTACCTGCGCCCCGCACGTCCGCGCGCATGAACGGCCATTCGGACCATGGGTGGCCACTCCGACCATGGCGACTATGGAAAGAAAAGGGCCGATGTAGCATGTCGCGCCACACCAGCCCCTTGACTGATCGCGCTGGTAGCGGGGGAGGGATTTGAACCCCCGACACATGGATTATGATTCCACTGCTCTAACCGACTGAGCTACCCCGCCATGGACTTTTCAATTGATCCGGCTCGCGGCTGCGAGCGACACCCGCGTATATGGCGGCCCGCCCCGTGCTGTCAAGTTTGCCGATGCCCGCCGACGTCCCCGCTCGGCTTCCTGCCGACGACATTTGCCATGAGGCAGGCGACGCAGCGACAAAACCCGCCCTCGCGGTCCGAGGATGGGGCGCGACCGCCGCCTAGCCCGCCTTGGCCGTGGCAACCTGCTCGACCGGCATGGCGAAGGTCGGCTTGACGATGCCGCGCGAGAGCACTGGTGCCGTGCCCTCTTCACCCGTGACGAACACGATGCAGCTTATGACCTTGTCGATTCGCCTGTCGTCCTCGCTGAGCGGGCACATGACCCGGCGACAGACATGCTCCGTCCCATAGAGCGTCTGGTGCACGCCGCCGCCGTACACCGGCACGCCCCAGGCCAGCATCTGCCGGTGAATGCCCGACATGAAGTCGCCGAAGCTGTGGTCGCCCTCGAACTCCCTGAACTCGCGGCCCGTCGCGTCCAGGCCGATGCGCTCGGTCAGGTAGGTCCCCATCAGGCGAAAGCGAAAGCGGTTCTCCCCCAGCACGTCCGTGATCATCAGGTGCGGCAGAAGGTGCGGGATCTCCGTCGGGTCGATGCTTTCGCGCGACGGCCAGCACCGGCCGTGCCGCTTGCTGCGCCAATAGGTATAGAACTCGGCCAGCTTCGGCTCCGGCAGATCGACCACATGCGGCGACGGACAGCACGGCGAGGACGAGTCGCTCGCGTAGTCAGCTAGTTGCAAGACCACCTCTTCGCCTCTACGTTTCACTCAGATCACGACTTGCCCGTTTCGCATCGGCGCGCCAGGGCGCCCCGACCCCTGTCACGCCTCCGGCCCACAATTTTCGGCGCCCCTGCAAAACTCGCCACCCAGCGCTAAAGAAGCGTATATCTCTTAAAATTTCGTCAAATTGCGTCTATCCCTCGGGAACGGTCAGCGCGGGCAAGGCGCACCCCCCGTGTCGCGCCGTGTCGCGTGGCGACTGTCGGATGGGGCCGGCGAAGGGCGGGCGCGCGATTCAGGCCGCCGCCGTCGCCTCGGCCAGCTCGGCGGAGACGATCCAGCCGCCGCCCAGGACCCGGCTGTCGTCGTAGAACACGGCGGCCTGCCCTGGCGACACGCCGTGCGCCGGACTGTCCAGCACCACGGTCGCGTCGGCACCCGGCCCGCCGGGATAGACCTGCGCCGGCACCGGCGCCATGGCCGAGCGCAGCTTGACCGCCACCCGGCGCCCCGCCCCGGACAGCGGCGCCGAGTCCAGCCAGTTCAGCTCGCGCAGGCGCACCACATCGCGCGCCAGCGCCCGGCGCGGCCCCACGACGACCCGCCGCGACTCGGGCTCCAGCCGGACCACGTAAAGCGGCTCGTGATGGCCTCCGATGTTCAGACCGCGGCGCTGCCCGATGGTGAAGTGGATGACGCCCTCATGACAGCCCAACACCTTGCCATCCAGGTCGACAATCTCGCCGGGCTCGATGCTGCCGGGGCGCAGCTTCTTCACCACGTCGGCATAGCTGCCCTGGGGCACGAAGCAGATGTCCTGGCTGTCCGGCTTGTCGGCGACGGCCAGGCCCAGATCCCCGGCCAGGCGGCGGGTCTCGTCCTTCGGCTGGCCGCCCAGCGGAAAGCGCAGGAAGGCGAGCTGCCCGCGCGTCGTGGCGAAGAGGAAATAGCTCTGGTCGCGGCTGTCGTAGACGGCGCGGTGCATCT
>CAZLNO010000110.1:0-11369 GCA_964561005.1 uncultured Rhodovibrionaceae bacterium | reverse complement strand
GCAGACGGATGAGCACGACGGAGGGGATCATTTCAAGTCCGGAAGAGGGCACGCGACTGCGCGCGGGCGTGATCGGCGTGGGATACTTCGGCCGCTTCCATGCCGCCAAGTACGCCGCGCTGGACGGCTGCGAGCTGGTTGCCATCGTCGATATCGACCCGACCCGCGCCGCCGCGGCCACGGAGAGCTACGGCGGGCAGGCCTATGCCGAGGTCGAGGCGATCATCGGGCGGGTGGACGCGGTGAGCATCGCGACGCCGACGCAGACCCACTTCGAGATCGCCCGGCAGTGCCTGGAGAACGGCATCCACGTGCTGCTCGAAAAGCCGATGACGGCGACGCTGGCGGAGGCCGACGCCCTGATCGACCTGGCCCGGCGCAAGGGCCTGGTGCTGCAGGTCGGCCACCAGGAGCGCTTCTTCGCCGCCCAGCTCAAGCTCTCGGAGATCGCTCGCGCGCCCACGGAAATCCACTGCGAGCGCCTGGGGCCCTTCACCGGGCGCAGCGTCGACTGCTCGGTGGTCAAGGACCTCATGATCCACGACATCGACATCGCGCAGTCGTTGATCCGCGCGCCGGTCACCGGGGTGATCGGCCTGGGCACGCCGACGGTCACGGCGCACGCCGACGAGGCGGACGTCACGCTTTATTACGGCAGCGGCTGCAACGTGCGCCTGGTCGCCAGCCGGGCCAGCGAGGGCCGGCGGCGGACGGCGCGCATCGTCGAGGCGGGCGGCGAGATCGAGATCGACTTCCTGGCCCGCACCTGCACGCACTCCCGCCTGGGCGCCATCGAGCCGCGGCTTCCCGGAATCAACGGCCAGATGAACGGCCGCCGCGTGCTGATCAACGACAACCTGGCGCAGGAGCTGGCGGCCTTCCTGGACGCCGTGCGCGACGGCGGCGAGCCCATGGTCACCGGCGAGGACGGCCGCCGCGCCCTGGAGACCGCCCTGCTGATCGAGGCCAATCTCAACCCCCTGCCCAAGAAGGCGGCGGCGCGCTAGGCCCCGCCACGACCCCGGTTCCGCCACCGCGCGGCCTTCGCGGACTTCCGGCCGGGGCCCAGGCGAAGCAGCCAGGCGCGCATCCTCTGTCGATCGACCCGAGGCAGCGGCACCCGGCGGCGCAGCAGCAACTCGTCCAGAACCAGGACGCTCAGCGAGGTCAGCAGCCCGGCGAAGAGGACGTCGCTGGGAAAGTGGCTGCCCGTCAGCATCCGCATCGTGCCCACGAAGCCGCCCAGCGCCAGCGTCCCCGCCACCGCCAGCCGCCGCGGCCAGCCCGGCCGCGCCATCAGGGCGAAGGCCAGGGCCACGAAAGCCATCGCCACGTCGCCCGACACGAAGGAGCAGTTGTGCCCGCAGGCGCCGCCCGGCAGCCACGGCGGGTGGAACGGCAGCTCGCCGCCGAAGGCCCGCACGTCATCGGGCCGCGGCCGGCCGAAGCCGTTCTTGAGAATGACGTTCACGATCAGCCCGACGGTCACCAGGATCGTCGTCCACACCGCCAGCAGGCGTCGCCAGTCCAGGCCCAGGATCGGCCGGCCGAGACCGGCGGCAACGGTGGCCAGCAGCAGAAAGGCGAAGAACGCCTTCACCGCGAGATCGCGGTAGGCCCGGTAGCGCGCGCTCAGCGGGTCGCCATGCAGCACGAAATCGTTGCCGCCCGTGTGGAAGAACCAGCGCATGACGATCAGGTCGATCTGCGGGAACAGCACGCTGGCAAGCGCAAGGACGACGGTCGCGCCGGTCAGCCAGAGCAACACGCGCGGGCGTCGGCGGGCCTCGGTCATGGCCGGCGATATCCCTCCAGCACCACGGCCCAATAGCGGCGGCGCTCGCCGCCCGCCGTCGGCACGGTCAAGCGCTCCGCCGCGAGCCTCCGCGCGAAGTGCCGGGTCACCAGTCCGGAGTGCGCCCGCCCGGTGACGTAGAGCGCGCGGCCGTTGCCCAGCCCCTCGAAGGGATACACGAGCTCGTAGTGGTTGCTGACGTCGGCCGTCACCCACATGCGCAATCGGGGCGGCGCCAGTCGGCCGTAGTACCAGAGCTCGGCGAAGGGATAGCGGTGGTCCAGCAGCACCACGTCGATATCGTGCGCGGCGACCCGCCGATCCACTTCGCGCGCCAGCGCCCGCCAGCCGCTCACCTCCGCCATGACCTCGCGCGCGACCGGCAACCGGGCCGCCGCCGGAACCAGCACCAGCGCGGCCAGCGCCGCGGCCACCGCCAGGTGCAGCCCCGTCGAGGCGGTCAGCAGCCTCTGCCGCCCGCCATGCAGCAGGCCGGCCACGACCAGGACGCTCGCCGCCGGAAAGGCCGTCGCCGCCCAGTTGGCGTTGGCGCCGTGCAGAAAGGCCTGCACCAGGACGATGGCCAGCATCGGCAGCGAGAACGCGAGCAGGAAGCGCTCGCCCGCGCCGGCCGGCCGCCGCCGCAACCCCGCCACCCGCCACAGCAGCGCGGCGAAGAGCACCGGTCCCATGACGCCGAACTGCGCCCCCAGGAACCCCAGGCCTTCCATCGGCTGCCAGACCTCGGTGCCGAGGTTGGCGTTCTCGCCCACATGCAGCAGCGCCGCGCCGCCCTGCCGCAGGTTCCACAGCAGGTTGGGCGACCACACCGCCACGCCCAGCGCCAGCCCGCCCCACAGGCGGCGGTCCGCCAGCAATCGCCGTCCCGCCGGGTCGACCGCGGCATAGACGACCAGACACACCAGCAGATAACCCATGGCGTACTTGCTGAGCATCCCCAGCCCGAAGGCCAGGCCCAGCACCCAGGCCCACCCCGCCTCGCCGGGGCGGTCGCGCAGCCTGACCAGCGCCAGCAGCGCCAGCGTCCAGAACGCCAGCAGCGGCACGTCGGTGCTGATCAGCAGCGCGGAGTAGCTGACGCCGGGCAGCGTGGCGTAGACAACCGCGCTCCACAGCGCCGTGCGCGCGTCGAACAGCGCCCGCGCCAGCGCGAACACCAGCAACGCCGCCGCGCCGTGCAGCAGCGGCGAGGCCAGGCGCAGGCAGGCCTCGCCCTCGCCGCAGGCCAGCAGGCCCGCCTGGATCGCCCAGGCGACCATCGGCGGCTTGGAGTAGTAGCCGAAGGCCGGCTCGACCGCGTAGCTCCAGTACTGCGCCTCGTCGCCGTACAGCTCGTAGTCGCCCAGGAAGAGCAGGGCGACGCGCAGCAGCGTCAGGCCGCCCACCGCCAGCAGCGCCAGAGCCCCTTCGGAGCCGGCGGCCAGCAACGGAACGGCCGGTCGCAGCCGGGACTCGCGCACCTGGGTCATGCCGCGACCGTCATCGGCTTGCCGGCGCCTCGCGCCGCAGGATCAGCGGGGCCAGCAGGACCACCGAGGCGATCCCGAGGTACGAGCCCACCAGGACGTCGCTGAGATAGTGCTCGGTGATCACCACCCGCGACAGGGCGACGACGGCGGCCACGGCGCAGATGGCCAGGCGATGGCGCGGAAAGGCGATGCACAGCACCGCGGCGACGACCCAGATCGTCTGCGCGTGGCCGGAGGGAAAGGTGTTGGCGCCGGTGTCGAAGTTCAGCGGCTCGAATCCGTAAAAGCCGTCGCGAAACAGATATTCGGGCCGCTGCCGGCCCAGCACGATCTTGGTCAGATTGACCACCGCGCCCGACAGCGCCAGCCCGCCCAGCAGCAGCGCCGCGTAGCGCCGCAGGATGTCGCAGCGGCGCCGCGTGCTCTCGTGCGCCGCCACGCGGACACCCATCCAGCCGACCAGGAGCACCAGCACGGCGGCCACCACATAGCCCGTCGCCACGCCGAGGTCGGTGATGCCCTCCCATAGAGCCAGCATGTCGCCCTGGACCTGGGCCTTCATGGACCAGGCGAGCGGCCGGTCGACCACCGCCATGCACAGCAGCGCCAGGGCCGCCACCACCACGCCCGCGTGTCCCAGGCGCGCGTGATCCCCGAGATCCGGCCAGCCGGACCAGGCCACCACGGCACGCGTCGGCCCCGCCACCGCGCGCCGGACCAGCTTGGGCGCAGGTTCGTTCTCCGTCTCGGTCTTCGGCGGCGGCGGTCGATTCATCGGGCCTCGGGGTCGCTCGGCGCGGGTTGAGGCGTACAAGACTTCCCTCACGGCATCAAGGCGCGGCCGGCCGGCGGACCAGAACCACTGTGATCGGGTCGCCCTTCGAGTAATTGAACCCGGCGAATTCCGCCACCTTGCGGACGTCCAGGCGGTCCGCGCGCGGCAGCCGCACTTCGCCCTCGCCCGCGAGGAGGGCATAGGCACCGGGCGTCGCCGCCAGATAGTCCGCCACGCCATCCGGGGTCGTCAGCCGGGTTTCGGTCCCGGCCAGGAACACCAGGCTGGGCTCGTGATAGCCGGCGGCCGCCAGCGGGGGCCGCGCCTCCGGCGGCGGCAGCGCGTCCGCCACCGTCCGGCTGACCCACAGCCGGTCGAGGCGCGGCGCGTAGACCTGGCCCAGCCACGGCAGCGTCAGGCAGGACAGCGCCACCGCCGCCAGCGCCGCGCGCGCGCCCTGGCCGCGCCAGGCCGCCACGGCGCCGAACGGCACGACGGCCACGACCAGCGCGGCGGGCAGCAGCGACCACCAGCCGCCGCCCTCCGCATAAATCGACGGCAGATAGATCATGGCGCCGGCGAGGCCCAGGCCCAGCGCCGTCCAGAGGGCGACGTGCAGGCGCGACAGCCAGCGCCAGACGGGCTTGCCCGGCCTCGGCCAGCCCTGGACCAGGAGCAGGCCGGCCAGCAGGGCCAGCGCCGGGTAGAGCGGCAGGACGTAGTGCGGCAGCTTCGTCGGCACCAGTTCGAACATCACCCAGCCCGGCACGACCCAGGCCAGCAGGAAGGCGACCGCGGGCTCGCGGCGGCGCCCCCAGGCGGCGACCAGCGCCGGCACGACCAGCAGCGCGCCGGGCCAGAAGGCGGCATAGAGCGCCAGGACGTAGCTGCCCGGCGGCGCGCCATGCGATTCCTGCGCGGAGAGCAGCTTCGGGATCAGGTCCTCGCTCGCCGCCTCGCCCATGAAGCCGCCCGCCCCCGCGATCAGCAGCGCCAGCGGCCAGCCGCCCGCCAGAACGGCCATGAGCGGCACGCCCCACGCCGGCCGCAGGCCCCGGCCCCAGCGCCAGGTGCCCGTGGCGACGCGCAGCCCGAGGCAGGCCAGCCCCACCACCGCCGGACCCACCGGCCCCTTGATCAGCGCCGCCAGACCCAGGCCGCTCCAGAAGGCCAGCCAGGGCGCGTGCCCCGCCGGCGGCTCGCCGTCGCGCCAGGCCGCGTGGCCGCGCGCCAGCCCCCAGAACGACAGCAGCACCGTGGCCAGCAACACCGCGTCCGTCTTCGCCAGATGCGCTTCGACCGACAACAGCAGCGAGCTGCCCAGTAGCGCGGCGCCCACGAGGCCGGTTTCCCGGTCGGCCAGCCGCGCGCCGATCGCGAAGGTCAGCAGCACCGCCGCCCAGGCGCCCAGCACCGAGGGCACCCGGTAGGCCCAGATCTCCCGCGCCCGCGCGTCCGACAGCAAAGCCACGGACGCCGCCTGCAGCCAGTAGATGCCGGCGGGCTTCTTGGTCCGCGGCGCGTCCTGGAAGTGCGGCACCAGGTAATCGCCGCCGGTCAGCATCTGCTTGCTGGCCTGGGCGAAGCGCGCCTCGTCGCGGTCCATCGTCGGCAGCGCCGCCTGGCCGGGCAGGTAGAGCAGCGCGCACAGCAGCGTCAGTAACAGCCACGGCCGGGGGCCGCGAAGAAGGGCTTGCATCCAGGTTTCCCGTCACGTATGCGCGAGCGGCATCCGGTGATGCCCGGTCGACGCCGCGGCCTCCCGCCGGACATCATCTTCGCCCGCGGGCGATGAAAGTGGTATGACGGCATGAGCGGCCGCCGCGCGTCCGGCCGTTGTTCCGGCGCGCACCGCCAGGCCCGCGCCCGGATAGCAGAGACAAGGGCTGGTCCGCCAGCAGTCGCCGATGCTCGATCCAAGTCTCGAAAGCACGCCCGACAACGATTCGCAAGCGGGCGCGACGGACCGTGCCCCGCCGCCGGACGCGCCGGAGCTGGCCGTCGTCGTCCCGGTGCACGACGAGGTTGACAACATCGAGCCGCTGCTGGACGAGATCGCCGCCGCGCTGGCGCCGCATTACACCTTCGAGGCGCTTTTCGTCGACGACGGCAGCCGTGACGGCACCGCCGAGGCCCTGGTGCGGGCGATGGCGCGATATCCCTGGCTGCGCGTGCTGCAGCACGACCGCAAGTGCGGCAAGAGCGCGGGCGTGCGCACCGGGGCGCTGGCGGCCCGCGCGCCGGTCCTCGTGCTGATGGACGGCGACCGCCAGAACGACCCCGCCGAGGCGCCGCGGCTGGTGGAGCGCCTGCGCCAGGAGCGGCGGCGCGACCCGCGCCTGGCGATGGTGGCGGGACAGCGGGGCAGGCGCCGGGACAACGTGCTGCGCCGGCTGTCCTCGCGCGTCGCCAACGGCGTGCGCGCGGCCATGCTGAACGACGGCACGCGGGATACCGGCTGCGGGCTCAAGGTGATCACCCGCGAGGCCTTCCTGCGGCTGCCCTATTTCGACGGCCAGCACCGCTTCATGTCGGCGCTGGTCAAGGCCCAGGGCCACACCCTGGCGCTGGAGACGGTCACCGATCGGCCGCGCGTGGCCGGCCGGGCCAAGTACGGCGTGTGGAACCGCCTGTGGATCGGCATCGGCGACCTGCTGGCGGTGTTCTGGCTGATCCGCCGCTGCCGCCTGCCCGGCAAGGTGGTCGCCCTGGGGGACAAGGAGCGGACGTCACCGTGATCGGCAACCTGATGAACAGTCTCACCTTCTGGCTGGCGCTGGGGTTCACCGGCCAGATCATGTTCTCCATGCGCTTCCTGGTGCAGTGGATGGCCAGCGAGCGGGCCCGGCGCTCGATCATCCCGATCGCCTTCTGGTACTTCTCGATCGCGGGCGGCCTGCTGCTGTTCGCCTATGCCCTGTGGCGCGAGGACCCGGTGTTCATCGTGGGCCAGGGCGCGGGCATCGCGATCTACTCGCGCAACCTCTACTTCATCTATCGCGAGCGCGGAAACCGGAAAGGCGCCGGCGGGGAGGACGAAGAGGAAAGCGAACAGCCGCAAAAAGCTCTCTGACACAGCTTCGGAGAAAGCGACATGACGCGCAGCGCCGAGGGGGCGTCGCCGAGCCCCGTGGTCGACATGGGCGAGTTCGACAGCTACACCGCCCCGCACCGCCTGCGGGCAGCGAAGCTTTCCAGGCGCAATATCCAGGTCGAATGGGAGGATGGGCACCGCGCGGAGTTCCCCCTGGTCTGGCTGCGGGACAACTGCGCCTGTTCCCTTTGCCGACATCCGCAAACGCGCGAGCGAACCTTCAACCTGATCGACCTGCCGGAAATCCGGAGTCCGAGGGCGTCCGTCACCGCCCACGGCGCGCTCCGCCTCCTCTGGGCGGAATCCGGCGACGCAGCCGGCGAGGACCACGAAAGCCTCTACGATCCCGGATGGCTGCGCCAGCGCGCGGACGACCACGGCGGATCGGTCAAGACGTCGTCCGCGAGGCTCTGGGACGCGGCGGCGATGCAGGACCGCGTGACGTCCCTGTCGCACGACGAGGTCATGACGACGGACGCCGGCCTGCGCCGCTGGCTGGACGCGCTGACCCGCGACGGCGTTGCCCTGATACACGGCGGGCCGACCGCGGACGGCGAGGTCCTGCGGGTGGCGGGCCGCGTCGGCTGGCCGCGCGAGACCAACTTCGGCCGCATCTTCGACGTGGTCTCGAAGCCCGACCCGAACAACGCGGCCTACACCGCGATCCCCCTGGAGCCGCACGTCGACCTGCCCAACTGGCAGCGCCCGCCCGACTTCCAGCTTCTCTACTGCCTGGAGAACGCGGCACAAGGTGGCGCGTCGCTTCTGACCGACGGCTTCGCCGCGGCGGAGGCGCTCAGGCGCGAGGACCCGGACGCCTATGAGCTGTTGGCGACGCAGCCGGTCGATTTCCGCTTTCAGGACGCGACAAGCGACATCCGGTTCCGAGCCCCCACGATCGGCCGCGACGGCGACGGCGCGCCGTGCGAGATCCGTTTCAACAACTGGATCCGCGACAACCGGCGCCTGCCGCCCGAGGTGGCCGAGCCGTTCTATCGCGCCTATTGCCGGTTCTGGGCCCTGCTGCGCGATCCGCGCTTCATGCTCCGGCTGCGGCTGCGGCCCGGCCAGATGGTGGCGTTCGACAATCTGCGCGTGCTGCACGGGCGCGAGGCCTTCGACCCGAACACGGGGCGGCGACACCTGCAGGGCTGCTATCTCGACCGCGATCTGGTGATGAGTCGTTTGCGAGTGCTGGCACGTGCCGCTTGATCGCGATCCGCCCCAGGAGATGGAATCCGAATCGCCCCTGGGCCGGTCTCGCTGCGCCCGCCGGGCCGAGTCGGCGTACCGTCGCCCATGCAAAAACTCGACAGGTTGCCTCCCACGAGCGAAACACTGTCGCGTTTCGACCGTTTTCCCCTGACCATTTTTGAGTTATTCAGAACTTACAGGTACCATCAGGGGGAGGCCGGCAGCATCACCCTGCGCTGCCTGCGTAAAGGGCGACAGCCCTCTGACGAAAAAAGACAGGGACTCAAGGAGGACGTGATGAGATTGTTGAAAGCGCTCGCGGCCATTGGTGCGGCGGGTGTCCTGACGGCCTGTGCCGGGCAGAGCGTGGAGACTCTCCGCAATGCCCAGCCGACCGGGTCGGCCTTCACCCGGGCGCTGGTCGGGGAATACCAGCAGATCGCGGCTTTCGAGGCCGACGAGATGTACGACTGGCGCGATGCCAACTATTACGCCCGCAAAGGCCTGAAGGCGGCCGATGGCGAGGTGGTTCTGCCGGAGACGGTGGAAAATTGGGATCTGCCGGCCGACAAGGTGGACGAGCTGTCCAGCGCCCGCGCCGATCTGGTGCAACTGCTCGACGCTTCGGGCCGGCGCAAGGCGCCGGAACTGGCGGCGCACGCGCAGGGCCGCTACGACTGCTGGATCGAGCAGCAGGAGGAGAACCACCAGCCCGACCACATCGCCCGCTGCCGCGACGCCTTCTACAAGGCGTTGGGCGAGCTGGAGACGGCGATGGCGCCCGAGCCGGAGCCCGAGGTCCAGGCGCCCGAGCCGGAGCCGGAGCCGATGGAGCCGCAGCGCTTCGTCGTCTACTTCGACTTCGACGCGGCGGAGGTGCGCCAGGAATCGATGGAGAAGGTCCAGGCCGCCGCGGCGCTGGCCGAGGACGATCCGGACCTGTCGTTCTCCGTGACCGGCCACGCGGACCGGGCCGGTCCCGAGGACTACAACCGCGAGCTCTCGCTGGAGCGGGCCCAGAACGTCCAGGGCGCGCTGATGGCCTGGGGCGTCGATCCCGACGATATCTCGATCGCGGCCCGCGGCGAGTCCGAGCCGGCGGTGCCCACGGCCGACGGCGTGCGCGAGCAGCAAAACCGCCGCGTGGAGATCCTGGTCCAGTAGACCGGATCGTCCGCCAAGGCTGAACCCCAGCCGGGGCGCGGTCGGTCGGCAGGCTCGAGGAATGAGCTTGCCGACAGGGCCGCGCCCCGGCGTTATGGTCTAACCGCTGATACAGCCTTCCCGCATCAATCCGGCAGCCGCAGCGTGTCGCCCTGCCGGACCGTGCCGCCCTCGCGGCAGATCGCGTAGATCCCCATGCAGATGTGCTTGTAGCCCCGCTGCAGCATCTTCGGGATGTTGATGTCGCGCTGGGCCGTCTCGGGGTTCACGGTGGTGGCCGCGCAGCGCTCGATCGGCTCCGTCACCTCGAAGCTCGCGGCGCCGGCCTGGAAGCGGCGGCCGACCCAGTCCATCTCCGCCCAGGCGGGCAACCCGTCGATATAGAAGTTTCCGCGAAAGCGCGCCGGATCCACCGGCTGCCCGACCACGCGCTCCAGATCGCGCACGCTGGCCAGATTGATGAAGGAGATCTCCGGGTCGTCGCTGTCGGTCAGCGCGATGTCGCGCGCATCGACCAGCTTGGGCGCGCCCTGCAGGTCGTCCTTGAGGAAGGCGGCCAGGAACTGGTCGATGATGGTGCGGCCCAGCGGCTCGGTCACCTTGCCCTGCGCCACCGTGCGGCCCTTGCGCCGCAGCGCCATGTGGCCGGTGTCCGGGTCGAAGGACACCTGGAGCTGGGCCAGCCGCTCGGTGCGGCGCAGCGTGACGAAGTTGTCGTAGGACACCCAGCTTTCGGGATGGGTCTCCACCTGCCGGCTGCCGCGGGCAATGGCGAAGCGCCGGTCGCCGGGCAGCGTGCGCTCGGGCTCCAGCGTCACCTCGGGCAGCGCCTCGGCGTTCAGACTCTTCACCGGGTAGCGGCAGATGCGGCTGATACTGGCGCTCATCGTCCCTCCATCCCTGACCTGTTGCGAGGAAACCGCGCCCGCCGGGGGCTGTCAATGCACTGAATGGGCGGCATTCGCCGCGTGCGGAACGCGCGTGCGACGCTCTTGTGTGGCACAGGCGCCACACCATATGAAGTCTGGTCGCTGATATGAATCAACGACATCCGGTGGCCACGCCGCTAAGCGGGTGGCGGCCGGCAGGGGAACCGATCCGGCATCATCGATCGCACGCCGCCCAAGCGGGTGCGGACGAGGAGGGCAAGACAGTCATGGATTTCGAGAAATACACCGAGCGCGCGCGCGGATTCATCCAGTCCGCCCAGGGGCTCGCCCTGCGCGGCAACCACCAGAAATTGACCCCCGAGCACCTGCTGAAGGTGCTGATCGACGACGAGGAGGGTCTGGCCGGCAACCTGATCCGCAAGGCCGGCGGCGACCCGGCGACGGCGGAGGCCCGCGTCGACAGCGAGCTGGGCAAGCTGCCCAAGGTTGAGGGCAGCGGCGCCGGGCAGCTCCATCTCACGCCCGAGCTGGCCCGCGTCTTCGAGAACGCCGAGAAGCTGGCCAAGAAGGCCGGCGACACCTACGTCACCGTCGAGCGCCTGCTGATGGCGCTCGCCATGGAGCAGAAGACCGGCGCGGCCAAGGCCCTGAGCGACGCCGGCGTGTCGCCGCAGTCGCTGAACCAGGCGATCGAAAGCCTGCGCCAGGGCCGCACCGCCGACACCGCCAGCGCCGAGGACCAGTACGAGGCGCTGAAGAAGTACACCATCGACTATACGCAAAAGGCCCAGGACGGCGACCTCGACCCGGTCATCGGCCGCGACGACGAGATTCGCCGCACCATCCAGGTCCTCTCCCGGCGCACCAAGAACAACCCCGTGCTGATCGGCGAGGCCGGCGTGGGCAAGACCGCCATCGTCGAGGGGCTGGCCCAGCGCATCGTCAACGGCGACGTGCCGGAAAGCCT
>CAZLNO010000109.1:0-11569 GCA_964561005.1 uncultured Rhodovibrionaceae bacterium | reverse complement strand
CCGGATCAACGCCCGGACACCGGCGCCACGCCCTTGGCACCGCGGGGACGCCGCCGAAAAGCGGCAGGTCCCCGTGGCTGGCGCACTGGCCCAGGCGCGTCCGCCTACTTCGCGGCGTACTTGTCGTGAGTGAAGATGTAGTCGCCGCCCGGCGCGGCCTCGTGACAGGCGATACAGCCCTTGGGCGCGCCCTTCGCGACACGGCCGCCCAGCTTCATCCCCTTGGGATTGGTCATGAGCGAGCCGTCGGGCGCATACTTCGCCCAGTACCAGTCGTCGTGGTCGGGGTCATAGCCGCCCTCGCGCTGGAACATCACGGTGACCGAGGCGAGTTGCGCCTTTTGGTCCTCCAGCACGGCGTCGATCAACGCGTCGGCATCCATGTTCTCGGCGCGGTAGTTCTTCTTGACCAGGGCCAGGCCCTGCGTGCCGTCCACCGCGGTCTCGGCCTCCAGCAATTCCAGGACGCCGCCGTGCGGCTGTTGACCCTTGTAGGGGTGCGTCGTCTCGGTGTCGGGCCCCACCATCCGCTCGGCCGCCAAGGCCGACCACAGCTTTTCCGCGTAGGCGACGTTCGCCGGGCCGCCGAAGGGCGGCTTGCGTTCCGCGCGGCTTTGATCGGTCACGGTCTCGCTGTCGCCGGCGACGGTCGAGCATCCGGCCACCATCGCCACGGCGGCGCCGAGGGCGAGCGCCTTGCTTCTGATCCGCATGGGTCCTCTCCTGCTTGCTTGTCTCGCCATTTCGCTTTGTTATCGGACCCAACGTAACATCTGGCCGAGCGGTCGTAATTGGGCGGGCCGGCGTAAAAAGCAGGTTCTCAACCCATTGTGACCGCGCGCACAAAGGTCACGCGGCGCGGAATGACGGACGGATTCTTGGCCTATATTACTGAGCGAGGACGCCTTGGCGAAAGGACCGCACGACGCAAGCGCGCTGAAAGGCGCGGCCGCACGCCCCCTATTCGACAAAGACGCGGACCGGCGCGCAAGGCGCGCGTCAGCTCGACACCTGCTCGGCCAGCACCTGCGCCATTTCATTGGCGGGCGTCTTGTGGTCGAAGCGCGTGATCAGTTCGCCCTCGGGTCCCATCAGGAAGGTGTAGGCGGTGTGCGCCATGGTGTAGGCACTCTCGTCCTCGCCCTGCACGCGCCAGTAGCGCACGCGGTACTGCTTCGCCGCCTCGGCGATCTGTGCGTCGCTGCCTGTCAGGCCCACCAGGCTGCCATGGAAGTTCGAGACGTAGTCGCCCAGCACCTTCGGCGTGTCGCGCTCGGGGTCAACCGAGATGAAGATCGGGGTGATCCGCTGCACCTTCGCCGGCGCCTGCTCTTCCAGGGCGTGCAGGGCGCGCGTGATGGTCAGCAGCGAGGTCGGGCAGACGTCCGGACAGTAGGTGTAGCCGAAGAGGACCAGCTTGTACTGCCCGCGGAAATCCGCGTTCGTCACGGTTTCACCCTCGGTGTCCACCAGGGTGAAGGGACCGCCGATCCGGTTCGCGGCCTGCGCGTTCCGCTCCTCGGTAAAATACAGGATACCGCCGCCGGCGACGGCCAGAACCGCCAGAGCGACCGCACTGATCCACAAACGAAGCGCAAGCGACATGCAAACCCCCTTCGCCGAAATGGCTGACTTCCGTCCCGCCGCCGTGGCGTCCCTGCGTCCCCGGCCGCCGCGATCCGGCCGCGCGCAACGGCACCACACAAGCGATCATGTAGTGCGTTTAGATGGCGTTACCATGCATCACGACTCTCGGCGATGCAACCCACGGACGCGGAAGCGACTGTCCGGGCGCACCGGCAGGAAAAGCGGCGGTCACATGGCAACGGTGCTGATCGCGAAGACGCCGAAGGCCGCAAGCAGCAGGGAGGCCAGGCGGTTGGTCCAGGCCAGACTGTGCGGACCGAAGCGCGGCTTCAACGCCTCGGTGCCGAGGCATAGGCCGAGCCACCAGGCCGCCGAGCCGAGCAACACCCCCAGCACGAGCTCGCTCGCGCTGGCGATCCCGGCCTCCAGCTCGCTCAGGCCGAAACCGGCGAAGATTCCCAGGAATCCCATGATCGTCATGGGGTTCGAGAGCGTCACGGCCAGTCCGGTGCCATAGCCCGCCAGAACCTTCACATGCACCGGCGCGTGGGCCATCTCCGGCGGGGCGCGACGCCACGCCCGCCACGCCAGGATGAAGAGCACGAGCCCGCCGATCAGGCGTAGCGCTGCCTGATGCGCGACGAGGACGTCCGACACCGATGCCAGACCGAAGGCCGCGATCCCGCCGAACACGCCGTCGGCCGTGGCGGCGCCCAGCCCAGTGGCCAGCCCCACCCGCACCCCGTGCTGCAGCGTGCGCTGGATGCACAGCAAGCCGATCGGCCCGACCGGCGCCGCCACGGCAATGCCGATCACGAGTCCCTTGGCGAAGATCCAGCTCGTATCCATTCCCGTGTCGGCCGTTGTCGGGCGCCGTGCGGCCAGGCACCGCGCCGGCGCGCATCCCGGGCCCTCGCACCGCGCGACGGCGGCCGGATAACGCCTTACAGCGCGCGCATCACCGCCGCCAGGCCGGTCGGAACCACCTTGATCGCCGGCTTGGCTTCAAGGCCTTGGCGAACCCGCCCGGACTGCCCCAGCGCACACAGGGACCCGCACGTGGCGCAGTCCACCACCGGCGGCGGCGGTCCATACCCGCCGGACACGCCCAGTGCACCACCGCAATCGGCGCAAAGGAATCGAAGCGGCTGGAGATGGTTGGTCTGCACGCGCATGGCAGCCCCCGCAACACCGGCCCCTGGAACAAGAAGGACGGGCGCCAGCAGGTCCGGCGACCCGTCCTCCTTGGCCGTACATGACGCTCCCCTGTTATTTGCCAGCTAGCACAGGCCAAGCCTCCCTGTCCAGGAGTCGCTTCGACAGGCCGCCTCCGGCGCCTACAAGTGGAAAACCGTGCACAGCACCAGCATGTCCACGCTCCGGTGGTCCCGTGCCAGGGGCAGGATAAGCCTGTCGTAGCTGAGGAAGTCGCGGCCCGACTCCACCGGGAAGCGCCGGCGCGAGAGGTGGGGCTGTCGGGTCTCGACGACCTCCCGGTAGGTCGCCAGAGCCTGCTCCAGATACGCGCCTTCGTAAAGCTCGACGAAACTCTTTCCGGTCGGATCGCGCCCCGCGCGCGCAACGATCTCCGTCCCGGCCAGGCGATAGCGGAACTGCGACCGTCCCTCCTCGCATTCCACGTCGATCAACGCAAGGCGCGGCAGAAGCGCCGGGATATCCAGGGGGTCGAGATCGGCGCGGGCCGGTATGCCCCCGGCCGGCGCCTTGCTGCGCCAATAGGCCCATAACCGCTTGTGGTCCGCGTGCTCAAGGCGCTGCTCAAAGGCGCGGTCGATCTTCATGACCCGGATTTTTACATCATATTCACCAGGAAACAACAGCGCCGCCCCCTCCCGCGTACGATAAAAAGGACATGTGCCATCGCGACGGTCAGAAACAGGGCCGACGACCAGATCCCGCTCCTCGGCAGGTGCCGGACCGGGGACCGCCGGGAACCGAAGTCGAAATGTCCGGGGAGTCGTTAGACCGGAGGGGGTGATGGTGCCCAGGGGCGGAATCGAACCACCGACACTGCGATTTTCAGTCGCATGCTCTACCAACTGAGCTACCTGGGCACGGGCCGTTCCGGCCGCTGCGGCGGGGGTTTAGCGCAACTGCCGCCCCATGTCCAGAGGGATCGCGTCCGCTTTCTCGCCGCCGGCAGGGACCGATATGGGAAGGGCCGGCACGCGCACAACCCCATCGAAGCTAGCTGGAGCCGTCCTCGTCCTGGCCGGGCGCACCGTCCTCCGGGGGCTCCGCCGTCGGGATGCGATATTGCCCCTTCAGCCAGCGGCCAAGGTCGAGATCGGCGCAGCGGCGCGAACAGAATGGCCGCACCGCCGGGCTTGCCGGCGCGCCGCAGATGGGACAGCGGCGGTCGCCCGCCTTGCGCTCCGGCGCGGACTCGGCAGATGTCATCACGGCCTCACCTCGATTCGATATCGTAATCTTCAAGCGCCCGTGTCGCATCGTGCCGCAACGGCAACCTGCGGCCCAGGCGGCCCTCCAGCGCCCCGCGCGCCGCCGCCGCCGGACCCTCCAGGGCCGCCACCACCGCCGGCGCGGCCGTGAGCGCGAAGGCTCGGCCGGGCTGCGCCGCGGCCTCGCGCTCGACGGCCCGCAGCAGCTCATGGGCGACCGTCGTCGCAGCCTTGATATAGCCCGAGTGGTCGCGACCGCAGGGGGTCAACAGCAGCTCGTGCAATGGCGGGCGCAGGCGCGCCCGCGTCGCCTCGACCAGCCCCGAGGCCCGCATCGGCCCCACCTCGAAGGGGACCGGATCGTCGGCCCCCGCTTGTTTCAGGTTCGCAACGATCTCCTCGCGGTGCACCTTGCGGTCGAGTTCGAGGAAATCGATGACGATCAGACCGCTCAGAGCGCGCAGTCGGAGCTGCCGGGCCAGTTCCCTCGCGGCGGCCAGATTGGTCTCCAGGGCCAGGCGCCGGGGGTCGCCGCCGGCGCGCGCCGCCGTGTCCACGTCCACGGCGGTCAGGGTACGCACCGGCTCGATCCGCAAACGGCCGCCGCCGGGCAGCGGCACCTCCGGACCCAGCAGTGCCTCGATCGCCGCCTCCAGTCCCGCCGTGTCGAACAACGGCCTCGGGTCCAGGTGCGCCCGCATCGCCGAAGCCAGCGCCGGCAGCCGCCGCTTCAGTCCCGCCAGCACGCCATCGCCCTGCACAATAATCGTTTCGGGATCCGAACGACACAGCAGTTCGGCCAGGGGGTCGGCCCGCCATAGCAGCCGGGGCACGGGAGCGGCGGTCTCTCCCGCCCACGGCGGGCGGGCGGCCAGCTTTGGCCCCTTCCCCGGCGCCGGGTCGCGCACGACCTCGACAACGACGGCATCGCCCTCATTCAGGCGGTGTGGTGCCTGTTTGCGCGGCAAGAGGCCGGGCCGGTCCAGGCCGATATCGACGAAGGCGGCTTGAAGGCTCTTGTCAATCGCGGCGACCCGGCCGAGGTAGCGGTCGCCCGCGTGGCCGGGGTGATCGTCGCGCTGGATCAGAAGGTCCACCAGGGTGTCGCCGTCCAGCACGGCGGTCCGGGTCTCGCCAGGCCGCGCCTCGATCAGGGCCCGTCGCATGGCGGCACGTACCCCAACCCTCGAAGCAAATTCAGGGCCTCGACCACGGCCAGTCCCACCACGTTGGTGTACGAGCCGTTGATGCACGGCACGAAGGCCGCGGCCCGCCCCTGGATGGCATAACCGCCAGCCTTGCCGTCCCACTCCCCGCTGTCCAGGTAGGCCTGGATCTCGCAGGGATGCAGGCGCTTCATCCGCACCTGCGTGCAAACCACGCGCGCCACCTCCCGTCCCTCCGGCGCGATGACGCAGAGGCCGCCGTACACGCGATGCCGGCGGCCGGACAGCAGCTCCAGGCACCGCCGCGCCGTGAAAGCGTCGGCCGGCTTGGGCAGGATGCGACGGCCCGCCGCCACCACGGTATCTGCGGCCAGCACGTAGCCGCCGGAATGGCGCGGCGCCACGGCACGCGCCTTCTCCCGCGCCAGCCGCTCGGCATGGGCGCCGGGCAGCTCGCCCCGGCGCGGCGTTTCGTCCAGCTCGGCCGGATCGACGTTGTCCGGCGGCACGCCGACCTGGCGCAGCAGATCAAGCCGGCGCGGCGAGGCCGAGGCCAGGACCAGCGGCGGCCGCGCCGCGGCCGTGCGCGCGGTGGCTGTGTGGCGGGCGCCGGGCGCGGACACGCCAGCGCTCCGCCTACTTGTAGCGGAAGGTGATGCGACCCTTCGTCAGGTCGTAGGGCGTCATTTCCACGTTGACGCGGTCGCCCGCCAACACGCGGATGCGATTCTTGCGCATCTTGCCCGAGGTGTGGGCCAGCACCTCGTGGCCGTTGTCGAGCTCGACTCGGAACATGGCGTTGGGCAGCAGCTCCACCACGGTTCCCTGGAATTCGATCAGATCCTCTTTCGACATGCGCCTAACGTCAGTCCCTCCTGCATCGCGCGCGGCGCCGCGCCGGAAAAGCATCCCCCCGACCGGCGCGCGGATCATACTGGATGCGTCCGGCCAGAACAAATATTGCTTGCGTGCCCGTGCGCCAATCCCCGCACCCTCGGCCATTCAGAGGTTCGGCTTCAGGTCGAGGGGAAAGCGCTCCTTGATGCGCTTCAGCAGGCTATCGCGCACCTGGCGGTAGGCGTCCAGGCGCATGTCCCGGCTGCCTTCGACGTGCGTGGGATCGAGGGTGCGCCAGAACTCCACGTCGCAGGCCATGGTGCGGGTCATCTCCACCGCCTTGTGCTGGGCCTCGGGCGACAGCGAGATGATGAGGTCGAAGAAGCTGTCGGTCAGATCCTCGAAGGTCTTGGCCCGATGGCGCGAGAGATCGACCCCCAGTTCCTCCATGACGGCGACGGCGAAGGGATCGATCTCGCCCGGCCGCACCCCCACGGAATCGACGTACACCCGGTGCCCCAGCAGGTGCTTCATCAGCCCCTCGGCCATCGCCGAGCGGACCGAGTTGTGGGTGCAGGCGAACAGTACGGCATCGGGCAGATCCGCCATCGCGGCCGATCCTCAGCCTCGGATGTGAAGGACGCAGACCAGCGTGAACAGCCGCCGGGCGGTGTCGAAATCCATCTCGATCTTATCGGCGAGACGCTGTTGCAGCAGCTCCGAACCCTCGTTGTGCAGGCCGCGCCGGCCCATGTCGATGGCCTCGATGCGCGACGGGCTGGCCGTCTTGATGGCCTCGAAGTAGCTCTCGCACACCGTGAAGTAGTCCTTGATGATCCGTCGGAAAGGTGAAAGCGACATGCTGACCCGCCCCAGCGGCGTCTCGTCCTCGCTGCGGATGTCGAAGACAAGCCGGCTTTCCTCGAGGCCCAGGTACAGGCTGTAGGGTCCCTGATAGTCGCCGACCGGTGTGAAGGTGTTCTCTTCCAGCAGGTCGTAGATCGCGACCGCCCGCTCGTGCTCCACGTCCGGGTTGCGGCGCAGGACGCTCTTTTCGTCCAGCTCGATCTTGACCAGCCGGTTCAAGCGCGCGGCGCCCGCGGCGCCGGACTGCTCGCTGTCCGCCACGGCAGCTCCCCTCGCCGTCGTCAGTCGCTTCCCTCCTCCCCGAGCCGCAGAGCCACGGAGAGGGCATGCGCGTCCAGGCCCTCGGCGCGCGCCAGGGTCACCGCCGCCGGCCCGATCGCCTTCAATCCCGCCGGCGGGCAGGCCAGGATCGACGAACGCTTCATGAAGTCCAGCACGGACAGCCCCGAGGAGAAGCGGGCCGCGCGGTCGGTGGGCAGCACGTGGTTCGGCCCGGCCACATAGTCGCCGATGACCTCCGGGGTATGGCCGCCCAGGAAGATGGCGCCGGCGTGGTGGATGCGGCGCATCATGGCATCCGGCTCCGCCACGGCCAGCTCCAGGTGCTCGGGCGCGATGCGATCCACCAGCGCCGGCGCGTCGTCCAGCCTCGCCACCCGGATGACCGCGCCGTAGTCGTGCCAGCTCCTTGCCGCGATCTCGCTGCGCGGCAGGCGCTGCAGGTGGCCGTCGACGGCGCGCACCACCGCCTCGGCCCAGGCGTCGTCGTCGCTGATCAGGATCGCCTGGGCGCTGGCGTCGTGCTCGCTCTGCGCCAGCAGGTCGGCGGCAATCACCTCCGGCCGATTGGCCGAGTCGGCGACGATCAGCACCTCCGACGGCCCGGCGATGGTGTCGATTCCCACCACGCCGAAGACCTGGCGTTTGGCGCTGGCGACATAGGCGTTGCCCGGCCCCACGATCTTGTCCACCGGCGCGATCGTTTCGGTACCGTAGGCAAGCGCGCCCACCGCCTGGGCCCCCCCGATACGGTAGACCTCGTCGACTCCGGCCACGTGGGCGGCGGCCAGCACCAGGCTGTTCACCTGGCCACGCGGGGTGGGCACCACCATGACCAGCCGCTTCACGCCGGCGACCCGCGCCGGGACGGCGTTCATCAGCACCGAGGAGGGATAGGCCGCGGTGCCGCCGGGAACATAGAGCCCCACCGCATCGATGGCGGTCCAGCGATGGCCCATGCGGATGCCCAGCTCGTCGGTCTTGTCCAGATCCTCGGGAAGCTGCAGGCGGTGGAAGGCGGCGATTCGCTCACGCGCCAGTTCCAGGGCGGCGATCGTTTCGGGATCGCAGCGATCCACCGCTGCCTTCAGCTCGTCCTGGGGGATGCGCAGGCCCGCGGGGGTCGAGCGGTGGCCATCCAGTTCCTCGGTGTATTCCAGCAACGCCGCGTCGCCACGGTCGTGCACCGCTTGCAGGATTCGCTTGACGATCGCATCGACCTCGCCGCCGCTCTCCTGGCGCAACCGGAGGAAGGCGTCGAAGCGGGCGGCAAAGTCGGGGCTGCGGGCATCCAGTCTATGGGGCATCGGCGGCCTCGCGAAAACGCTCGATCCAGCGGCTGGTCTCGTAGGGCGCCGTCTTCAGCGCGGCGCGGTTGACAATCAGCCGCGAGGTGACCTCGGCGATGAGTTCGACCTCGACCAGATCGTTCGCCGCCAGGGTCCTGCCGCTGGAGACCAGGTCGACGATGCGGCGGCACAGGCCCAGGCTGGGCGCCAGCTCCATGGCGCCGTTCAGCTTGATGCACTCGGCCTGCACGCCGCGCGCGGCGAAGTGGCGGCGGGTGATCTCGGGATACTTGGTGGCCACGCGGATGTGGCTCCAGCGCTGCGGGTCGTCGTCCTTCACGAGGTCGCGCGGCTCGGCCACGGACAGGCGGCAGCGGCCGATGCGCAGGTCGACGGGCGCATAGAGCTCCGGATAGTCGAACTCCATAATGACGTCGTTGCCCGCCACGCCCAGGTGCGCGGCGCCAAAGGCGACAAAGGTGGCGACGTCGAAGCTGCGCACGCGAATGATGTCCAGGCCGGGGTCGTCGGTGGCGAAGCGAAGCTGCCGCGACTTCTCGTCCGCGAAGGCGGGCTCCGGCCGGATTCCCGCCTTGTCCAGGAGAGGCAGGACCTCCTGCAGGATACGCCCTTTCGGCAGGGCCAGAATCAGCTTTTCGTTCGCGCTCACCGCTCCTCGCCGTGCTTGTCGTCCGTCACCGGGTCGTCCGCGTCATCGTGGCTGGGCCGCCAGAGGGTCGGCCAGGGCTCGCCCAGGTCCTCCAGATGGCAAACCACCCGCCTTCCCTGCAACTGCAAGGCGGCGCCCCCGGAGAATTCCAGCGTCACCCCCTCACCGTCGGGGACCACGGCCAGGAGGTTGAGGATGCAATCCGCGTCCCCCTTGCGGAAGCCGCGGTACTGGACCCGCGCGACGCGATCGAAAGTCACGCCGCACTGGACGCGCTCGTACAGCGGCGCGTCCTCGAAGCGCGCATCGCCCGTCCGCGCGGCCGGCTCCCGGCGCGCCTGGTCCGGCAGGTCCTCCAGCGGCGCCCGCGCCTCCCAGCGAAAACGGCTGGCCAGCAGCACGAAGCGGCGTTCGCGCGGCACCTGGGCCATGTCGCTGACCGGGACCAGCGCGTCCTGCAGGACCGCCGAGAGGACCTCGAAGTCTTCCCGGCTCCTGGCCCGCAGCTTCAAACGCGCCGGTGGGGCTGCGCCCTGGTTCATGATCGCCGTCCCGCCCTCAATCACCGCGAATCCGTTCGATGCTGGCGCCGCAGGCGCTCAGCTTTTCCTCCAGACGCTCGTAGCCGCGGTCCAGGTGATAGACGCGATGGATCACCGTCTCTCCCTCGGCCGCCAGTCCGGCCAGCACCAGGCTGGCGCTGGCGCGCAGGTCGCTCGCCATGACCGGGGCGCCGCGCAGCGCCTGCCGTCCGTGGACGATCGCGGTGCCCTCCGACACCTCGATCTCCGCGCCCATGCGATGCAGCTCCGGCACGTGCATGAAGCGGTTCTCGAAGATCGTCTCGGCAATGCGGGATTCGCCCTCGGCCGTGGTCATCAGCGCCATGAACTGCGCCTGCAGGTCGGTGGGAAAGCCCGGATAGGGCGCCGTCGTGACCTCGGCGCCGGCCAGGCGGCCATTGGCCCGCCGCACGCTCAGCCCGCGGTTGCTGGCCACGGTGGCCACGCCGCAGGCGTTGAGCTTGTCCAGCGCCGTGCGCAGATGCCCGGCGCGCGCGCCGACCAGCTCCAGCTCGCCGTCGGTGATTGCCGCCGCCATGGCGTAGGTACCCGTCTCGATGCGATCGGGGATCACCTCGTGCTCGGCGCCATGCAGGCGGTCGCGGCCATGCACTGTCAGCGTCTCGGTGCCGATGCCCTCGATGCGCGCGCCCATCTTGACCAGACAGGTCGCGAGGTCGGCGATCTCCGGCTCGCAGGCGGCGTTGACGAGGCGCGTCGTGCCCCGGGCCAGGGTCGCCGCCATGAGGGCATTCTCGGTGGCGCCCACCGACACCCTGGGGAAGATCACCTCGGCGCCGACCAGCCCGCGCGGCGCCCTGGCCTTGATGTAGCCATCCGCCAGATCGATCTCCGCGCCCATGGCCTCCAGCGCCTGAAGGTGCAGGTCCACCGGCCGCGTGCCGATCGCGCACCCTCCCGGCAGCGACACCTCGGCACGGCCGCTGCGCGCCACCAGCGGCCCCAGCACCAGCACGCTGGCGCGCATCTTGCGCACGAGGTCGTAGGCGGCGCGGGCGTTGACGATGCGCTCGGCTCGCAGGTCCAGCGTGCGCCCGGCGCAGCCGTCGCCGTCCTCGCCGTTCATGTGCAGCTCCACGCCATGCTGGCTCAGCACGTTGGCGAAGGTGGTGATGTCGGCCAGGTGCGGCAGGTTGGACAGGCGAAGCGTGTCGCGGGTCAGCAGCGCGGCCGCCATCAGCGGGAGCGCGGCGTTCTTCGAGCCACTGACGTGAATCTGGCCGTTGAGCGGCCGGCCACCGCAGATGCGAATGCGATCCATCCTGCTTTCCGATGTCGTTCCTTACGCTGTTGCCGGGGCCGACTCCCGCCGTCGCGGGGGCCGACTCCTTGCGCGCGCGTCTTGCGAACGCCTTGTAATGGACGCGGGCGCCGGGGAAAAGGCCAAGCTAGGTTTCGCCCTCGCCGGAGGCCTCCGGCCCCTCGACGTCGGAGCGGCGCGGCGCCCGCGCTCGCTGGCGCGCCTTGCGCTTGCGCAGGTTGTCCCGCAGCGCGCGGGCAAGCCGGGCCTCGCGTTCCCCGGCCGGCTTCTTCCCCGCCGTCTTGCCGGCGTCGCCGCCAGACTCGCCGGTGCCCGTTCCCGGATGGTCGCGCTTTCCCGTCATCAGGCGCAAAAGCTGTACAGTGGGCGTGGCGCGGTCAAGGCCCCGTCGTGGCAAGGGGATGGCAGGCCGGCTCGCCCCGTTCTACATCGGTTTCGTCGCGGCGGGATTTCCCGCTGATTCCGCCCTTGCCATCGGCCACGGCCGGTGGCATGTTCCGCGCCGTCGCGCCCCGGCGACCGTGCCGCCGTAGCTCAGGGGTAGAGCACACCCTTGGTAAGGGTGGGGTCGGGTGTTCAAATCACCCCGGCGGCACCACCGCTTCT
>CAZLNO010000108.1:0-11603 GCA_964561005.1 uncultured Rhodovibrionaceae bacterium | reverse complement strand
CGAAGCTTTGGTTAACAAAACTGGCTATAGTGGGGTTTATGGACGCAGCGCCAGCCGCGTTTCGTTGTCCATACTGCCTGCTTTTATTTATAAGGGAAAATACCATATTGTTCCATAGCATTCGGTTGATTTGCCTCCATATCGAAAGTTCGTCATAAAACATCAAATTCTGCCAATCAACCATTTTCTCTCTGAAACTAAGAAGATCTTCTCGTCTCGCCGGGCGCACAGGGCATCTTGAAACGGGATAGCTATATCTGGCCCTAATATCAGGGCTTTCCAAAGTGTTTGGCATACCACGATCGTGCCACACATTACATCTACCGTGAAGAGTCTACGGGCAGAAGTCAGACGCGGAGTAGGGCGACTTCTCCGCAAGGCAAGCCGCCGAAGGATGTTGGCGGCATGAAGGTTGCCGGCGGCTTGCTTCGCGAAGCCGCCCTACACCTGGACTTTCGCCCCACCATGCTCCTCCCCCTCCGGCGCGCTCCACTCGGCGATGGGGGCGGCGGAGGGGGCGCGGGTGACGGACTCTTCCTGCTCGGCCTCGCCGGGGCGTTCGCGCTGGAGCTGGCGCCAGACGACGAACAGGGAAAAGCCGCCGGCCACCGCGATGAAATACGGCCACAGCCCGGACGGCCCCAGGGCCTGCATCGCCGCCGTCGCCACCACCGGGCCGAGGGTCGCGCCGGCCGCCCAGACCACCAGGATGGTGCCCGAGAGCATGACATGGCTGCCCGGCTCGGCGCGGGAGAGGCGCGGACGGCGCATTGTTCAACGCGAACCCGCCTCCGCGTCACTCAGTTCCCGGGGCCGAAAGGGCGCGATATGGGAGAACGCCACGACGGCGATCAGCACGTCCACCCGCGCGCCGTCGCTGGCGAAGGGCAGGTGCAGGCAGGACTGCAGCCGTGGCAGGCTGTCGGGCCCCAGGACCTCCGTGGCGGCGAAGTCCGGCTCGCCGCTCTCCACGACGCGGCGGCGCGCCTCGAACAGCGCCTGGCCGGGCGCCTCGGCCGGCAGCTCGCTGACCCGCCGGCGCACCAGCTTGCGCCGCTGGCGGGCGCGCACCTCGCCGCCGATCAGGCGATAGCGGAAGTCGAGCGGCGGCCCCAGGACGTCGAGCACCATCAGGTGGGGCAGGATGTCGGGGACGTCGACCGGATCGAACTGGCGATAGGCCGGCAGCCCGCCGCCCCGGCGCAAGCTGTGCCAGTAGGCAAGGGCGGCTTCCTGGCGGCGATCGGACTGCATCGGGTTATCGCATCCATGTCCGAACCGGATTTAGAAAAAATTTACCATTTCAGTAAAGCAAATTTTGATTTTTGCCGCAATTCCCGCGACCCCGGCTCACGCAATCTTGAGCTACACGAGAAGGCTGACGACCGCCACGAGCACCACCAGCCCCAGCGCGACGCGGCGGTAGAGCCGGTCCGCCGCGCCGGCGAACAGCCGGCTGCCGGCCAGGGCGCCCAGGATGAACACGGGCAGCAGCGCCAGGCCGCGCAGGCCGTTGTCCAGCGTCAGCAGGCCGTTCAGGGTGTAGGTCGCGAGCTGCACCGTGGCGGTGAACAGGAAGAAGCAGATCAGGCTGGCCCGGATCTCCGCCGCCGGGTCGCGGCCGGCCAGATAGTACAGCACGACGGGCGGGCCGCCCATGCCCACCGCCCCGGTGGACAGCCCGGCCAGCGCGCCGACGCCGAGCGTGCCGGCCAGCCTCGCCTCGCCCTTGCGGCCCACGCCCAGGGCCAGCAGGGCCACGGCCAGGATGATCGCGGCGGAGATCACCCAGCGCATGATCTCCGCCGGCACCGCGACCAGCAGCAGGGCGCCCAGCGGAATGCCGAACAACGCCGCCAGGCTGAGCCGGCCGACGGTGCGCCAGCGCGCGATCCCCACGGCCTTCCGCAGCAGCGGCAGGGCGACGCCCAGCTCCATCAGGCCGATCATGGGGATCGCCACCGCCGGGCTGTAGATGGCGGACAGCGACGGCGCCAGCAGCATCGACGACCCGAACCCGGCGAAGCCGCGCACGATCCCCGCGAGCATCGTGAGCGCGAGGGCGACGGCGAAGCTGGAATCGGTGTAGCCGGTCATGCGCCGGCGTGTAGCACGCGCCGCCGCCGGGCGCGACGGCGCTGCGCCCTCGACTTCAGGCCTCGTCCGGCCAGAAGTCGGGGTCCATCATCTGCGCGAAGGTGTAGGGGCAGCTTGCCGGGAAGCTCGCCTCGGGCAGGCCGGTCTCGCGCTCGGCCTCGATCAGGGCGATGCGATAGGCGATGGCGATGGCCTCGTTCAGGCGGCTTTTCAGGCTCGGGTTATCGTCGAGGTGCGCGGCGAGGCGCAGACGCTGCTCCTTGATGCTCAGGCGCCAGGAATTGCCGCGCAGGCTGGGCTGATGCGCCCACTTCAACAGGTGCAACAGCAGGATCACCAGGCGGTTGACCAGCTCGCGCTTTTCGCTGCGCCCCATGCTTTCGATTTCCTCGGCGATATGGGCGACATCGGCCTCGTGCAGCCGGCCCGCGCGCAACAGGGCCGCCTGTTCGTTCGCCCAGGCGTAAAAGTCGCGTTCGTACAGTTCCGACATGGCGATCTCCCGGCGCGTCCACGGCGCGTGGCGCCGCCCGCATCCCCAAGGATATGAAGCCTGCCGCCCCTCGGCAAGCCGCGGGCCGGGCGCGGCGCAACGCTCAGGGCGCTTGACGCCGCGCGGCCTTGCGCTGTGCAATCGCCTGCGCGGCCCGGACGGTCCGCGGAAGCGAAGAGGAGATGCGTCATGCCGGGCGAAACCGCGACGGAGCTGGACTGGCTGGACGAGCTGGGGGCGCTGCTGGGCGACCGCCTCAGCACGGCGGCGGCCGTGCGCGAGCAGCACGGCAAGGACGAGTCCTATCACCCGCCGGTGCCGCCGGAGGCCGTGGCCTTCGCGCGGAGCACCGAGGAAGTGGCGGAGATCGTGCGCGTCTGCGCCCGCCACGGCAAGCCGGTCATCCCCTTCGGCGCCGGCACCTCGCTGGAGGGCCACGTCGCCGCGCTGTCGGGCGGCGTGGCGCTCGACCTGTCGCGGCTGAACCGCGTCGTCGAGGTCAACGCCGAGGACCTGGACTGCAAGGTCGAGGCCGGGGTGACGCGCAAGCAGCTCAACACCCACCTGCGCGACACCGGGCTGTTCTTCCCCATCGACCCCGGCGCCGACGCCTCGCTGGGCGGCATGGCGGCGACCGGCGCCTCCGGCACCAACGCCGTGCGCTATGGGACGATGCGGGAGAACGTGCTGGGCCTCACCGTGGTGCTGGCCGACGGCAGCGTGGTGCGCACCGGCGGGCGGGCGCGCAAGTCCTCGGCCGGCTACGACCTGACGCGGCTGATGGTCGGCTCGGAGGGGACGCTCGGCATCATCACCGAGGTGCGCCTGAAGCTGCACGGCATCCCCGAGGCCATCACCTCGGCGGTCTGCGCCTTTCCCAGCCTGGCCGGGGCGGTCGACACCGCCATGCTGGTGATCCAGTCGGGCATCCCGGTGGCGCGCATGGAGCTTTTGGACGAGGTGATGGTGGACGCCGTCAACCGCAACGCCGAGCTCGACTACCCGGTGCGGCCCACCATCTTCTTCGAGTTCCACGGCAGCGAGGCGGGCGTGGCCGAGCAGGCCGAGCGCACCGGCGAGCTGGCGCGGGAGAACGGCGGCGCCGACTTCCGCTGGGCGCGCGAGCCGGAGGCGCGCGGCAAGCTCTGGCAGGCCCGGCACGACGCCTTCTACGCGGCGCTGGCGCTGCGCCCCGGCGCGCAGGGCTGGCCCACCGACGTGGCGGTGCCGATCTCGCGCCTCACCGAGTGCATCGCCGAGACCAAGCGCGACATCGAGGACGCCGGCGTGCTGGCGCCGATCGTGGGGCACGTCGGCGACGGCAACTTCCACCTCGTCTACATCATCGATCCCGACGATCCCGACGAACTGCGCCAGGCGGAGGCGCTGAACGAGCGTCTGGTCCGGCGGGCGCTGGCGATGGGCGGCACCTGCACCGGCGAGCACGGCATCGGCTACGGCAAGCTGCGCCTGCTGGAGCTGGAGCACGGCGACCTGCTGCCGGCGATGGCGGCGATCAAGCGCGCGCTCGATCCGCGCGACCTGCTCAATCCGGGGAAGGTGGTGGCGCGCTGAGGCGGCGCGCAACTTCGCCGGTCGGGAGCTTGCTCCCGACCGGCAGGCCGACGGGCGATGGAGATCCAGCCCGGCGCCGGTTCAGGTGTTCGGGGTCTTCTCCGGGCCGCGATCGCTGGAGCTGTCGTCGTCCGGCGCGCGGTCCGGACCGGGCCGCTCGCCGTGGCGCTCGTCGCGCGACTCCGCGCCGGTGCGGCGTTTCCTGCGCCGCGCCATCTTGCGGCGATGCTCTTCAAGGTCGATCACGTCGCCCATGGCGTCTTCTCAGGCGTTGGCGTCTTGACTTGACTTGGATGCAAACGACCGCACGCTTCTCGCCGGTTCGTTTGCCGTCCGCGCCCGCATTCATTAGCTTAGCGCAAAAGGCCGAATGCGCAACGGGGTGCCCCGGCATTCGGCCCCTGCCTCCAGCCCGAGCGAAGGTCCGCCTTTGAAGACGCTGCTCTACGTTCTGCTCGCCCTGCTTGCGCTTCTGGTGGCGACGGTGCTCGTGGCGCCCAGCTTCGTGGACTGGAACGCCTACAAGGCGGAGATCGCCGAGCGGGCGCGGCGGGCGATCGGGCGGGACCTGGCGATCGGCGGCGATGTGGAACTGTCCATGCTGCCCCGGCCGACCTTGTCGGTGCGGGACGTGACCGTCGCCAACGCCGCCGGCGGCCGGGCCGAGGCCATCGTCGCGCTGGAGGCGCTGCACGTCGAGGTGCGCATCCCGCCGCTGCTGCAAGGCCGCATCGAGATCCGGGAGGTCTCGCTGGAGCGGCCGGAGATCGTCGTCGAGCGCCTGCCCGACGGCCGCTGGAACTGGCAGGCCGCCGGGGCCGGAGCCGGTCCGCGGGCGGGCGACGGCGTTCTGGGCGGATTCGGGGCGGACATCAAGCTGGACGAGCTGCGCATCGAGGATGGGCGGCTGGTCTACCGGGACATGGTCAGCGGCGTCGAGCAGCGCCTGAGCGCTGTCGATGCGCGGATCTCGGCGGAGTCCCTGGTCGGGCCACTGTCCGGGCGGGGCAGCTTCGCGGCGCAGGGGGTGCGCAGCGACTTCGAGCTGAGCCTGGGCCGCTTCGACGGTGGCGGGGCGGTGCCGGTCAATGTGCAGCTCGCGCTTCGGGATCGCGCGGCGCGGGCCGAGCTGAACGGCGCCCTCGACCCCGACGCGGCGGACGGCGGGCCGCTGTTGAGCGGCGACCTGGAGGCGGCCGGGGACGACCTGGGCGGGCTTCTGGCCGCGTTCGGACTGGGCGGCGGCCGGGCGCCGCAACTGGCCCAGCCCTTCGCGCTTTCCGGCACGCTGGCGGCCGGGCGCGCGCGGACCGGGGTGCGCGAGCTGAGCGTGGAACTCGGCGAGACCAGCGCCGACGGCACATTCGCGCTGGAATACGGGGAGCCGCCGCGGGCCAGCCTGGACCTGAGCGTGCAGCACCTGGACCTCGACCGCCTGCTTGCCATGCCCGCGCCGTCCGGGAAGCGCGCGGCGGCCGGCGAGGGGCGTTTCGGCCTGCCGGGCGGGATGCGGGCCGAGGTGAACCTCGACATCGGCGCCGTGGTCTATCGCGGCCAGGTGATCCGGCAGGGGCGGGTCAACGCCGTCCTGGCCGACGGGGCGGTCACGCTGAACCAGGCCATGGCGCTGCTGCCGGGCGGCGGCGACGCGGCGCTGTTCGGCACGCTGACCGCCCGCGACGGGATGCCGGTGTTCGACGGCCGAATCGAGGCGGCCTCGGACAACCTGCGGGCGATGCTCGACTGGCTGGGCGTCGTCGCCGAGCGTGTGCCGCCGGACCGGCTGCGGCGGATGAGCCTGCTGGCCGACGTGCGCGCGGACGGCCGCCAGATCACCCTGACGGGCATCGACCTGCAGGTGGACACCACGGCGATCCACGGCGCCGCGGCCGTCGCGCTGGGCCGCGGCCGGCCGGGCCTGGGGATCGGCCTGCGGGTGGAGACCCTCAACGTGGACGCCTACTGGCCGCGGCGCGACGGCGTGGCCGGCGACGCGGAGGCCGGGGGCGGCGGTTCGGCATTGCCGGGCTTCCTTGGCGCCTTCGACGCCAATCTCGATCTGCGTGCCAGGCGGGTGCTCTACCGCGACCGTGCGTTCGAGGACGTCAGGTTCGACGCCACGCTGAACAAGGGCGCGCTGACGGTGCGCGAGGCGCGCATCGGGGCCTTCGCGGGCAGCCGCCTGGCGCTGAGCGGCACGCTGTCCGGGTTCCTGACCGCGACGCCGAGCTTCGACGGCGAGCTCGACCTGGCGGTGCGCGAGCCGGTGACCTTCGCCCGCCTGTTCGACGCCGCCGGGCGCGTGCCCCCGGATCTCGGGGAGGTGGCGCTGACAGGAAGCTTCAAGGGCAGGCCGGAGCAGGTCGACCTGGATGTCGAGCTGCGCGCCCTGAACGCCGCCGCGCGCGCCGAGGGCCGGTTGCGACCGTTGGCCGGGCCGCCAAGCTTCGAGGGCAGGCTGAAGCTACGTCACCCCGATCTCGCCGCCTTGCTGCGGGAGGGAACGGCCGCGCCGCCGGCGCCCGGCGAGCTGGGCGGCCTCGACCTCTCCGGCCGGGTGAGCGCCACGCCGGCGGCCCTGCGGGTGAGCGAGCTGGAGGGCCGGATCGGGCCCGTCGCGGTCTCGGGCACGCTGGACGGTGCCTTCGACGGACCGCGGCCGGTGGTCCGAGCCAGCCTGGAGACCGGCGCCGTGCCGGTGCGGGCCTTCGGCGTGGTGCTCCCGGCCGGTGCGGCGAACGACGCGGCGCGCGGGGGCGCGGGCGGCGCCGGCCGCTGGTCGGACACGCCCGTCCAGCTGGGCGCGCTGCGCGCGCTCGACGGGGAGCTGACGCTGCGCGCCGACTCCATCGCCTTCGACGAGGGCATGGCCCTGAAGGCGGCAAACGTCCACGCGGCGCTGAACGACGGGGTGCTCGACGTCGACCGCTTCGCCGGCAAGCTGTTCGGCGGGCAGGTGGACCTCGTCGGTACGGTGGACGCGCGATCCGAGCCCACGGTCGGCGCCCGCCTCACCGCGCGGGACCTGGACGCCGCGGCCGTCCTGGGGCGGGTCGGGAGCCTGCCGGGCGTCTCCGGGACGCTCGACCTGGAAGCCGAGCTGACCGGTCAGGGGCGCAGCGAGCGCGCGCTGGTCGAGAGCCTGTCGGGCCAGGGCACGATCGCGGGCGCGCTGACCGTCCCGTCCGCGCTGGCCGAGGGCGTGCTGCGGGACGTGGTTGGCGGCAGCCTGGGCCAGGTGCAAAGCGTCGAGGCCGCGGCGGCGGCGCTCCTGCAGGGCTTCGCGGACGCGCCGGCGCGGCTGAGCGGGGGCTTCGCCGCGCGGCGGGGGACGCTCTCGAGCGACGACCTGACGCTGGCCGGGGAGGACGCCCGCGCCCGGCTGCGCGGGTCGATCGATCTGGCCAACTGGCGCACGGACGCGGCGCTCGACCTGCACGCCGAGGCGGAGGACGGGGGCGAGCCGGCGCTGACAGTGCGGCTGCGCGGTACGCTCGACCGCCCGAATATCGCCCTGCGCGGCGGCCCCGTCCGTGCGCGCCCGCAAGAGCTGGAAGAGCCGGAGTCCAGGCCCGCGCGCGACACGCCGCCGCGGGACTCCGCCGGCACGGCCGGCGCCCCGCGCGCCCCGGAAGAGGGCGAGCCCGCCCAGGAGCCGGGGCCGGAAGAGGATTCGCCGGGCGACGCGGCCACGCCCGGAGAGGACACCGCCGAGGCTCCGCCCGAGCCGGCCCCGCCGGTGGCGGACGACGCGAACGAGGGCGCCTCCGGCGAACAGGCGCCCCCGGCCACGGCGACGTCCGAAGGGGAGGCGGCGCCCGAGCCGGACAAGAAGCGCTCGGCCGAGGACATCATCCGCGGCCTGCTGGAGGGCCAGGATGCGGCGCCGGACGAGGCGGAGCCTTGACCAGACCTCGTCGTACCGGGCCTGGGCCGGTCGCGCGAACCCTTGCCCCGTCGTCCCGCGCCAGGATGGCGAACAGATCCCGGACCAGCGAAGCAGCACTTCGTGCCGCATCGCATCCGGGATGCCGTCGAGAGACCAGATTATGCGGGCGGGTCGGGACGGGTCAGGATGAAGACGGCGACGGCGGCCACGACCGCCGCGTGGCCCCAGACGACGGCGTCGTGCGCGCTGGTCCAGAAGACCACCAGCCACGACAGCACCAGGAGGGCGAGGGCCAGGGCCTTGGCGCGGCGCGGGACGGCGCCGTGCTCCTGCCAGGCCCGCAGTGTCGGCCCGTAGCGGGGATGCGCGTGGAGGCGGGCGCGCAGCTCCGGCGAGGACCGCGCGTAGGCCCAGGCCGCCACCAGCAGGAAGGGCGTCGTCGGCAGCAGCGGCAGGAAGGCGCCCAGCGCCCCCAGCCCGACGCAGCCGTGGCCCAGCCCGAGCCACAGCCGGCGCAGCCGCCGCGCGCCGCCATCGTCCGTCCGCTCGTTCCGGGTCGCGTCCATCGCCCGCCTCCGTCCTCTCCGACCTGAATATGTCGTCTCGCGCGACGGCGCGCCAGGGTGACAAGATGGCATCGTACTGTGCGGCACGGGATGAGGGCACGTCAGCCTCACCCTTGACGCCCAAGGGCGTCGACTTCGTGTCCGACAGGCTCAGGGTGAGGGGGTGTTTTCCGCGTCTGCCTCATGTTGAGCCTGTCGGACACGAAGTCGGCGGAACGCCAAGCATGAGCCTGTCGCCCTCACCCTTCGACAAGCTCAGGGTGAGGGGGTGTTTTCCGCGTCTGCCTCATGTTGAGCCTGTCGAAGCATGAGCCTGTCGCCCTCACCCTTCGACAAGCTCAGGGTGAGGGGGTGTTTTCCGCGTCTGCCTCATGCTGAGCTTGTCGGACACGCAATCGGCGGCAAGCCAGGCATGGGGGCCACAAGCCGTATCAAGCGCGCGAAAGCGTTGCGCGTTCGACGTGCTTGATCGGACGGCGTGGGCTCTGCCATCTTCGCGATCGTTTCCGAAGTCCCGGCGCGGCATCGCGCGACGCCTCCCACCTGCACGATGATCTTCAGCTCCTTTCCCTTCATCCTGGTCTACCTGCCGGTCGTGCTGCTGGGCGTGGTCGTTCTGCGCGTGGTGCTGGGGCGCTCGGCGCTGCTGTTCTGGCTCACGGCGGCGTCGCTGGTGTTCTACGCCTACTGGAATCCGGTCCATCTGCCGCTGCTGCTGGGCTCCATCGCGGTCAACTACGCGCTGGGACTGGGCATCGCGCGAGCGGGGCAGGGGCGGGGCAGTCTTCGGCTTGTCTGGCTCGGCGCGGCGTTCAACCTGGCCCTGCTGGGGTATTTCAAGTACCGCAACTTCCTGTTGAGCAACGCCGTCGGGGTGCTGGGCGAGGGCGTGACGCTGGAGGCGCTGGCGCTGCCGCTGGCCATCTCCTTCTTCACCTTTCAGCAGATCGCCTGGCTGGTGGACCTGCGCCGCGGGCGCGTGCGCATCGAGGGACCGCTGCGCTACGCCTTCTTCGTCAGCTTCTTCCCGCAGCTCATCGCCGGGCCGATCGTCCACTACCGGGAGATCATGCCGCAGGTGCGCGACGGCGGCTGGCTGCGCTTCGACGGCACGCTGTTCGCCACCGGTGTTTTCCTTTTCGCCGTCGGCATGGCCAAGAAGGTGCTGCTGGCCGACGCCATGGCGCCGGCGGTCGACGCGGTCTACGCCGCCGGGGCGGACGGTGGGGCGGTGAGCGCGCTGGACGCCTGGACGGCGGCCTTCGGCTTCGGGCTGCAGCTCTACTTCGACTTCTCCGGCTACGCCGACATGGCGCTGGGGCTGGCGGCGATGCTGGGGCTGCGGCTGCCGGTGAACTTCTGGTCGCCCTACCGCGCGGGCAGCGTCATCGCCTTCTGGCGGCGCTGGCACATCACGCTGTCGCGCTTTCTGCGCGACCACGTCTACATCCCGCTGGGCGGGCGGGCGGACGGCCTGCCGCGTCGCCTGCGCAACCTGATGGTCACCATGCTGCTGGGCGGGCTGTGGCACGGGGCCGGCTGGACCTTCGTGCTCTGGGGCGGCGTGCACGGCCTGATGCTCTCGGCCAACCATCTGTGGCGGCGGGCGACGCGCGGCCTGCCGGTTCCGCGCGGGCTGAGGCCGCTGGGCGTGGCGGCGGGTTTCGTGCTGACCTTTACCGGGGTGATGCTGGCCTGGATTCCCTTCCGCGCGCCCGATATCGCGACCGCCTGGCGGCTGACCGCGGCGCTGTGGCCGCCGCCGGGGTCGGCGGCGCTGCCGGGGGCCTGGGACAGCGTGCTGGGCGTCACGGGTGGCAGCCCGGCCGGGCTGTGGCTGTGGTGCGTGCTGGGGGTCCTGCTGGTCTTTGCGCTGCCCAACGCCCTGCGCCTGGTGCAGTACCGCGACGTCTCCGAGGACGGCACCGGCGCGGCGAAGGCGACGCGAAGCCGGCCGCTGCTGCCGCCGCTGTTGCTGGGCGTACTGGCCGGCGCCTTGATCCTGGCCAGCCTGAAGGCCCTGCTGGTCGCGCCGAGCAAGGAGTTCTTCTACTTTGCGTTCTAGGCCGGGGGCGATGCCGCGATCCTTCCTGGGCCGCTTCCTGCTCGGCCTGCCGCTGGGCGCGGCCGTGTTCCTGGCCGGCTGGTGGGCGCTGGTGTGGGGGCAGCTAGGCGTCACCTCCTACGGCGCGGCGGCGATCGACGCGCACTACGCGCCCAAGCTGGCGCGCGCCGAGGCGATCGACGGTCCGAAGCTCGTCATCGTCGGCGGCTCCAGCGCCATGTTCGCGCTGCGCTCGCCGATGCTGGAACAGGCCTATGACCGTCCGGTCGTCAACCTGGGGGTCAACGCCGGGCTGATGCTGCCGACCGTGCTGGACAAGGCGAAGCCGGCCATCGGGCGCGGCGACATCGTGCTCATGCCGTTGGAATACCGCCTGTTCAACTACGACGGCGAGGTCAACCAGGTCTTCATCGACTACATCCTGAGCCACCCGGACCGCTTCCTCGACCAGCCGCTCGACGTGCGGCTTCGCGTGCTGGCGCGGGTGACGCCGCACCGCCTTCTGGCCGCCTACAAGGCGATGCCGGAGGGCTACCGCTACGACCGGCCGGTGAAGCTGGACCGCTGGGGCGACATGACCGGAACCGCCCTGGCGGACCGGCGCGAGGCGGACTTCGCCCAGGTGCGCGCGCATCCGCCGGAGACCTACGGCCGCGACGCGCCGACACGGCCGCGCGCCTGGGACATCCTGCGGGACTTCCGGCGCTGGGCGGCGGCGCGCGGGGCCTGCCTGATCCTTGTCCCGACCGCGTTCAAGGCGGAGCCGAGCTATACCCGCGACCCGGTGGAGCGCGCCTTCTACGCCAATCTGCCGGCGGTCGCGCGCAGCCACGGGCTGACCTACGTCGGCGCGCCGCTGGACTTCATGCTGCCGGAGGGGGTGTTCTTCGACACCAACTACCACCCCGTCGCCCCGGC
>CAZLNO010000107.1:0-11775 GCA_964561005.1 uncultured Rhodovibrionaceae bacterium | reverse complement strand
GCTCATGCTTCGACAGGCTCATGCTTCGACAGGCTCAGCATGAGGACTTCGTCTTGAAGCTCAGCATCAGGGCCTCATCTCGAAGTTCGGCATGCTGACCTCATCCTGAGCTTGTCGAAGGATGAGCGCGACGAGGCATTTGAATGGCTCGCGGGCATTACCCACGGTTCCGATAGCCCCTCCAGGGGGCACGACCTCACCCCTTCCCGTAGGCCACGAACTCGGGGTTCTCGAAGTTCGGCTTGCCGTAGGCGAGGGGGGCACCGTCGACCGTTTCGACGCGGCCGCCGGCGGCGGCGAGGACGGCGTGGCCGGCGGCGGTGTCCCACTCCATCGTGCGGCCGAAGCGCGGGTAGATGTCGGCCTTGCCCGTGGCCAGCAGGCAGAACTTGACCGAGCTGCCGGCGTTGCGGGTGTCGGCGATCCGGCGCCCGCCCAGGAAGCGCTGCATCTGCTCCGGGTCGCCGTGGCGGCGGCTGGCGACGACCGTGGCGCCCTCCTCGGGGATCGTCCGGGCGGTGATCGCCATGGTCGGCTGGTCGGTCTCGTTGAAGGTCGCCTCGCGCGCGCCATCGCCGGCGATGCCGCCGGCCCAGGTCATGGCCAGCGCCGGCGCGTGGACGACGCCGGCCACCGGCCGGCCGTCCTCGACCAGGGCGATGTTGACCGTGAACTCGCCGTTGCGCGACAGGAACTCCTTGGTGCCATCGAGCGGGTCGACCAGCCAGAAGCGCCGTTCCACCTCGGGCACCTGGCCCTCCTCGACGCCCTCCTCCGACACCACGGGGATGTCGGGAGTCAGCGTCTCCAGCGCCCTGGTAATGAAGCGGTCGGCGGCCAGGTCGGCCTCGGTCAGCGGCGACTTGTCCGCCTTCTCGGTGACCTCGATCTCCTCGGCCTCGGCGTAGTAGGCCAGGATCTCCTTGCCGGCCCGCTCGGCGATGGTGCGCAGCACCGCCAGCAGGTCGTCGATGTCTTGCCTCGTCGCCGTCGCGGCGGCCGCCTGGGTCATGGGGTGCTGCCTTTACGAATCCGATCTACGCCGCCGCCTGGCGGCCCGCGCCGTGCATCGCCCGCCAGATGGCCTCGGACGTTGCCGGCATGTCGATGTTGGGATGGCCATAAGGCGTCAAGGCGTCCGCCAGGGCATTCATCGCCGCCGGCGTGGCGCCGATGGCCCCGGCCTCGCCGGCGCCCTTGATGCCCATGGGGTTGGTGGCGCAGGGCACCTCCACCAGCTCCAGCGACACCGGCGGCACGCCGTCGGCTCGCGGCATGGTGTAGTCCATGTAGCTGGCGGTGACGAGCTGGCCGGAATCCGCCTCGTAGACGGTGTGCTCCCACAGCGCCTGGCCCAGCCCCTGGGCCACGCCGCCGTGCACCTGCCCGGCGACCAGCAGCGGATTGACCACCTTGCCGAAGTCGTCGACGACGGTGTAGCGCTGGATGCTGGGCACGCCGGTCGCCTCGTCGACGGCGATCTCGCAGACATGGCAGCCGTTGGGATAGGTCATCGGCGGCTCGTCGAAGTGGCCGGCCTCCTCCAGCCCGCCCTTCAGCTCGTCCGGCAGGTCGTCCCGGTCCGCCTGCGCGGCCACCTCGGCCAGGCTCAGGCGCTTGTCGGTGCCGGCGACGGTGAAGACGCCCTCGGCGAACTCGATGTCCGCCGCCGCCGCCTCCAGCAGGAAGCCGGCGAGCTTGCGCCCCTTCTCCACCACGGCGTCGGCAGCCGCCCCGGTCGCGCCGCCGCCCATCAGCAGCGAGCGCGAGCCGTCGGTGCCCGCCCCGCGCGGCAGGTCGTCGCTGTCGCCCTGGTGCAGGCGCACCTGCTCCGGCGTCACGCCCAGCTTGTCCGCCAGGATCTGGGCGTAGGCGGTGGCGTGGCCCTGGCCGTTGGTCTTGGTGCCGACATGGAGGTCGACGCTGCCGTCCGGCGCCACGCGCAGCCGGGCATCCTCCTCGCCCATGCCGGCGCAGGCCTCGATGTAGTAGGCGATGCCCAGGCCCAGCAGCTTGCCCTCGCGCCGGGCCGCGTCGCGGCGCTCCAGGAATCCGTCGATGTCGGCGTTCGCCAGCGCCGTGTCCATCAGCCGCTCGAAGTCGCCGGAGTCGTAGGTGATGTCCATGGCCGTGGCGTAGGGCATGTCCTGCTTGCGGATGAAGTTCTTGCGCCGCAGCTCGGCCGGATCGACGCGCAGCTCGCGCGCCGCGGCGTCGACCGCCCGCTCGACGAAGTACGCCGCCTCCGGCCGCCCGGCGCCGCGATAGGCGTCCACCGGCACGGTGTTGGTGAAGACCAGCGTCACGTCCGCGTAAATCGCCGGAATGCGATAGACGCCCGAGAGCATCTTGAGGGTCTGGGTCGTCGGGATGGCCGGGGCGAAGTTCGAGAGATAGGCGCCCATGTTGGACAGCCCGGTGTAGCGCAGGCCGGTGATGCGATGGTCGGCGTCGAAGGCCAGCTCCATCGTGGCCACCTGGTCGCGCCCCTGCACGTCCGACTGGAAGGCCTCCCCGCGCTCCTCGATCCACTTCACGGGACGGCCCACGCGCTCGGCGGCGAACAGCACCAGGGCGTACTCGGCGTAGGTGAAGATCTTGCTGCCGAAGCCGCCGCCCACGTCCGGCGTGATGACGTGGAAGCGCTCCGACGGCAGCCCGAAGATCTTTTCCGCCAGGGTGTCCCGCACCCCGTGCGAGCCCTGGCTGGAGACGTGGAGGGTATAGCGGCCGCTGTCCGCGTCATGGGCGCCGATGGCGCCGCGCGGCTCCATCGCGTTGGGCACGACGCGGTTGTTGACCAGCTCGATGCGAAAGGTGTGTACGGCCTCGGCGAAGGCCCGGTCGGTCGCCTCGGCGTCGCCCTGGTCGAAGCGCAGGCAGACGTTGTTCGGCGCGTCGGGCCAGATCCGCGGCGACTCGGGGTCGCTGGCGGCGCGGGTGTCGACGACGTGGGGCAGGGACTCGTAATCCACCTCCACCAGTTCCGCCGCCTCCCTGGCCGCCGCCGGCGTTTCGGCCACCACGGCGGCCACCGGATCGCCGACATGGCGCACCCGGCCGCGCGCCAGGATGGGATGGCCCGGCGTCGCCGCGCGCTCGCCCTGGCGGTTCTTCATCGGCGCCAGGCAGGGGATGTCCCGAAGCCCGGCCGCGTCCAGGTCCTGCGCCGTGAATACTCCCAGCACGCCCGGCGCCTCCCGCGCGGCGGCGACGTCGATACTGTTCACCTCGGCATGGGCGTGCGGGCTGCGGACCAGCGCCAGATAGGTTTGGCCCTCCAGATTGACGTCGTCGGTAAAGCGGCCGTGGCCGGTGAGCAGCCGCACGTCCTCGACGCGGCGAACCGCCTGGCCGACTCCGAACTTGGCCATGAAACCTCCTGTTGCGGCCCCGTCGCCGTCGTGGGCGCGGGGCGGCTATTCCTGCATGATCTGCTGCTTGGCCTGCTGGAAGGCCTCGTCCAGGCGCTTGCGCAGGCGATGTTCGGAGATGTCGACGCCGGCGTCGTCGAGGTCGCCCTTGATCTTTCCGATCACGTCCTCGTCGCCGGGCATCTGCATGTCGGCCTGGACGACGGTGCGGGCATAGTGGTCCGCCTCCTCGCCTTTAAGCCCGAGCTGCTCCGCCACCCAGAGCCCGAGCAGCTTGTTGCGCCGCGCGATCGTCCGGAAGCGGAGGTCCTCGTCATGCTTGAACTTGGACTCGAAGGCCTCTTCCCGGTCCTTGAACGTCATTGATTGGCCTCCTCAAGGCGTGAAACCGTGTGGTGCCGCATGCCGTCCCGGCCGTGGCTCGCGGCGGGTGGATGGGCGCGTGTCCGTCGGCCATCTTATAACGACAACCCGCCCACAGGTGAACCGCTTCGCAAGGGAACATGGCGCCGATGTGCACCGCCGTCATCCTCCGCCGTCCCGACAGCCGCTGGCCGCTGATGCTCGCGGGCAACCGGGACGAGATGCGCGACCGCCCCTGGCGGGCGCCGGGCCGGCACTGGGCCGACCGGCCGCAGGTGCTGGGCGGGCTGGACGAGCTGTCCGGCGGCTCCTGGCTGGCGGTCAACGACTGGGGCGTGCTGGCGGCGGTGCTGAACCGGCCCGGCAGCCTGGGCCCCGCGCCGGACAGGCGCAGCCGCGGCGAGCTGGTGCTGGAGGCTTTGGAGCACGCCGAGGCGCGCCGCGCCGCCCAGGCGCTGGGCGACATCAACCCCGAGGCCTACCGCGGCTTCAACCTCGTGGTGGCCGACGCGCGCGAGGCTTTCTGGGTACGCCACGCCGACGAGGCCGGCCTGGCCCCCGCGCGCGTCCAGGCGATTCCCGAGGGGTTGTCGATGCTGACGGCTTGCGATCTCAACGACATCGCGGCCGATCCGCGCATGCGCCGCTACCTGCCGGCCTTCCGCGCGGCCAGGGCGCCGGACCCGGACCGCGACGACTGGAGCGACTGGCAGCTCATCCTGGCCAGCCGGGCGCACGACCCGGAGGCAGGCCCTCGCGGCGCCATGACGATCGAGACCGAGGGCGGTTTCGCCACGGTCTGCGCGACCCTGGTCGCCCTGCCGAGCCGGCCGGAAAGCCTGGACGACCCGCCGCGCGCGCCGGTCTTCCTTTTCGCCGACGGGCCGCCGGACCGCGCGGCCTTCCGGGAGGTGCCCACGGCGGCGCAATTGTTTTAAGGCGGGCGCGCTGCTATATGACGCGGGCAGCCGCGCGGGGCCGCCCCGGCCCCCGGCTTCCGCCAAGGCACGGGACACAGATGCGACGCAGACGACTCTACGAAGGCAAGGCGAAGGTCCTTTTCGAAGGCCCGGAACCGGGCACCCTGGTGCAGTACTTCAAGGACGACGCCACCGCCTTCAACAACGAAAAGCGCGGCGTCATCACCGGCAAGGGCGTCCTGAACAACCGGATTTCCGAGTACCTGATGACCCGGCTGAACGAGATCGGGATTCCCACCCACTTCGTCCGCCGGCTGAACATGCGCGAGCAGCTCGTGCGCGAGGTCGAGGTGATTCCGCTGGAGGTGGTGGTGCGCAACGTCGCCGCCGGCTCCTTCGCCAAGCGGTTCAAGGTGCCGGAGGGCACGGCGCTGCCGCGCTCGATCGTGGAATTCTACTACAAGTCCGACGAGCTGGGCGACCCGCTGGTCACCGAGGAGCACATCACCGCCTTCAACTGGGCCGCCACGCAGGACATCGACGACATCCTGCAGATGACGCTGCGGATCAACGATTTCCTCTGCGGCCTCCTCCTCGGCTGCGGCCTGCGGCTGGTGGACTTCAAGCTGGAGTTCGGGCGGCTGTGGGAGGACGAGGAGATGCGCATCGTCCTGGCCGACGAGATCAGCCCGGATTCCTGCCGCCTCTGGGACGTCGCCACCGGCGAGCGCATGGACAAGGATCGCTTCCGCCGCGACCTCGGCGGTGTCGAGGAGGCCTATCAGGAGGTCGCCCGCCGCCTCGGTGTGCTGCCCGAGGCCGGCCCCGCCGACGTGCAGGGCACCAAGACGCTGCAGTAATCAACAGCTCTCCACGCCGACCGACCCCATGAATTTCTCTTGCAAGAGTGCGGGGCGCGGGCTTGCCCGCGCCCTGAACGTTTGATTCCGGCCCGCCCGAAAACGTTCCGGTCGGGGGCAAGCCCCCGACCGGCAGCTTGGTGTCGCCTTTTGGCAGGGCGTCTCGGCCTCGATACAGGGTCATGACCCCGACACCCCGCGACCATCGGTCGCTCGCCGCGCGCTCGCGCAACCGCCTCGCGTATATTAGCGTTTCCTCATCGGAACGTTGTCCATATCCGGGAGGTCCCGTCATGACCCGTCTGTTTGCCGCCGCCGCGACCGCGACCGCGGCCGCGTTGCTTCTGCCGGCCGCCGCCGGCGCCGCCGCCACCCAGCCCAGCCAAGCCCAGCTTCAGGAGGCGCGGGCCCTGGCGCAGCAGTTCTTCATGGACCTGAAGGGCGAGCTGACCTCCGCCATTCAGGAGGGCGGACCGGTCAACGCCATCCACGTCTGCCGCACGGCCGCGCCGGGCATCGCCGGCGAGCTGTCGACGCAAAGCGGCTGGGCGGTCGGCCGCACGGCGCTGAAGGTGCGCAACCCGCGCAACGCCCCCAGCGTGCGCGAGCGCGCCGTGCTGATGTCCTTCCTCGACCGCGCGGCGGCCGGCGAGGACCTGAAGGGCATGGAGGACGCCGCCGTCATCGAGGAGGGCGGGCGCAAGTACCTGCATTACATGAAGGCCATTCCCACCGCCGGCGTCTGCCTGGCCTGCCACGGCAGCGAAATGTCGCCGGACCTGGAGCAGGCCATCCGCGAGACCTACCCCGCCGACGCCGCCACCGGCTTCGAGGCGGGCGAGCTGCGCGGGGCGTTTACGTTCGTGAAGCCGCTCAAGACGGCGGCCGACTGAGCGCTGTCGCGCGCACCCCCACCCCATCCCTCCCCCAAAAGTGGAGGAGGGCGCTGATTGTGCTGGGAGTTTCATCACCTCCCCCGCTAGATGGCTTCGCCGTCGACTGGCGTGTCGCGGGGAAGGTCGGCGCGAAGCGACGGGTGGGGGCACCGCCGCCGCGGGCCTCACCACCCCCAGCCATATGGCTCCGGCACCTCCCGCCCGGCGCCGAGGTGCTTCATCCCCTTGGCGCAGCGCACGATCCACCAGATCAGCAGCACCAGCAGCACGATGAAGCCGATGGCGATGACCGTGGTCAGGCTGCCGACGATCGACCCGGCGAAGCCGATCCAGAAGGTGCGGATCTGGTAGGTGTAGTGCGTGCCCAGCCAGAACGGCGCGTCCTTGCGGTTCACGTAGGCCAGCACCACGCCGACGATGGCGACCGGCGGGAACAGGATGGCGATGAGGTAGAGGATGTAGATGGCGTTGATCAGGCCGCGGCTGTCGTCCTCCGGGCCGCCGGAGGCCGGGCCCTCGGGAAAGCGCGCGTCCTCGTACATCCGCGTGGGTCCTTTCTGGTCTAGCCGTAAAGGTAGCTGGTGATCGCCACCGCGCCAGCGACGCCCGCGACGTCGGCGCAAAGCGCGGCGGCCAGGGCGTGGCGAATGCGGCGGATCTGCACCGCGCCGAAGTAGACCGCGAGCACGTAGAAGGTGGTCTCGGTCGAGCCCTGGAAGGTGGAGACCAGATAGCCGGTGTAGCTGTCCGGCCCGATCGCCGGGTCCTGGATGATCGAGGCCAGCACGCCGTAGGCGCCGGAGCCCGACAGCGGGCGCAGCAGCGCCATCGGCAGCGCCTCGCCGGGCAGGCCGACCAGCGAGGTCACCTGGCTCAGCGGCGCGATCAATAGCTCCAGCGCGCCGCTCTCCCGCAGCATGCCCACGGCCACCAGGATCGCCACCAGGTAGGGGATGATGCGCAGCGCCACGTTGAAGCCGTCCTTCGCCCCCTCGACGAAGACCTCGTAGATGCGCACCCGCGCGGCCACGCCATAGCCCAGCAGCAGCACCACGAGGCCGGGAATGATCCAGGGCGCGATGCTGCGGCCGTAGAGCACGGTGACCGGGATCAGCGCCGCCACGCCGCCCAGCACCAGCGCCGACACCCAGACGGGATAGGCGCCGCGCTCCTCCGGCGGCAGGGCCGCGGCGTCGCCCGTCGTGGTCTCGATCGGGTCGCCGTTGCCGCCAGCCGCCCCGGGGTCCGTCGTTTCGGCCGTCCGCTGTGCCGTCGGGGCGGGGGCCGGCCAGCGGCGTTGCAGCAGCTTGGCGGTGGTGATCGCCACGATGGTGGAGCAGATGGTCGCGAACAGCGTCGTCGGCACGATGCCCGCCGGGTCCTGCGATCCCGCGGCGGCGCGCAGGGCGATCACGCCGGTGGGCAGCAGCGTCACGCTGGAGGTGTTCATCGCCAGGAACAGGGCCATGGCGTTCGTCGCCGTGCCCTTCTCGGGGTTCAGGGTGTCGAGCTGCTGCATGGCGCGGATGCCGAAGGGCGTGGCCGCGTTGCCCAGGCCCAGGACGTTGGCCGAGAGGTTCATGATCATCGCGCCCATGGCCGGGTGCTGCGCCGGTACCTCGGGGAACAGCCGCACCATGACCGGGCGCAGCGCCTTGGCGACGACGCGCAGCAGGCCGCCGGCCTCCGCCACCTTCATCAGCCCCAGGAACAACGCCATCACCCCGACCAGGCCGATCGCCAGGGTGACCGCCGACTCGGCGGTGTCGACGATGGCCAGGCCGAGCGCCTCCATCGGCGGCGTCGGGTCCTCGGCGCCCGGCGGCGGGGTCCAGGTCACCTGCCGCACGGCGGCGACGGCGAAGCCGGCGAAGACCAGGATGAAGAAGACGACGTTCAAGGATGCGGCCCAGTTCTATGCTCTTCTCGACGTTCCCTGCACCCGCGCGGGGCTTGGGTTTCGAGATCGCGGGCCCTTTTTTCTGATATCGCGGCCGCTTGTAAAGGCACAAGGCCGGACTCAGCGCATGCTTTCTTGTCCGTCGTTGCGGGAACGAATCACGCAGCGGCGCCCGCGCGGCCGTCGCATTCGGCGGAGTTGGCCGAGAAATCGCAAAGGTGGCGTGGGTCAGGCGGCGCGTTCGGCCCGGAGCTCGGCCTCCAGGGCGCCGCGGTCGATCAGCCCGTTATTGACAAGCAGTGTCTCGACCACTCGCGGCGAGACGTTGAAATGACGCGCGGCATCCTCCTGCGCATCCTCGCTGTAGTCGCCGCGCATCGCCTCCTGGAGGGCGTCGATCGGGCACAGGAACTCGGCGGCGAAGGCCCGTTGCAACTTTTGTCGATAGGTGTAGGTCTGGGTCGCCAAGTGAAGTTGGCCCTCGTCCCCGGCGGCGACATGGTCGCCCAGGAGACGGGCGAGCTCGAAGCGCCGGCCGGTTTCCCACTTTGACCGGAGTACCACCTGTCCGTGCCGTGGGTCGTCGTCGATGGCAAACGCAAATGTCGACCCGCCCTCAGTGCGTTCGAGCGCGCGCTGATGGACGCCGGCCATGTCGGCGAGTCGTGCGTTTGCGATCGCCTCGCCGTCCAGCCCTTCTTGTTGGCGCAGGGCGCGGGCCGCCGCGACGCCGCGACGCCACGCAACGACCTCTCCGTATCCAGGGATCTCCGTCGTTTCAGTCAGGCGGACGATGTTGCCCGGCCGCGAATCGAAGCCGATCCGAGCGGCTTCGCAGCGAAGCTCGTCGACAGTCACCACCTCGCCGCTGCCAGAGGCGGTGGCGGCGATCTCCGACACAGCTGACCGGCCATATCGGCGTGCGTCGGCCAGGATCCGTTCCAGCACGCGCGACTCCGCTTCGTCAGGATCAAGGCCAAGCAGCGCCTCCAGGCGCCGTCGCTCGGCCATCGAGGGGTCGCCGCGCTCCCGTGTGACTTCGGACCAGATCGCTTCAAGGTTGCTGTCATCGAGATTCCGCGCATCGAGGCGCTCACGCACGCGCTCGATGAAATCGTCGATGCCGGCCTCGAAGGCCTGGGCCGGGATCACCGCCGCCTGATCCGCGATGTAGCGAATCGGCTCGGCCGGGCGGCGTCGGGTCGGGTGCGCCGCGAGGACGACGCGCTCGCCGTCCGAGACGATAGTGATATTGGGCCAGAGGTATCCGCCGCCGATCGCCGGCAGGCGGTGCACCATCTCCCAATCGGCTGCCTGGGTGCGGGGCTCCCAGCGCAGCCGCCACCAGTTCCAGGCCACCCACGCCGCCAGTGGATAGGCGGTCAACGGAATCTCCGTGAGAATCCGGTTCTCCACTAGGTCCGCGGCTTCGCTTAGACAGAGGTCGCCGACGAAGACGCCGATGCTGGCAAAGGTGGCGCGCTCTTCCGGAGATCCGTCACATTGATTGTGCCATTCCGTCGTGATCTGAAACGTCATGGCCTGCCCCGGCGCCACGCTTTGAGGACCTGTTCTCGAAATGGGTCGTCGAACTGCATCGGATAGCCATGGTAGCTGCCAAATTCGCGATTTCTAGCTGCGCCTCGAAGACCTCCTCGTCCTCCGCGCGCACCGCCCAGACGTTTTGCGGCCAGCCATTGCGAAGCTGCTGACTCACAAGGCCGTCGCGAAAGCCCGCTTGTAGCAGCCGATGCGCTTCGCCATGGCTGTGCACTTCGGCGAGGTCGCACAGGGACTTCCCCGGCCGCGGGTCGCTTGGCGGCGTCAAGCCAAAGTCTCCCGGATTTCGTTTATGCTGGGGGCTGCCGGAGTAGACACGGGTCCGGCCGAGCCTTGTGCGCGTTTCACCATCCAGTGACGTTTGACGGATGTGCCGTTTCGGGTTGTGCGTAACCTGTCGTGGCATTCGGGCGCCTGTTGCCTGCCGATGTACGGGACGAGCGAGGTTGCTTAGCACACGTATGAGAGTATGTTAAAAACTGAAAACGCGCGCCAGGTGTTCTCTTTCGATTGATCCGGCGGGCGCCCCGCCTTGTAAAGCGCGCGCGCCGGGGCTAATCTCCGCCGCGTTTCCGCCGTGACCCCGCAAGGCCGAAAGAGCGATGAAAGCCCGAGTCCACGTGACCCTGAAGCCCGGCGTCCTCGATCCGCAGGGCAAGGCCATCCAGCACGCCCTGTCGCAGCTCGGATTCGACGGCGTCGAGGGCGTGCGCGCCGGCAAGGTGATCGACCTGGAGCTGGCCGAGAGCGACCGCGAGGCCGCTCGCGCCCAGGTCGAGCGCATGTGCGAGGACCTGCTCGCCAACACCGTGATCGAAAGCTACGACATCGAGCTGGGCGGGTGATGCGGGCCGCCGTTGTCGTCTTTCCCGGCTCCAACTGCGACCGCGACGTGGCGGTGGCGCTGGCGCGGGTCATGGACCAGCCGCCCGTGATGGTCTGGCACAAGGACAGCGACATGCCGCCGGTGGACCTGATCGTCCTGCCGGGCGGCTTCAGCTATGGCGACTATCTGCGCGTGGGCGCGATCGCCGCGCACAGCAACATCATGCGCGAGGTCAGGCGCCGCGCCGAGGCCGGCACCGCCGTGCTGGGCATCTGCAACGGCTTCCAGATCCTGATCGAGGCCGGGCTGCTGCCGGGCGGGCTGCTGCGCAACACCTCGCTACGCTATATCTGCAAGGATGTGAACCTGAAGGTCGAGACCGCCGACAGCCCCTACACCGCGCGGTACGCGACCGGCCAGCGCATCACCGTCCCCATCGCCCACCACGACGGCAACTATTTCATCGACGACGACGGCCGCCGGCGGCTGGAGGACAGCGAACGCATCGCCTTCCGCTACTGCGACGACCGGGGGCAGGTGACGCCGGAGTCCAACCCCAACGGCTCGGTCGCCAACATCGCCGGCATCTTCGGCCAGAGCCGGCGCGTGCTGGGCATGATGCCGCACCCCGAGCGCCTGGCCGACCCGGCGCTGGGCGGCGGCGACGGCCGCGCGCTGTTCGAATCCGTCGTCGAGGCATTGGCATGACCGCCGAACCGAACCCGCCGATCACGCCCGAGCTGGTGGCCGAGCACGGTCTGAAGCCCGACGAATACGAGCGCGTCAAGGAGATCCTGGGGCGCGAGCCCAACCTCGTGGAGCTGGGCATCTTCTCGGTCATGTGGTCGGAGCACTGTTCCTACAAGTCCTCGAAGAAGTGGCTGAAGACCCTGCCGACCGAAGGGCCGCGGGTGATCCAGGGGCCGGGCGAGAACGCCGGCGTGGTCGACATCGGCGACGGCCAGGCGGCGGTGTTCAAGATCGAGAGCCACAACCACCCCAGCTTCATCGAGCCCCACCAGGGCGCGGCCACCGGCGTGGGCGGCATCCTGCGCGACGTCTTCACCATGGAGATC
>CAZLNO010000106.1:0-12077 GCA_964561005.1 uncultured Rhodovibrionaceae bacterium | reverse complement strand
GGGTACGACTTGCGTTGCGGGTCGACGGACCCATTTTTCGCCCAGTGACGATGCAGCACGACAGCACCATCCCGCGCGGCTTGCGCCTTCTGCTCCCGACCGCCGAGGTGCCGGGCGGCGGACGCGTCCGCCTGCGCACGCTGGTCCTGATCCGCTGGGTGGCCGTGGCCGGCCAGACGGCGGCGCTGGCCATCGTGTACGTCAGCCTGGGGTACGACCTGCCGATCGTGCCGGCGGTGCTGCTGGTGGCGGCCTCGGTGGCGGTGAACCTGCACGCCGGGCTGGCGCGCCCGCGCGCGGCCTGGCTGGGCGACCGGGCGGCGGCGCTCTATGTCGGCTACGACCTGGTGCAGCTCAGCCTGCTGCTGGCGCTGACGGGCGGGCTGGCCAACCCCTTCTCGATCCTGCTGCTGGCGCCGGTGGTCGTCTCGGCCAGCGTCCTCTCGCGCGACAGCACGCTGGCGCTCTCGGCGCTGACGGTTGTGGCGGCGACGCTGCTGGCGCTGTTCCACCTGCCGCTGCCCTGGCCGGGCGGCCTGGACCTGCCGGCGCTCTACATCCTGGGAATCTGGGTGGCGCTGGTGCTGGCGGCGATCTTCATCGGCGGCTACGTGTTCTCCCTCGCGGCCGAGGCGCAGCGCATGTCGGACGCCCTCTCGGCCACCCAGATGGCGCTGGCGCGCGAACAACAGCTCTCGGCACTGGGCGGGCTGGCCGCCGCGGCGGCGCACGAGCTGGGCAGCCCGCTGTCGACGATCGCGGTGGTCGCCCGCGACCTGGCGCGCGAGCTGCCGGACGACAGCCCGTTCCGCGAGGACGCCGACCTCTTGCTGCAGGAAAGCGCGCGCTGTCGCGACATCCTGGCCCAGCTCGCCCGGCGGCCGCAGAGCGACGGCGGGCCGCCGTACAACCGCATGCCGCTGTCCGCCCTGGCCGAGGCGGCGGCGCCGCCGTACGCGTACGACGGGATCAGGGTAACGACCATCACGGACCCCGGAGACGACAGCCCGCAGCCGGAGGTGCCGCGCCGCCCCGAAATTCTGCACGGCCTGGGTACGCTGATCCACAATGCCGAACGCTTTGCCGAGAGCCGGGTCGTGCTGGAAGTCTCCTGGACGCGGCAGGCGGCCCAGGTGGCGGTCCGCGACGACGGGCCGGGCTTCGCGCCGGATATTCTCCCCCACCTTGGCGAGCCCTATATCACTTCCGGAAAGCGCGGCGAGAACGACGGTGAGCATATGGGGCTCGGGGTGTTCATCGCCCGCACGCTGCTGGCCCGCACCGGGGCGCGCGTGCAGTTCGCCAACCGCCCGGAGGGGGGCGCCGAGGTCCTGGTGCTCTGGCCGCGCGCGGAGCTGGAGGCCGTGGCGACGCGGGAAACGGCGAAAGAGGAGGAGCGCGTTCAATGACGGAAGGAGCCCACGAACCGGGGCTTGCCGATGGCGAGGACGGCCGGCAGGCCGGGGAGCCCCTCGGCCGCCTGCTCCTGGTGGACGACGACGAGCGCTTGCTGAAGCGTCTCGGCCGCTCGCTGGAGCGACGCGGGTTCGAGGTGGCCCTGGCCACCTCGGTGGCCGACGGCGTGGCCACGGCCGCGCGCCTGCATCCGGAGTACGCGGTCGTCGACCTCCGGCTGGGGGACGGCAACGGCCTGGAGGTGGTACAGGCGATCCGCGAGGTGACGCCGGATTGCCGGATCGTCGTGCTGACCGGCTATGGCAACATCGCCACCGCCGTCGCCGCGGTGAAGGCGGGCGCCGTGGACTACCTGTCGAAGCCGGCCGACGCCGACCACATCGTCAACACCCTGCTCACCGAGGAAGGCGAGCTGCCGCCGCCGCCGGAGCAGCCGATGAGCGCGGACCGCGTGCGCTGGGAGCACATACAGCGGGTGTACGAGCAGTGCGACCGCAACGTCTCGGAAACCGCCCGGCGGCTGCGCATGCACCGCCGCACCCTGCAGCGCATTCTCGCCAAGTACGCCCCGCGGGATTGATGGAGCACCCGGCCGGTGTGCCGGCCGCGGATCAGCGCAGCAGGCTCAGCACATAGATCGCGGCCATGCCCACCGTGGCGATGCCGACGCCCTTGAGCGCCAGCACCACATAGCTGTCGCCCTCAAGCCAGGCGGGCCGGGACTTTTGCGGGCGGCCCTTGCGCCGTTCCCGGCGCCGTCGCCGGCGCTCCTCGACCTCGCGCCGTTGTTTGGCGAGTTCCTGGACGACCTGCTCGTTGTGCCGCTCCACCTCGCTTTCGCGGAAGATGATGCGGGACTTGAACTCGTTCGCCTTGCCGTCCCAGACTTCCTCGACCACCCGAAGCGCCGGATAGCGCTTGGCGTCGCTCATCCGGCGTGCTTCCAGCAGCGCCAGTTCCTTGTCGTCGAAAAAGGCCTGGATCGTCCACTGACCGGACCTGTACACCTGGATTTCGTAGGTCGGTCCGTCGCTCATCAGGTCAGCCGTGGGTCCCGGAGTCTTCCGTGCGGTCGTCCGCGATGACGCGGCAGTTCGCCGCGCCCAGCACGTGGTCGATCTTTCGACCGTCGTTAGATAGCGGCAACAGGATACTGCGGTAAAGTACCGAGTTGCCCGCGACCATCGCCTTGCCGCCGAGGCTCATCGGCACGCGCTTTTTCAGCACGCGGTCAAGGTAGGCGGTCGCGTGATAAAGCAGGCTGTCCGCGGGGAGGGACTCCAGCGCGCGTTTTTCGCCTTCCGGGAGTTGCGGGTCCAGCGCCGCGCCGATGTGAACGAAGGCCGAGGCCGCCAGGGGCTCGCCCACCTCGATCACCACGCAATGGGGCCAGTCATCGCCCACCGTCGCGGGCTCGATCTCCCGCACTGGCGGGAAGCCGCGCTCGCCGCGCAGGTCGTCCCAGTAGGCCATCAGTCGAAGGACCAGCCGCCGCTCCTGCGGACGGTAGACACTCATCGAGATCACTCCCCCTACCCTGCGACTCGCTACGTTCGGGGACGAGTGTTTAACAACGCGTAAAGCGACGTTCCCGCGTCACGACACGCGGGAGCGAACACGGGTGGCCGCCGATGCGTGATGCCCTTGCCGGCTGTCAGGGTTCGCGGGCCGGCAGGATATCGCGAGCCGGGCTCATCGCCCAGGGCCGAGGCCAGAAGATACCTGTCCGTATCAGCCAGCCGCAAGTCGAAACATCAAGGGGATGCGTGCCGCGGGTTGCGGTCCTTGCGTGACGACACCCGCCCTGTCGAGGGGCCGTCCCCTCTATTCCACCTTCTTGTTTCGCCGTTCCGCCAAGACCCTGGTGAGTTGTGCCAGCGCCTCTTGCTGTCGACGGTCACCGATTTGGGCGAAATTTCGTGCGAGATCGAGTGCCAGACGCTGGCGATCACTTGAATCTTCGACCCCGTTCGCGTCGAAATCGTCGAAAAAGTATCCGACGTCCACTTCGAGCACTTTCGCGAGTTCGTAGAGACGGTCGGCGGAAACGCGGTTTATGCCGCGTTCATACTTATGAGCCTGCTGATAGGTTATGCCGACCATTTGAGCAAGCTGCTGTTGCGTCAAGCCCAGCATAATCCGCCTTTGGCGAATACGGGCGCCGACATAGCGCTCGATTCGTGTCGTGCTGCGTTCAGTCGTAGGCAATTTGATCCTCAATTCGGAACGAACTGTTTCCCAATATCCTCCCGTTGACGAACGAGAGAATCAATACCTCACGTGCCGGTTTACCGTAATTTTCTTGCTAAACGAGCAATGACGGCCGGTACATATATACTACCAGTTTCATGGGGAAAGGTCGGTCGGCACAACCAAAGCGCGATCGGCTCTTGAATGCCACCATGGCACGAAAAATCCGCCGCATGCTGCCTTGTCGCACCCGAGGGCGGTGATGCGAATCGGGCGTTTTGGCAAAATATCAACCATGCAATTGCATGCACACGACACGGCCCGTCGCCCGTATCGTTAAGACGACGCGAGCGTCTTTGAACGGGCCGTCAACGCGTCGTCGGTTGAATCGCGCCCGATCCGCCGCTTTGCCGGCCGTCTGCTGCAAGTCGACGAAGCCGCGGGCCGGGTGCCTCCGGGTTCGGGAAGGGAGGAAAGCTTGCGCGCGGAGCGTTTGCATACGGCCTCGAAAAAAAAGCGCGACGCGATGCCTTGCCGCGCTGACGCCAGGACGCTCGACCGCAATCGACCCGCAGGGTCGCGAATTTATTACCGTTTGTTAAGAACCGTGCCGATAAAATTTAAGCGGTTATCTCGATTGTACAGCCACGACGCCTGGATCGGGGAGACGGCCAAGTGCACCAGCCGAACAGGCAATACGACGGGATGGACGAGTTGTTCCGGCTGCGCGCGGCCATCCGGGCCGCGGGCGATCTCGTCTACGAATGGGACCTCGCCGACGACATTATCGTCTGGCACGGCGACCTGGAGCGACTCTTCGCCGACGACCCCGTGGCCGCGCCGGCCACCGGCGACAAGCTGAACACGCGCCTGCACCCCGAGGACCTGCCCCATCGGATGAAGGCGCTGAGCGACCATCTGGCCCGCGGCACCGCCTATGACTGCGAGTATCGCGTGCGCGCGGCGGACGGCGCCTTCCACTGGGTGCACGACCGCGGCGCCGTCAGCGCGGCGCGCAACGGCGGCGGCCGGCGGCTCGTCGGGACGCTGCGTCTGGTCACCCGCCGCAAGGAGAACGAGGCAAGGCTGGAGTATCTCGCCAACTACGACGACCTGACCGGGCACTTCAACAAGGTTCGCCTGCGCAAGAGCCTGGATCAGGCCGTGGCGGAGGCATTGCGCTTCGGAACCGCCGGCGGCTTCGCGGTCTTCGGCCTCGACCAGCTTGCCATGGTCAACAGCGCCTACGGCCACCAGGCCGGCGACGCCGTGTTGATGGAGGTCGGCAAGCGCCTGCATGCCTGCCTCCGGGGCACGGACGTCATCGGGCGGGTGGCCGGCGACCGCTTCGGCGTTCTCCTGGCTTGCTGCAACCAGCACGAGGCTTGGCGCGCGGCGGAGCGCGCGGTCCAGGAGATCCGCCGGCGCCCGGTCGAGACCCCGGCGGGCCCGGTGCGCGTCACGGCCACGGCCGGCATCGTCATCTTTCCCAGCCACTCGCGCTCCAGCTATGACATCATGGCCAAGGCCGAGGACGTGATGCGCCAGGCCAAGACCAACGGGCGCAACCGCACCGGCCTTTACGACATGACCGAGGCGCAGCGCGAATCCTATCGCGCCTCGCTGGACATCGGCGCGGAGGTGGAGGAGGCGCTGCGCGAACACCGGCTGGCCTTCGCCTACCAGCCGATCATGCATGCCGACCGGCAAGAGGTCTTCTGCTACGAGTGCCTGCTGCGTCTGCGCCGCCGGAACGGCGAGGTCGTCTCCGCCGGCCGCTTCGTGCCGATCGTGGAGCAGCTCGGCCTGATGCGGGCGCTCGACCACCAGGTGCTGGAGATCGCGGTGGAGGAGCTGCGCCGCTATCCCGACGCGCGGCTGGCCATCAACATTTCGGGCCTGACCGCCAGCGATCCCTCCTGGCTGCGCTCCCTGTTGGGCAAGCTCAAGGACCAGGAAGAGGTCGCCCGCCGGCTGACGGTGGAAATCACGGAAACCGCGGCCTTGCGCGACATCGACGAGTCGGCGCGCTTCGTCCAGACGGTGCGCGAACTGGGCTGCCGCCTGGCGCTGGATGACTTCGGCGCGGGCTTCACGAACTTCCAGCACCTGAAGGCGCTGACCGCCGACATCGTGAAGATCGACGGCTCCTTCGTGCGCAACATCGCGGTCGAGCCGCAGAACCAGCTTTTCGTCCGCAACCTGCTGAGCCTCGCCAAGTCGCTCAATCTCGCCGCCGTGGCCGAATGCGTCGAGACCGGCGAGGAGGCCCGAATCCTTCGGGAGGAAGGCGCGGACCTGCTGCAGGGCTACTACTTCGGCAAGCCGAGCCTGGAAAAGCCGTGGGACGGTGCCGCGAAGAAAGGCGATGGCGCCGCCGTCATCTCTCTCGCCGCCCAGAACGGCCACCGCCTGGCGGGACAATAGAAACCGCCTCGGGCCAGAGAGCCCGATCAAACACCCCGCGGGGAAGGAATTTTCACGACACCCGCCGCCGCGCGACTTACCTCACGGGTGACGCCTCATGATGCAGGGGGTCACGAGGGCGAGGTCTTGCGGCGCCCCTGCGACGGCTGCTGGCCCGCACTGTCGGCGTTTTCCGCGTTGTCCTCGTTCTCCGCGCGGGCGTCGCCCACCTGCTGCTGGGAGAGCTGGTCGATCTGCTGCTGCAGCCGGTCCACCTGCGCCTTCAATTGCGCCATGCATTGCGCGGTGCTGGGCTCCTGCGCGCCGGCCGACGGCGACTCCTGGCGCTCGTTTTCCGAGGCCGGCTGCGCCCCGAACGGCGCGAACATCTTCATGGCGTTCTGCATCAGCGCCGCGTTCTGCCGCCCCATCTCCTCCAGGTTGCCGCCGAAGGGGAACATGCCGCTCATGGTGTCCTGCATCTGCTGGCGCAACGCATCCTGATTGGCCGCGAAGGCCGCCATCATCTGTTCCAGATAGCGCGGGACCATGCCCTGCATGCTGTGGCCGTAGAAGCTGATCAACTGGCGCAGGAACGCGATGGGCAGCAGGTTCGTGCCCTTCGACTCTTCCTCGACGATGATCTGGGTCAGGACGGAGCGGGTGATGTCCTCCCCGGTCTTCGCGTCGTAGACCGTGAAATCGATCTCGTCCTTCACCATCTGGCAAAGATGATCGAGGGTGACATAGCTGCTCGTCGCGGTGTTGTAGAGCCGTCTGTTTGCGTATTTTTTAATGACGATCGGACGGTTCTGCTTAGTGCCGTCATCGTTCTGGTTGGTTTGCTCTCGCGCCATCCGTTGTTCTCGTCCTCCGCGGGCAAAGCCCGCGATTGTGGGTTCCAAGGGGACTTTACTGATAGCTTGGTGGCGTTCCAAGCCCTTTCAACAGGTTATTCGCGGCGCCCGAGGTTGCGGCGAACGTGTTGCAGTGCGGCAAGGCGTCTGGTCACGCGGGTTTGGCGTCGTTATACTCCGGCGCATGTCGGATGGGCCTGACCTGAACGAACTCGCCCAGCGCTATCTGGACCTCTGGCAGGACCAGGTGACGGCGCTTGCCAGCGATCCGGACGCGGCCGACGCGTTCCATCGGCTTCTGGCCCTGATGGGCATGCCGGACCCCACGGGACAGGGCGCCCCGGGCTATGGCAATGCCGCCGGCGCGCCGCCGCCCTGGGCTTGCGCCTGGCCGATGGCGATGCTGGCGGCCATGGCCGCGGGGTCGGGCGCGGCCCAGCGAGGTATGCATGGATTCACGCCGAACCCCGGATTCGGATGGCCCGGATGGCCGGGACAGCACGAGCCCGGCACGGCGTCGGCTGGGGCCGCGTCCGCTGCCGATCCATCTCGCCACGGCGCTGTGGACGTGGACGAACTCCTGCGCCGTCTGGCCGCACTGGAGGAGCGGGTGGCTTCCCTCGAGTCCGGATCTGGCGGAACGCAGCGAACGCCTGAGGACGGAGCTGGCGAAGGTCAGTCCTGAGCAGTTCGCGGCGGCGCTCGCGAAGGCGGTGCACGGCCGGCACGCGCGCCTTCTGGCCGGCATCCAGGCCTATCGCCATCACCCCTACGTCCGCGACGTCGACGACCCGCCGGCCATCTGGTCGGAGGGCAGCACCCGGCTGCGCGACTACGGCGCCGTGCCGGAAGCCGCCACCGACGCGACCAGCCCGGTGGTCCTGGTGGTGCCCTCGCTGATCAACCGTGCCTACGTGCTCGACCTCAAGGCCGACACGAGCCTGCTGCGCTATCTCGCCGCCGCGGGCCTGCGGCCGCTGCTGGTCGACTGGGGACGTCCGGGGCCGGTCGAGCGCGACCACGACCTGACGGCCTACATCGCCGGGCGGCTGGAGGCGGCGCTGGAGGCGGCCTGCGAGACCGCCGGCGGTCCGGTGGCCGTTGTGGGCTACTGCATGGGCGGCCTGCTGGCGCTGGCGCTGGCGCAGCGCCGGCGGCGCGACGTGGCGGCGCTGACCCTCCTGGCCACGCCGTGGGACTTCCACGCGGGCGGGGCGGAGGCGCACGCCCGCCTGGTCGCGCGCGCGGGCCAGGGGCTGGAGCCGCTCATGGCCTTCCAGGGCTATCTGCCGGTCGACGCCATCCAGCTCCTGTTCAACGGCCTGGACCCGCACACCGCGGTGCGCAAGTTCCTCAACTTCGCCCGCCTGGACCCGACGACGAAGCGCGCGGAGGGCTTCGTGGCGCTGGAGGACTGGCTGAACGACGGCGTGGCGCTGGCCGCCCCGGTGGCGCGGGAGTGCCTCTATGGCTGGTATGGCGCCAACACGCCGGCGCGCGGCGCCTGGCGCGTGGCCGGACGCGCCGTCGACCCGGCGGCGGTGACCTGCCCCACCCTGGCGGTGCGCCCCCAGCGCGACCGCATCGTGCCGCCCGCCTCGGCCGCGGCGCTGGAAGGGATGCTGCCGAACGTGGAAACCTGGACGCCGCCGTTGGGACATATCGGCATGATCGTCGGCGGCCGGGCGCGCGAGTCGCTCTGGGCACCCTTGTTGACCTGGATCAAGGCGCGTATGCTGCGGTGCACATAGGCAGGCGTCCGGCAGCCAGACACGGGCCGCGTCCGCTCGAACGGGCGGCCCCGGCTTGGCATGGATCGGCGGCGCGCAGCGACGATCGCCGCAAGGGCCGGGCAGGTCCCCACCGTCGCCCCGACGCTGCCGGAGCGCGTTTCCCCTGGCCGACCACTGGGAAGGGGAGCACGATATTCATATGGGACAATGGAGGCCAAGGATATGACGGAAGCTTCGGTTGCCGGTGAAGAGGCGAAGCAGGACATCGTGATCGCCGGCGGCGTGCGCACGCCGGTCGGCACCTTCAACGGCGGACTGTCGGGCGTGCCCGCGTCCTATCTGGGCACGGTCGCCATCAAGGAGGCGATGGCGCGCGCCAAGGTCGAGCCGCAGGAGGTGGACGAGGTGGTGCTGGGCCAGATCCTCACCGCCGCCCAGGGGCAGAACCCCGCCCGCCAGGCCGCCATCGGCGCGGAGATTCCGGTGGAGAAGACCGCCTACGGCATCAACCAGCTCTGCGGCTCCGGCCTGCGCTCGGTGGCGCTGGGCTTCCAGGCGATCGCGCTGGGCGACGCCGACATCGTGGTGGCCGGCGGCCAAGAGAGCATGAGCCAGGCCCCGCACGCCCAATACCTGCGGAACGGCCAGAAGATGGGCGATTTGAAGCTGGTCGACACCATGATCAAGGACGGCCTGTGGGACGCCTTCAACGGCTATCACATGGGCAACACCGCCGAGAACGTGGCCAAGCAGTGGCAGATCACCCGCGAGCAGCAGGACCAGTTCGCCGCGCGGTCGCAGAACCGCGCCGAGGCGGCGATGAAGGCCGACCGCTTCCAGGACGAGATCGTGCCGGTCACCATCAAGACCCGCAAGGGCGAGCAGGTGGTGAAGAAGGACGAGCATCCGCGCGAGGGCGTGACCGCGGAGGGCCTCGCCGGGCTGAAGCCGGCCTTCGACAAGGAGGGCTCGGTCACCGCCGGCAACGCCTCCGGCATCAACGACGGCGCCGCCGCCCTGGTGCTGATGCGCGGCAAGGAGGCCGAGCGGCGCGGCGTCACCCCGCTGGCCCGCATCGTCTCCTGGGCGACCTGCGGCGTCGACCCCTCGATCATGGGCGTCGGCCCCATCCCGGCCAGCCGCAAGGCGCTGGAGAAGGCCGGCTGGAAGATCGACGACATCGACCTGGTGGAGGCCAACGAGGCCTTCGCCGCGCAGGCGCTGGCCGTGGTCAAGGACCTGGGCCTCGACCCCGAGAAGGTGAACGTCAACGGCGGCGCCATCGCGCTGGGCCACCCGATCGGCGCCTCGGGCGGCCGCATTCTGGTGACCCTGCTGTACGAAATGGCCAAGCGGGACGCCAGGAAGGGGCTGGCCACGCTGTGCATCGGCGGCGGCATGGGCATCGCCATGTGCGTCGAGCGCGGCTGAGGCCGTTGCGGACGCGCCACGACGACGGGCCGGCCCGGCGCCGGCCCGTCGGCTTTTCCGCCTGATCCGGACTGTTTTCGCGGCGACCGGCGCCAAGGGCTATCAACCGGGCGCCCGGTTTGTGCCATAGTGCGAACCGGGTCGAAGTTCAGTCCGGATACCGGCATCCGGGGCGGCGGGGGCCGCGTTCGCTCATCATCGTAGGGGAGGACAGTCATGGCACGAGTGGCATTGGTGACCGGCGGCACGCGCGGCATCGGGCACGCGATCTCGATCGCGCTGCGCGATGCCGGCTACAGCGTCGCCGCGAACTATGGCGGCAACGACGAGGCCGCCAACGCCTTCAAGCAGGAGACCGGCATCCCGGTCTTCAAGTTCGACGTCGGCGACTTCGACGCCGTCGCCGAGGGAATCAAGAAGGTCGAGGCCGAACTGGGTCCGATCGACGTGCTGGTGAACAACGCCGGCATCACCCGCGACGGCACGCTGCACAAGATGAAGCCCGAGAACTGGAACGACGTCATCGCGACCAACCTGAGCTCGGCCTTCAACTGCACGCGCAACGTCATCGAGGGCATGCGCTCGCGCAACTTCGGCCGCATCATCAACATCTCCTCGATCAACGGCCAGAAGGGCCAGATCGGCCAGGCGAACTACGCCGCCGCCAAGGCCGGGCTCATCGGCTTCACCAAGTCGATCGCGCAGGAGAACGCCAGGAAGGGCATCACGGTGAACGCCATCTGCCCCGGCTACATCGGCACCGAAATGGTGCGCAAGGTGCCCGAGAACGTGCTGGAGCAGATCGTCGCGCAGATCCCGGTCGGCCGCCTGGGCGAGCCGGAGGAGATCGCCCGCTGCGTCGCCTTCCTCGCCGCCGACGACGCGGGCTTCATCACCGGCGAGACGCTGTCGGCCAACGGCGGCCAGTACATGGCCTGACCCGCCTGCCAAGACCGCCGTGTTCACATGCGCGGGCGATCCGGTACGATGGGGCCGGGTCGCCCGTTTTCGCGCGGGGACCCCGAAGGCAGCGAACGGGGAGGTGAGACATGTCGGCGCTCGTGCCCCTGGTGGGCGACGACCAGGCCAGCGACGAGGTGCGCGCGGTCTTCGACGACATCCGCGCGACGCGACGGACGGACTTCATCAACAACTTCTGGCGGGCGCTGGCCAACGACCCGCCCACGCTGCGCCGGGTCTGGTCGCAGGTGAAGGCGGTGATGGCGCCGGGCGCGCTGGACCCGGTCACCAAGGAGATGATCTACATCGCCGTCTCGGTGGCCAACAACTGCGACTACTGCGTGCACTCCCACACCCGCGCGGCGCGGACCAAGGGCATGAGCGAGGACCAGCTCCGCGAACTGCTGGCCGTGGTGGCCCTGGCCAGCCAGACCAACAGCCTGGCGCAGGGCTACCAGGTCCCGGTCGACGACGCCTTCAAGTAGGCCGCGTCGCCAATTTCGTGTGTGCATAAGCGGTACCAAGACCATGGACGGATTCATGACACCACAATGCTCGCGGGGCGTGGGCTTGCCCGCGCCCCGAACATTTCCCGCCCACGGCGGCTGCCTGAAAACGTCCCGGTCGGGGGCAGGCCCCCGACCGGCGAGCTTCGTGGTGTTGCGGGTCCTGTTGTGCGTGGTGCTGCTGCCCCTCCTCGCCACGCCCGTGGCGGCGCAGGAGGCCGAGGAGGCCGCGCCCGAGGGCGAGGGCAAGGCCGGCGCGGCGGGCTTCGAGGTCGTCGCGGAGCTGGAGCAGGGTCCCGGCAACGTCGCCGTCACTCCGGATGGCCGGATCATCCTGAGCCAGCACCAGTTCTTCGAGCCCACCTCCCGCGTGGTCGAGCTGACGGCGGAGGGCGAGACCGTTCCCTTCCCGAACGAAGCCTGGAGCGGCGCGCCCGGCCCGGACGGCAAGGGCCTGCACGCGGTGCTGGGCGTGGTGGCGGACCAGCGGGGCATCGTCTGGATGGTGGACAACGGCGGCCCGGTGCCGCGCATCGTCGGCTGGGACACCCGGACGGACCGCCTGCACCGCGTCATTC
>CAZLNO010000105.1:0-12338 GCA_964561005.1 uncultured Rhodovibrionaceae bacterium | reverse complement strand
GCTTCGACCCCGGCGCCCGCTTCGACCCCGGCGCCCGCTTCGACCCGGTCTGAGCGGGCGTCCGCCGTGGCGGGCGCGAAGACCCGCTCGCGCGGCAACCAGACATTGGCGGTGGTGCCCCGTCCGGGCTCGCTGTCCAGCCACATCCGGCCGTCGTGATACTCCGTCAGCGCGCGGGTCAGGGGCAGGCCCAGCCCGGTGCCTTCGTACGCGCGGCTCATCGCGGAGTCGGCCTGGTTGAAGGGCTGCATGACCCTTGCGATCTGATCGGCGCTCAGGCCTTCCCCGGTGTCGACGACCTGGATCAGGAAGCCGCCGTCGTCCGCATGGGCGCCCCGCAGGCTGACATGACCGCCGCCGGGCGTGAACTTCACGGCGTTGGACAGCAGGTTGAGAAGGATCTGCTTGAGCCGCAGCTTGTCGGCCCAGAGCTCGACCGGCGGGCGGGGCAGCCGGGTGTCGAGGCTGAGTCCGTTGCGCCGCGCCTTGTCGCGCACGAGGCGGAAGCAGCTTTCCGCCACATCGTCCAGGACGACGCGTTCCTCGCTCAGCTCGATCGCGCCGGCCTCGGCCTTGGAGACATCGAGGATGTCGTTGATGATTTCCAGCAGGTGCTGGCCGCTTTCCCGGATGTCGCCGGCGTAGCCGCGGTTGCGTGCGCCGATCTCGCCGAACACCTCGCGCTCCAGCACCTCGGCGAAGCCGATGATGGCGTTCAGCGGCGTGCGCAGCTCGTGGCTCATGTTGGCCAGGAACTCCGTCTTGGCGCGGTTGGCGATCTCGGCGGCCTCCTTTGCCGCGCGCAGGGCGTTCTCCGATTCCTTGATCTCCGTGATGTCGCTGGCCGCGCCGACGATGCGCACGGGCTCGCCCGTGTCCGGGTCGAACTCGGCGCGGCTGTTCAGCCGGATCCAGCGGGTGCGCCCGGCGGCATCGACGATCCGGAACTCCTGCCGGGGGCTCTCGCCGGCGAACAGGCGGTCCAGCCGGCGTTCGAACTGCGCGTCGTCCTCGGGGTGGATGACCCTGCTCCAGCAGAGATCGCCGCCGCGCAGATGGCTGTCCAGGTCGACTCCGTCCAGCGAGCCGGCGACCCATTCCCGCGTCAGCGACCCGTCCGCGTGGACCGCGTAGGCGTAGACCATGTCCGTGGTCATCTCGGAGATGCTGCGGTAGCGCTGCTCGCTCGCCCGCAGCGCCTCCTCGGCGCGTCGGGCTTCGGTGGTGTCCTCGCAGATCCCTTCGAATCCGATGAGTTCGCCGCCGTCGCCATAAACGGCCCAGGCGGTCTCGCGGAACACGAAGGTGTCGCCGTCCTTGCGGTAGGCCATACCCTGGATGCCCTGCGCGAAGCCCTTTTCGCGAACCTCGCGGACCAGCCGCTGGCGAAATCCGGGGCTGGCGTAGACGTGCTTCGAGTCCGGAAAGCGGGCGAGGAATTCCTCGGGCGAGGCGCAGCCGTGCATGCGGGCCAGGGCCGGGTTGACCTGGATGTAGGTGCCGTCCAGGCGGCTCTGGAACATGCCCTCGACGGCGTTCTCGAAGATGCTGCGATAGCGCTGCTCCTTTTCGCGCAGCGCCTTTTCGGCCAGCTTGCGCGCGGTGATGTCCCGGCCCGTGCCGCGATAGCCGACGAGCTGCCCCGCTTCGTCGCGCAGCGGCACGCCCTTGAAGCGCACCCAGCGTTCCTGGCCGCCCGGCTTCACGAAGCTGTATTCCACGTCGTGGAAGGGCGCGCCCCTGGCCATGGCCGCCTCGACCGTCGGCGTGGGGTCGGGCGTCGCCCCGATAACCTTCAGAATCTCCGGGCGGCGCCGGCCGACCAGTTCGCCCTCGAACAAGCCCGGCCCCTGCAGCAATGTCGAGCCGGAATGATAAGTATAGCGCTGGTCGAGGTCGGTTTCCCAGAACCAGTCGGCCCCCAGGGCGGCGAAGTCGCGGAAACGCTGCTCGCTCTCCCGCAGCTTGGTCTCCGCCTGCTTGCGGGCGGTGATGTCGGTATAGACCCGGACGAAGCCGCCGTCGGGCAGCGGATTGTTGCGCACCTCCAGCACGGTGCCGTTCGGCCGGGCATGCTCGAAGGCGTAGGGCTTGCGCGAGCGCGCGGCGGCCAGGCGCTCGGCGACCAGAGCCTCGACGTCGCAGTCGCCGTACTCGCCCATCGCCGCGGTGTGCCGCAGCAGCTTTTCGAAATTCTCGCCCGGCTGGATGCCCTCGTTCTCGTCGAAGCCGAAGAGTTCCGCCAGGCGCCGGTTGGCCGTGACCAGGTTCAGGTCGGCGTCGAAGACGCAGGCGCCCTCGCCCATGCTGTCCAGCACGCTCTGCAGGAAGCCGCCCGCCCGCCGCAGGTGGTGCTCCGCCGTGACGTCGCTGGTGCTGCCGCGGTAGCCGCGGAATCGGCCCTCGGAGTCGAAGACGGGATTGCCGCTGACGCGCCAGACCCGCCGTTCGCCACTGGGGCTGGCGATCTCGTACTCCAGGTCGCGGAACGGGCGGCGGGCGTCGAGGTCGGCCTGGTGCGCCCGCCAGAGCGGATCGTCCAGGCTGCCGCCGATGGCCTCCAGGCGTGTCTTGCCCAGGAAGGCCTCGGGCCCGACGCCGGAGATGTCCCGCACCCGGTCGGAGACGTAGGTGAAGCGATGGTCGGCGTCCATCTCCCAGACCCAGTCGCCCGCCGTCTCGATGACGTCGCGCCAACGCTGCTCGGCCGCCGTGGCGCGGGCGAGGGCGTTTTGGGCTTGCGCGCGGGCGCGCTTCGCCTGACGGCGGTCATGCCAGGCCAGGCCGAACGCCAGCCCGACGCAAACGACCGCAACGGCAAAGAGTGCTGTCAGAATGTGTGGATGAACCGGCAATCCCAACCCGCTCTGTGAAAGGTTCCCCCGGCTGCGGCAATCTACGCGCGCTTGTATTTCATATTGGTTTTCGCGCGCTAAGAATCCGTTAATTCATGGACTGGTCGGTTGTCTCTATTATTGGCGTTAAAATTATTTACGCTTCGAAGGACATCAGCGCATGCACGGGCACGTCGATTTTGTCCCGGCCCTTGAGGAAACTCAGCTCGATGATGCAGGCGCCGGCGCGCACGTCGGCGCCGACCTTGCGCAGCAGCTCGATGGAGGCCGCCATCGTGCCGCCGGTGGCGAGCAGGTCGTCCAGGACGATGACGCGCTGGCCCGGCTGCACCGCGCCGTCCTGGATCTCGATGGTGTCGCTGCCGTACTCCAGGTCATAGGTGTGGGGGATGGTGGGGCCGGGCAGCTTGCCTTGCTTGCGCACCATGACGAACCCGAGTTGCAGGCGCAGGGCCAGCGGCGCGGCCACGAGGAAGCCGCGGCTTTCGATCCCCGCCAGGACGTCCGGCTGGTACTGGCTCACGCCCGCCTCCAGCCGGCGGACGGTCTCCTGCCAGGCCTCGGCGTTCGCCAAGAGGGTCGAAATGTCGTAGAACAGGATTCCGGGCTTGGGGAAGTCCGGAACCTGTCGGATGTGCTGCTTCAGGTCCATGGGGCGTCGATCCTCGCGCGTCCTCTTGATCATTCTCGCCAGCGAAGGCGACAACCTACGCAGCAAGCCGCCCCGACACAATCGCCCGCGGGCGGTTAATTTCCGTGCCAGGCCGCGTGCCCGTGGCCGGCACACCGTTCAAAGCTGAGTGAGCAAGCTGTCATGACCCGGATTCTGCATCGTCAAATTCACCACAGTTATCCCACGGCGGTCGCCGGCGAGGGGCCCTATGTGGTTGATTCCCAGGGCCGCCGCTATCTGGACGCTTCCGGCGGCGCGGCGGTGTCCTGCCTCGGCCACGACCGGCCGGAGGTGGTCGAGGCCATCAAGGCCCAGCTCGATCGGCTGCCCTATGCCCACACGTCCTTTTTCACCAACGAGCCCTCGGAGGCTCTGGCCGAACACCTGGTCGCCCGCGCGCCCGAGGGGCTCGCACACGTCTACTTCGTCTCCGGCGGCTCGGAGGCGAACGAGACCGCGCTCAAGCTGGCCCGCCAGTACCACTACGAGGCCGGGCAGCCGCAGCGCTGCAACTTCATCGCGCGCCGGCAGAGCTATCACGGCAACACCCTGGGCGCCCTCTCGGTCGGCGGCAATCCCGGACGGCGGGCGGTCTTCGACGGCATTCTGGCCAAGAACGTGACGCGGATCGCGCCCTGCTACGCCTATCGCGGCCAGGAAAGCGACGAAAGCGAGGAAGCCTACGGCCGGCGGGTGGCCGACGAACTGGAGACGGCGATCCTGGCCGCCGGTCCGGACACCGTCGCCGCCTTCATCTGCGAGCCGGTGGTCGGGGCGACCCTCGGCGCGGTCCCGGCGGTGCCCGGCTATCTCAAGCGCATCCGGGAGATTTGCGACCGATACGGCGTGCTGTTGATCTTCGACGAGGTGATGTGCGGCATGGGCCGCACCGGCACGCTGTTCGCGTGCGAGCACGACGGCGTGGCGCCGGACATCCTGACCTGCGCCAAGGGGCTGGGCGCCGGCTACCAGCCGATCGGGGCGACGCTGCTGTCCGGGCGCATCTTCCAGGCCATCGCCGGCGGCAGCGGGAGCTTCCAGCACGGCTTCACCTACATCGGCCATGCCACCGCCTGCGCCGCCGCGCTGGCGGCCCAGCGGGTCATCGAGAAGGAGGATCTGCTGGCCAATGTGCGCGCGCAGGGTGAGAAGCTGCAGGCCGCGCTGGCGGCGCGCTTCGGCAACAACGCCCACGTCGGCGACCTGCGCGGCCGGGGCCTGTTCCGGGGCATCGAGCTGGTGGCGGACCGCGGCTCGAAGGCACCCTTCGACCCGGCGGCGAAGCTGAACGGCCGCATCAAGACGGAAGCCATGGCGCGCGGCCTGATGTGCTATCCCGGCGGCGGCACGGTGGATGGCTGGCGCGGCGACCACGTCCTGCTGGCGCCGCCGTTCATCCTGGACGACGCCCAGCGCGAGGAGCTGGTCGACAAGCTGGGCGCGGCCATCGACGCGGCGCTGGACCAGGTGGCGGGATGACGGCCCAGGCCACCGACCCTGGCTGGGCGCCGTTGACGATCGCGGTGGCGCCCAACGGCGCGCGGCGCACGCAGGCGGACCATCCGCGCCTGCCCCTGACGCCGGCGGAGATCGCCCGCGACGCCCGCGAGTGCCTGGAGGCCGGCGCCTGCATGCTGCACCTGCATGTGCGCGACGGCGAAGGGAGGCATACCCTCGATGCCGACGCCTATCGCGCGGCCATCGCCGCCGTGCGCGCCGAGGTCGGCGAGGGCCTGGTCGTGCAGGTCACCACCGAGGCCGTGGGCTGCTACGAGCCCGAGGCCCAGATGGCGGTGGTGCGCGACCTGCGGCCGGAAGCGGTGAGTTTGGCGGTCCGGGAGCTGATTCCAGACTCCGGACACGAGCGCGCCGCGGCGGACTTTCTGGAATGGTGCCGCCGGGAACGAATCGCGCCGCAGTACATCCTCTACGACGTCGAGGACCTGGCGTGGTTCCGCGACCTCAAGGCGCGCGGCGTGGTGCCCGGCGGCGCGACATTCCGGCTCTATGTGCTGGGCCGCTACGCCGCCGGGCAGCGCTCCGACCCGGCGGACCTGCTGCCCTTCCTCTGCGCCGACGGCGGCCGCGAGGACCCCTGGGCGCTGTGCGCCTTCGGCCCGCGGGAAGCGGCCTGCGCCACCGCGGCGGCGGCGCTGGGCGGGCATGTCCGGGTCGGCTTCGAGAACAACCTGCACCGACCCGACGGCGGCGTCGCGGACAGCAACGCGGCGCTGGTGAGGGCGGCGGCCGAAGGGGCGGCGGCGCTCGGCCGGCCGCTGGCGGACGCCACGCGGTTGCGCGCCTGGATGGCATCCTGGTCCGCGGACTAGCGTCTTTCCTGCGACCTTTCGCGCACGCGGGGTCTGGTCAGAGGGCGTAAAAGTATGTTCAATGGCCGGCGCGCAGCGTCCGCAAGAACGACGCGACGAAGCAACGACAGGGTCCGAACAGGGATCGCGGGGAACGTCATGAGGGGCAAATCCGGTCGGCCGGTCCGTGTCGACGGCCGCAAGCCAGCCGCTTTCCCTCGACGATGCCGGGCTTTCGCGACGCGGCGCCGGACGGCGCCCGCCGCGCAGCGTGTCCGGCGCCCGCTTGAGTCGTCGCGCGGCACGCTGCCATCCGCAGGGAGACTGAACGATCAAGAACGGAGGGATCATCCGATGAAGAAGCTTGCGATTTCCGCGGCCCTGGCCGCTCTCGCGGTGGGCGCCTGGGCCGGCGGCGCGGCGACGCCCGCGAAGGCCCAGGACGAGAAGTTCATCACCATCGGCACCGGCGGCGTCACCGGCGTCTACTACCCCACCGGCGGCGCCATCTGCCGCCTGGTCAACAAGAACCGCGACGAGCACGGCATCCGCTGCTCCGTCGAGTCGACCGGCGGATCGGTGTACAACCTGAACACCATCCGCGCCGGCGAGCTGGACTTCGGCGTGGCGCAGTCGGACTGGCAGTATCACGCCTACAACGGCACCTCGCGCTTCGAGGACGCCGGTGCGTTCGAGGGCCTGCGGGCGGTCTTCTCCGTCCATCCGGAGCCGTTCACCGTGGTCGCCCGCGCCGATTCCGGCATCGAGAACTTCAGCGACCTGAAGGGCAAGCGCGTCAACGTCGGCAACCCCGGCTCCGGCCAGCGCGCCACCATGGAGATCGCCATGGAGGCCATGGGCTGGACCATGGACGACTTCTCCCTGGCCTCCGAGCTGAAGTCGGCCGAGCAGTCGCAGGCGCTGTGCGACAACAAGATCGACGCCTTCGTCTTCACCGTCGGCCACCCCTCGGGCTCCATCCAGGAGGCCACCACCACGTGTGACTCGGTCCTGGTCAACGTGAAGAACGAGAAGATCGAGGAGCTTGTCGACAGCCGCCCCTACTACAGCTTCGCCGACATTCCGGGCGGCATGTACAAGGGCAACCCGGACGCCGTGACGACCTTCGGCGTGCGCGCCACCTTCGTCAGCTCCACCGACGTCTCGGAGCGGGTCGCCTATCACGTCGTGAAGGCGGTCTTCGAGAACTTCCAGGACTTCAAGAAGCTGCACCCGGCCTTCGCCATCCTGAAGAAGGACGAGATGGTCTCGCAGTCGCTGTCCGCGCCGCTGCACGACGGTGCCAAGAAGTACTACGAGGAAGCCGGCCTGATGTAATCCGGCCGGGGTCGGGGCGGGGGTCGCCGCGGCCTCCGCCCCGCGTTTGCCGATAACGGCGCGAATTCTTCTTTTGGGGCATTTGCGGCAAGGACACACCCATGGCGCAGAACGATCGCGGACCGTCGGAACAGCGCGCACAAGGACCGGCCGACGAAAAGGCCCTGTCGGACCTGGTCGCGTCCACCGACAGCGGCGCACGCAATCCGGACAACACGGCGGCCAAGACGACCCTGCTGGGCGTCGCCCTGCTATGGTCGCTGTTCCAGCTCTGGTACGCCTCGCCACTGCCGTTCATGTTGAACATCTTCATCCTGAACGACACCGAGGCGCGGGCGATCCACCTGGGCTTCGCGATCTTCCTCGCCTATGCCGCCTATCCCACGCTGAAGTCCTCGCCGCGCCATCGCGTGCCGGCGCAGGACTGGATCGTCGCCCTGGTGGCGGCGTTCTGCGCGTCCTATCAGTTCTGGTTCTACGAGGAACTGTCGCGGCGTGTCGGCCTGCCCACCACCTTCGACATGGTGGTCGCCGGCGTCGGCCTGGTCCTGCTGCTGGAGGCGACGCGCCGCGCGCTGGGACCGCCGCTGATGATCGTCGCCCTCGTGTTCCTGGCCTACGTCTTCTTCGGCGCCACCGACTTCGTGCCGGACGTGATCCAGTGGAAGGGCGCGTCCTTCGGCAAGGCCATGTGGCACATGTGGCTCCAGACCGAGGGCGTGTTCGGCGTGCCGCTGGGCGTCTCCACCAGCTTCGTCTTCCTCTTCGTGCTGTTCGGCTCGCTGCTGGATAAGGCGGGGGCCGGCAACTACTTCATCCAGGTCGCTTTCGCCTTCCTGGGCCACATGCGCGGCGGTCCGGCCAAGGCGGCCGTGGTTTCCTCCGGCCTGACGGGGCTGATCTCCGGCTCCTCGATCGCCAACGTGGTGACCACCGGCACTTTCACGGTGCCGCTGATGAAGAAGGTCGGCTTCAGCAGCGAAAAGGCGGGCGCGGTCGAGGTCGCCTCCTCGGTGAACGGCCAGCTCATGCCGCCGGTCATGGGCGCCGCCGCCTTCCTGATGGTGGAATACGTCGGCATCCCCTATTTCGAGGTGATCAAGCACGCCTTCCTGCCGGCCATCATCTCCTATATCGCGCTGCTTTATCTCGTGCACCTGGAGGCCATGAAGCAGGGCTTGGAGGGCCTGCCGCGCGCGGTGGCGGCGAAGCCCACGCACTGGGCGCTGCTGTCCTTCGGCCTGACCGTCGCCTCGATCGCGATCATCGCCAGCGGGGTCTATTGGCTGTTCGAGATGGCCGGCGTCCTGGCCGCGAACAGCGGGCTGTTCTGGGCGGTGCTGGTCATGGTGGCGCTGCAGGCGGTGCTGTACTTCGGCGTGCGCCGGGCGATCCCCGCCGACAGCCGCTGGCGCTACGTCTCCACCGGCGGCATCGTGCTGGGCAACGTCGTCCTCGGCGCCTTCGGCGTCTACGGGCTGGTGGCGCTGGTCGGCCAGATCTTTGGCGGCGCGTCGATTTACGTGATGGCGCTGCTGGTGCTCGCCTTCTATGTCGGCCTGGTGTGGTATGCCACGCGGCAGCCGCCGCTGCCGCAGGAAACGACGGGCAGCGTCTACAGTCTGCCGGAGCCGGGGCCGACCGTGAAGGCGGGGCTGCACTTCCTGCCGCCGGTGGGCGTGCTCGTCTGGGCGCTGATGGTCGAGCGGCTGTCGCCGGGGCTCTCCGCCTTCTGGGCAACGGCCTTCATGATCCTGATCCTGCTCACCCAGCGCCCGCTCAAGGCGTTCTTTACCCATAGCGGACATTACGCGGCGGAGATCAAAAGCGGCGTCGTGGAACTGCTCGACGGTTTCATTTCCGGCGCGCGCAACATGATCGGCATCGGCGTCGCCACGGCGGCGGCGGGCATCATCGTGGGCACGGTGACGCTGACCGGGATCGGCCAGGTGATGACCGGGTTCGTGGAGTTCGTCTCCGGCGGCAACGTCATGCTGATGCTGATCTTCACCGCCGTACTCAGCCTGATCCTCGGCATGGGGCTGCCGACCACGGCGAACTACATCGTCGTCGCCACGCTGATGGCGCCGGTGGTGGTGCAGCTCGGCGGCGAGGTCGGCCTGGTGGTCGAGCTGATCGCCGTCCACCTCTTCGTCTTCTATTTCGGCATCATGGCCGACGTGACGCCGCCGGTGGGGCTGGCGTCCTTTGCCGCCGCGGCGGTGTCGGGCGGCGATCCGATCCGCACGGGCTTCACCGCGTTCTTCTACTCGCTGCGCACGGTGCTGCTGCCGTTCATTTTCATCTTCAATCCGCAGCTCCTGCTGATCGGGGTGACCGGGCCGGTGGACTTCGTGCTCGTGGTCTTCGCGGCCCTGGCCGGCATCCTGACCTTCGCGGCGGCGACGCAGAACTACTTCATCGCCCGCAACCGCATCTGGGAGACGGCGCTGCTCCTGCTGATCGCTTTCACCTTCCTGCGGCCCGGCTTCTTCATGGACCGCATCTACCCGCCGATGGAAAGCGTCGACCCTGCCCGCATCGTCGAAATGGCCGGGCAGGCGCCCGCCAACACCAGCCTGCGCGTGGTGGCCGAGGGCATGTCCATCGAGGGCGACATCGTCACCAAGACGGTGCTGCTGCCCCTGGGCAAGGCCGAAGGGCGCAGCGGCGAGGCGCGTCTGGAGGACGCCGGCCTGATCCTGGTGCGGGAGGACGGCAAGGTGGTCATCGACCAGGTGATGTTCGCCTCCACGGCCGAGAAGCTGGGGCTGGAGTTCGGCTGGGAGATCAAGGCCGTGCAGGTGCCGACGGGGCAGCCGCCCAAGCAGCTTTTCTTCATTCCCGCGCTCTTGCTGCTGGCCGGCGTCTACTTCCTGCAAAAGCGTCGCGGCCCGTCGCGGCCGGCCCCCGCGGCGGCGGCGCAGGCGGCGAAGTAGAGGAGGATCGGGGCGATGTACAAGGACATCCTGGTGCCCATCGACCTGGACGACGAAGATTCCTGGAAAAAGGCGCTGAAGCGCGCCGTGGAGCTGGCGCGGGCGTTCGGCTCCCGGCTCCACCTCATGACGGTGGTGCCGGACTTCGGCCTCAGCATCGTCTCGCAGTACTTCCCGGAGGACTACGAGCAGAAGGCCCTGGAGGAAACGCGGGAGCGGCTGCACGACTTCACCAAGGACCACATCCCCGAGGGCGTGGCCGTGCGGCACATCGTCGGCCACGGCCGCGTCTACGAGGAAATCCTGCGCGTGGCGAAGGAGACGGACTGCGACCTCATCCTCATGGCCTCGCACCGGCCGGAGCTGCGCGACTACCTGCTCGGCCCCAACGCCGCGCGCGTCGTCCGCCACGCCAGCCGCTCCGTGCTGGTGGTGCGCGACTGAGCCACGAGGTCCCGAGGGCGACGGAGTCTTGCCATGCGCCTCGCCGCAACCCTGCTGAGCCTCGCGCTGCTGGCAAGCGCGCCGGCGTGCGCGGCCAATAGCTCCGACGCCGAAGACCTGCCGGTGCCCGAGACCGCGGCGGTGCCGGCGGGCGAGTTCGTCTCCGGCTCCGACCGGGGCGAGCGCGACTACGCCTACAGCCTGGACGAGATGGCCTACGGGCACAGCGTTACCCGCGAGCAGCGCTGGTACGAGGACGAGCGCCCGCGCGCCACGCGGACCACCGGGGCCTTCGAGATCGCCCGCACGCCGGTCACCAACCGGCAGTACGCCGCCTTCGTGCGCGCCACCGGCCACCGAGCCCCCGACGTCGACCGTGCGACCTGGGAGGGCTATGGCCTGATCCATCCCTTCGAGCGCACCCGCCGCTTCGCCTGGAGCGACGGCGCGCCGCCGGAGGGGCGGCTGGACCATCCCGTGCTGCTGGTCAGCCACGCCGACGCCCGCGCCTACGCGGCCTGGCTGTCGGAGGCGACGGAGCGGACGTGGCGCCTGCCCACGGAGCTGGAGTGGGAGAAGGCGGCGCGCGGGACCGATGGCCGCATCTTTCCCTGGGGCGACCGCTGGGACCCGACGAAGCTGAACAGCCACGACGCGGGGCCGTTCGATACCCTCCCGGTGGGCAGCTTTCCCGGCGGCGCCAGTCCCTTCGGCCTGCTGGACCCGGCCGGCCAGGTGTTCGAATGGACCGCGACTCCGCGCGGCGAGGGGCGCTACCTGGTCAAGGGCGGCTCCTGGGACGACAAGGGCTGCGGCGTCTGCCGCCCGGCCTCGCGGCACGGCCGGCCGGCGGACATCAAGCACATCCTGGTCGGCTTCCGCGTGGTGGCGGAGTGATCCGGGGCGGCGGAGCGATCCAGGCGCGCCAGGGGCGGGCGTTTACGGCATTTTGACCTGGCATGACTTCCTATTGCCACGATCGTCGCCCATGTGGGAGGCGTGCCCAAGCGAGCAAAGAGGACATCCGACCATGCGAGCGGCCCTGCCCGAAGCTGCGGTGAAGCCCGAACTGGACCTCGGCGCGCTGAGCCGCGCGCGCCTGGAGGAGATGGCGGCGGCGGGGGAGGAGGTCCTGAACGTCCATCGCGTCCTGGCGAAGACCGGCGACAACGTCGTCGGCGACGTGCTGCGCAGTCAGGGCACCTTCTTCGAGTGGGACCACTACCCCAAGGGCGACGTCTACGACCAGGAGACGCACAGCCAGTACTACTACCACGCCCACGCGGCCGATCAGCGCTTCCCTGGCGAACACGGCCACTTCCACACCTTCCTGCGGCCCAAGGGGATGCCGCCGGGGGTCAAGCCGGCGAAGGTGCCGGGCTACACGCCGCCCAAGGACTCCAACGACGCGCTGAGCCACATCATCGCCATCTCGATGGACAAGCACGGCATGCCGTTCCGGCTGTTCACCGTGAACCGCTGGGTGACCGGAGAGGTGTGGTACAAGGCCGACGACGTCATCGCCATGCTGGACTGTTTCCTGATCGACCACGCGCGCCCGACCTGGCCGGTCAATTGCTGGATCAGCGGCATGGTCCGACTGTTTCGCCCGCAGGTCGAGGAGCTGATCCGCAAGCGCGACGCCACCGTGGCCGACTGGCAGACCCGGCACGCCGACCGCGACGTTTTCGAGGACCGGAGCCTGGAGGTCACCTCCTACGCCGACATCAGCATCCAGGACCAGGTGCAGGCGGTGACGCGGGCGCTGGAGCAGGGGTGA
>CAZLNO010000104.1:0-13240 GCA_964561005.1 uncultured Rhodovibrionaceae bacterium | reverse complement strand
CGTGGTCGGCGGCGGCCGGGTCGAGCGACTTCTGCTGAAGGCGCGCGACCGTCGGCCGCGGCCGGAACGCGACGACAAGGTGCTGGCCGACTGGAACGGCCTGATGGTCACCGCCCTCGTGGAGGCCGGGCTGGCCTTCGAGGCGCCGGCCTGGATCGCCGCGGCGCGGGATGCTTTCGCCTATGTCTGCGAGTACCTGTGCGCCGAGGGCCGGCTGCATCACAGCCATTGTCGCGGGCGCCGCGGCCCCGCCGGCTTCCTGGACGACCATGCGAACATGAGCCGCGCGGCCCTGGCTCTCCACGAGGCCACGGGGGAGGAAAGCTATCTGATGCTGGCGCGGTCCTGGGTGGCCGTGCTCGACGCGCGCTACCGCGACGCGGCGGGCGGCGGCTACTTCATGAGCGCCGGGGACGACGACACCGCCGTGGTTCGCCTGAAGTCGGTGGAGGAGACCGCCGCGCCCGCGGGCAACGGCGTGATGGTGGGCGTGCTGGCGCGGCTGCACGCGCTGACCGGCGAGGCCGGCTACCGGGCGCGGGCGGAGGAGATCCTGGCCGCGTTCGCCGACCGCCTGACCCGGCGCGGCATCACCGCGGCGACGGCGCTCAACAACAGCGAGGCGCTGCGCCGCCTAATGCAGGTGGTGGTCGCGGGACCGCCGGAGGCCCCGGAGACCGCCGCGCTGCGCCGCGTCGTTCATCGGACGTACGTGCCCGACCGGCTGGCGATCGTGTCGCCGCCGGGCGCGACCCTGCCCGAGGGCCACCCGGCGGCGGGAAAGCTGCCGGCCGACGGCGGCGCGGCCGCGTTCGTCTGCGTCGGCACCACCTGCTTCCCGCCGGTGCGCGAGCCGTCGGCGTTGCGCGAGGCCCTGCGCCGGCACGCGGCCCCATCCCTTTGCGCGGACGCATGAGAGGTTGGCGATGCGCGTCCTGACACCGCTGGCGATCCTGGTCGCCGGCATCCTCATTGCCGCGGCCCTGGTCCATCAGAACCGCTACCGCGTCTGGCAGATCGAGGCCGGCGGCTATCTGATCCACGATAGCTGGCGCGGCGATCTGACCGCGTGCCAGGTGGACGGCACGGCGCCGGAGGTCACGGTCACCTGCAAAGCGGCAGCCGGCACGGCGCACTGAGCATCCGTGCAAGGCGACCCGGCGATGACCACGCCTTGCGCGTCGAGTCGGCGATCGCACCCACGGGCTTTTCTTCCCGCTGTCGGTGCGTCAGGATGCAGCTTTCCAAGCAGACGGTGTATCTGATGGGCGCGAATCTCTTCTCCATGACGGACGGCGCGGACCCGGCCACGGCGCGGCCGGCGGCTCGAAAGCGTGGCGCCACGGACATCGTGGACCGCGCCTGGCCGGCGCACGGCGATCGCGAGGCGATGCGCGAGATGGTACGCGGCGCGGTCGCCGCCGTGGAGGCGCGGGCGCGGGCGCGCCAAGAGCGGCGGTCCGCCGGATTGCGCGACACCTGGGCATCGCCGGCACCCCGGTCCGGGCGGCTTGCGGGATTCAGGCGCGCGACGCGGGCCGGCCGCGTCATCACGGACGGGTCGGCGGGCGACCGCCAGGCCTTGCTGGCTGGCGGGCTCGGCGGCGCGATCGTCGCGGTGGCGATGCTGGCGCTGCTGCTGGCGGGCAGCCCGTTCGGGCCGGGCCGTGCGGTCGACGGGCCCGGATCGGCGCTGGGCCAGGGCGAACGGCGGGAGCTGGAGGCCCTGCTGGCGGCGCTGGACTTCCCGACCGGACCGATCGACGGCGTGATCGATCCGCGGACCCGCGAGGGCCTGCGCGGCTTTCGCCGGGCCCTGGGAGGCACCGGCGGCGACGCCCGCGCGACGCGCCGCCTGCTCGAAGAGGTCCGGGCCACGGCGGCGCGCTTCGGCGGTTAGGACAAGGTCCCTTGCTGACCCAACCTTATACCGGCGGCGGTTGATTTCCGACTCGTCATCCCGGATGCGACGCAGCACGAAGTGCTGCTTCGCTGGTCCGGGATCTGTTTGCCGCCTCGGCACGGGATCCCGTGTCTGCACCGCATCACTTCGTGCTGCGGTGCGCACGGGATGACGAATTCGCAGTAAGTGCCGCTGATATTTGACCGCGCGATCACGAAATCGCGTTTCGACCGACCTGAGCCTCGGGGGGAAAATTCCTGGTTGGAGAGCCTGGCCGGGGGCGCTTGCCAGGTCGGCGGGGTCCGGCACGGGCCGCGCCTGACCAGGCGCCCGCCGGCCGTCACGAGGATGTGGTTCCTGGCATGGCACGAAAGCTGGCCGCGATTCTGGCCGCCGATGTCGCGGGCTTCAGCCGGCACATGGAGGTCGACGAGGAGTCCGCCCTGGCCACGCTGGAGGGCCACCGGCAGGCCGCCGCCGAGCGGGTGACGGCGTTCGACGGCCGGGTGTTCGCCACCGCCGGCGACAGCCTCCTGGCCGAGTTTCCCAGCGCGGTGCAGGCCGTGCGCTGCGCCCTCGAGGTGCAGGAGGTGGTCGAGACGCGCAACCAGGACCTGGAGCCCGAGCGACGCATGCACTATCGCATCGGCGTGCACGTGGGCGACGTGATGGTGGCGGGCGAGAACCTCTACGGCGACGGCGTCAACGTCGCCGACCGCCTGCAGGGCCTGGCGCCGGCGCGCGGCGTCTGCATCTCGGAGGGCGCCTACATCCAGGTGCACAAGGTGCTCCACCTGGCCTACAGGGACCTGGGCCGCCACACCGTCAAGGGCATCAGCGAGCCCATCCACGTCTACCGCGTGAACCCCGCGGACGCCGGCGCCACGGGTGGCGCGCGGCCGCGGCGCCGGCGCCTTGTCGTCGCCGGCCTCGCGGCGCTGGTGGTGGTGCTGGTGGCGGCGGGCGGGCTGGCCTGGTGGCGGCCGTGGCGGGAGGCGCCCCAGCCAGTGCCGCCGCGCGAGGCCGGGCCGGTGACCGCGCAGCCGCGGCATCACTTCAAGGTCGGCAACCCGGCCGCGGTCGAGCCCGAGGACGCGCTCACGATCTACGAGCGCATCCAGGACCGGATGGCCGGCGCCTACGCCGACTCGGGCATCGACGTGGCGGCGACGTACCAGGAGTGGCGCAAGTACACCGCGCTGCCCTACCTCTCCGAGCCGCACGGCCGGCGCTACCTGAACAACTACGCCAACGCCAAGGCGGAGGGCTACGGCACCTTCGGACCGATCGAGGAGATGCCGGTGGGCGCGGCCATCGCCAAGGACAGCTTCGAGGTCACCAAGCGCGGCGACGTCTACACCGGCCCGCTGTTCCTGATGGAGAAGATGCCCGAGGGCTTCAACGCGGCCAGCGGCGACTGGCGCTTCACCATGATCCGGCCCAACGGCGGCGTGTTCGGCCGCACCGGCGGCCCGAACGGCGAGCGGGTGGCGTTCTGCGCCGAGTGCCACGCGCAGGTGGCCGGGGAATCGGACTATCTCTTCTTCCCGCCGGAAAACGTACAGCGACGCCCGCTGCGGATGGAGCCCTGAGCCCCGCCCTACGCCGCCGCGTCCAGTCGGATGAGCCGCACCTGCCTGCCGTTCGCGGCCAGGGCGATGCGGCCGTGCTTGAGCGCCAGCGCGTCGTCGCCGAAGATTTCCCGGCGCCAGCCGCGCAGGGCCGCCACCTCGGCGGCGTCGTCGGCGGCGATGCGCTCCAGGTCCGCGGCCGAGGCGACCAGCTTCTGCGCCACGCCGTTGGCCTCGCACTTGGTCTTCAGCAGCACCTTCAGGAGGTCCACCAGCGGCCCCAGACCCGGCGGCAGGTCGTTGCGGCGCGGCGGCGCCGGCCGCTCGGCCTTGGGCACGGCCAGCGCGCGCTCCACCGCGGTCAGGAGCTGCTCGCCCAGCCGGCCGCGGGCGAAGTCGCTGCTCAGGCCGCGCGTGCGGGCGAGTTGTTCCACCGTGCACGGGGCGTGGGCGGCGATGTCCTGAAGCTGCTCGTCGCGCAGCACGCGGTTGCGCGGCACGTCGCGGCGTTGCGCCTCGGTCTCGCGCCAGGCGGCGATCTCGCGCAGAAGCGCGAGATAGCGGCGGTCGCCCGACCGGGGCTTGAGGCGCAGCCAGGCCTCGGCCGGGTCCGTGCGGTAGGTGGCCGGGTCGGTGAGCACGGCCATCTCCTCTTCCAGCCAGGCCGCGCGGCCGGATTCGGCCAACTGGTCGCGCAGCTTCTCGTAGATGTCGCGCAGGTGGGTCACGTCGGACAGGGCGTAGGCGAGCTGCTGGTCGGTGAGCGGCCGGCGCGACCAGTCGGCGAAGCGCGAGGCCTTGTCGATCTCCGCGCCCGTCAGCTTGCGCGCCAGGGTGTCGTAGCCGACCTGCTCGCCGAAGCCGCAGACCATCGCCGCCACCTGGGTGTCGAAGATCGGCGCCGGCAGGGCGCCGTCCATGTGCTGGTGGAAGATCTCCATGTCCTGGCGGGCGGAGTGGAAGACCTTCAGCACGTCGCGGTCGGCCAGCAACTCGAACAGCGGCGCCAGATCAAGGCCCTCGGCCAGGGCGTCGACGGCGGCGACCTCCTTTGGCCCGCCGAGCTGCACCAGGCACAGCCGCGGCCAGTAGGTGCTGTCGCGCAGGAACTCGGTATCGACGGTGACATAGGGCGCCTCGGCCTGGCGGGCGCAGAAGGCGTGCAGGGTATCGGTGTCGGTGATCAGCTTCATGGCGCCGCAAATATAGGCCAAGCGCCCGCCCGGCGAAAGCCGCGCCGCCACCCTTGACAACCGGCGGTGCGCGCTGTCTCTTGCGCGCGCCTGAGAAGGCGCTTGCACGAAGGCAGCTCGCGCACCGCTGAGCGGGTGGCCTCATGCTTCGACAGGCTCGGCATGCTTCGACAGGCTCGGCATGCTTCGACAGGCTCGGCATGAGGACCGTGGGCTCGTCACAAGGACTCCACCTCATCCTGAGCCCGTCGAAGGATGAGGCGGCGCTTTGCACGGTGCCAAGTGGTTTCGTCCAAGTGCTTTCGGGCAGGGTAGCTCGCAAACCCATGAACGCGACCGGTTTTTCGAAGGCGAAGGACATGCATCCTTACCGCACGCACACCTGCGGCGAACTGCGCAGCGAGCACGTCGGCCAGACCGCCCGGCTGTCCGGCTGGGTCCATCGCAAGCGCGACCACGGCCAGCTCCTCTTCATCGACCTGCGCGACGACTTCGGCGTCACCCAGGTGGTGACCGACGTCTCCAGCGAGCTGTTCGCGGAGATGGAGCGGGTGCGCGTGGAGAGCGTCATCCGGGTCACGGGCAAGGTCGTCGCCCGCGACCCGGAGACGGTCAACCCGCGCCTGCCCACCGGCGAGGTCGAGCTGCGGGCCGAGAGCTTCGACATCCTCTCCAGCGCGGCGCAGGTGCCGCTGCAGGTCAATTCCGACGAGGACGCCGGCGAGGAGGTGCGCCTGCGCCATCGCTTCCTGGATCTGCGGCGCGAGCGCATGCACCGCAACATCAAGCTGCGCTGCGACGTCATCTCCTCCATCCGCCGGCGCATGGAGGATCAGGGCTTCCGCGAGTTCCAGACGCCCATCCTGACCGCCTCCAGCCCCGAGGGCGCGCGCGACTTCCTGGTCCCCAGCCGCCTGCACCCCGGCAAGTTCTACGCGCTGCCGCAGGCGCCGCAGATGTTCAAGCAGCTTCTGATGGTGGCGGGCTTCGACAAGTACTTCCAGATCGCTCCCTGCTTCCGCGACGAGGCCAGCCGCGCCGACCGCTCGCCGGGCGAGTTCTACCAGCTCGACTTCGAGATGAGCTACGTCACCCAGGACGATGTCTTCAACGCCATCGAGCCCGTGCTGACCGGGGTGTTCGAGGAGTTCGCCGGCGGCCGCAGCGTCACCAGGCCCCCGTATCCGCGCATCCCCTACGACGAGGCGATGCTGAAGTACGGCACCGACAAGCCCGACCTGCGCAACCCGATCGAGATCCGCGAGGCGACCGAGGCCTTCCGCAACTCCGGCTTCGGCATCTTCGCCAAGGCGATCGAGAAGGGCGCGGAGGTGCGCGCCATCCCCGCGCCGGGCGCGGCGAGCCGGCCGCGCAGCTTCTTCGACAAGCTGAACGCCTGGGCGCAGAAGGAGGGCAAGCCGGGCCTGGGCTACATCGTCTATCCCGAGGACGGCGCGCCCAAGGGGCCGATCGCCAAGAACCTGGACGACCATCGCCTGGACATGATCCGCGAGGCGGCCGGCCTGAAGGACGGCGACGCGGTGTTCTTCGTCTGCGACCAGGTGAAGGAGGCGGCGCGTTTCGCCGGGATCGTGCGCACCCGCCTGGGCGAGGAGCTGGAGCTGATCGAGCAGGACACCTACAAGTTCTGCTGGATCGTCGATTTCCCGATGTACGAGCTGGACGAGGAGACCGGCAGGATCGAGTTCTCGCACAACCCCTTCTCGATGCCGCAGGGCGGGCTGGATGCGCTGGAGCACGAGGACCCGCTGTCCATCAAGGCCACGCAGTACGATATCGTCTGCAACGGCGTGGAGCTGTCCTCCGGCGCCATCCGGAACCACCTGCCGGAGGTGATGTACCGCGCCTTCGCCATCGTCGGCTATACGCCCGAGGAGGTCGAGGAGCGCTTCGCCGGCCTGCTGAACGCCCTGAAGTACGGTGCGCCGCCGCACGGCGGCTGCGCGCCCGGCATCGACCGCATCGTCATGCTGCTGGCCGACGAGCCGAACATCCGCGAGGTCGTGGCCTTCCCCATGACGCAGCGGGCGGAGGATCTGCTGATGGGCGCGCCGGCCGAAATTCCGGAAGAGCGTTTAAGGGAACTGCACCTTAAATTGTCGCTACCGCCCAAGCGCCAGGCGCCGGACCGTCAAGCGGCCTCCAGTTGACGATTTCTTCGCCTCTGCGCGCTTGCATTGTCCGATTCGTTTGAGTTAGCTTCCGAAACCGGGCAAGCATTCGTGAAGGGGCTTGAGCTTTATGCGATTTTTCGTGCTCGGCGCGGCGGCGCTGCTCCTGTCGGGCTGCGCCGCCATTCCGCCGGCCGTGAGTATTGCGTCGCTGGCGCTCGACGGGGCGAGCTGGGTGGTCAGCGGCAAGACGATGTCCGACCATGCCCTGTCGGAAGTGGCGGGGGCGGATTGCCGTCTCATCGGTGCTCTGGAGGACGGCCGGATCTGCCGGGAGACACCCACCTACGAGGAGACCCAGGTCGCCACGCTGCAGCCGCTGCCGGATTCCGGCACCCGGCTGGCCGCGGCGCCGGCCCCGGCGCCGGGGGAGGGCGCGCCGGCGCCCACTGGCGATCCCATGGTGCTGCCGCCGGAGCTGGCGTACCTGTCCGACGCCCTGGCCGATCGCGGCCTTGCGGAGCACCCCTCGGCCTCGGGCGTGCCGGTGCCGGTGGCGATGGGGTTCGCGCCGCTGCGCCCGGCCCGCGGCTTTACCGGGAAGCCGGCGGCCGCGCCCGACGCGCTGAACGGCCTGCGCTACGGCGCGGTGGGGCTGGCCGCGGCCGAGTGATCCGCGCCGTGTTGCGCGGCCAGGGCAACGCGCTTACAGTCGGCAAGCCCACAGCCACGCGGAACGAGCGATGGTCCCGCCGCATACCCCGCGTCAGGACGGCTTTTTCATGCCGGCCGAATGGATGCCGCACCGGCGGTGCTGGATGGCCTGGCCCGTGCGCGAGGACCTCTGGGGCGATCGCCTGAGCGCCGCGCGCGAGGCCTATGCCGACATCGCCCGCACCATCGCCCAGCACGAGCCCGTCACCGTCATCGCGAGCCCGGAGGCCGTGGCCGACGTCAGCCTGCTCTGCGGATCGGGGGTTGGCTGCGTGGCGATGCCGCACGACGATTCCTGGCTGCGCGACACCGGCCCCACCTTCCTGATCGACGGCGCCGGCAATCTGGCCGGGGTCGACTGGGTGTTCAACGGCTGGGGCGAGCGCTATGCGCCCTACGACCGCGACGCCGCCCTGGCCGAGGCGTTGCTGGCGCGCCTGGAGGCGCCGCGCTACGCCACCGGGGTCGTGCTGGAAGGCGGCGCCATCCATACCGACGGCGAGGGCACGCTGCTGACGACAGAATCGGTCTTTTTCGACAAGAACCGCAACGGCGGTCTTTCGCGCGCCGAGGCCGAGGACGCCCTGGGCGCGCTGCTCGGCATCGAGAAGGTGATCTGGCTGGGGGAGGGACTCCAGGACGACGACACCGGCGGCCACGTCGACAACCTGGCCTGCTTCGTTCGGCCGGGGGCGGTGCTGGCGCTGACCAGCAACGATCCCGAGGACGGCAACTACGCGGCCCTGCAGGACAACCTGAGCCGCCTGCGCCGGGCCACCGACGCGCGCGGCCGGCAGCTCGAGGTGATCGAGGTGGAACAGCCGCGGCCGCGCTTCGGCGATGGCGGACGGCGGCTGCCGCTGTCCTACGTCAACTTCTACCTCGCCAACGGCGCGGTGATTGCGCCGATCTTCGAGGACCCGATGGACGCCGCCGCCCTGCAAGCGCTGGCCAAGGCCTTTCCCAGGCGGGAACGGGTGGAGGTGCCGGCGCTCGACATCGTGCACGGCGGCGGCGGCATTCACTGCATCACCCAGCAGGAGCCGACCGGCGTCCTCACCCGCTAGCGCCGTCGCGCGGCACCGTGGCCACGCGCGCCTTCACCCGCGCCAGCGCCTTTTCCGCCATCGCCATGAGGGTGCGCGCGTCGCTGTTCGGCCCGTAGGCGGCATAGCCGAGGCTGGCGCTGACCGGGATGCGCGCCTGCTCGACCTGGACGAGCAGGCCGGACAGGCCGCGCCGCAGCCGCTCCATCCGGCGGGCGCCGTCCTGGGCGGCGGCGTTGACCAGCAACAGGCCGAATTCGTCGCGGCCCAGGCGCGCCACCGCGTCGCTGCTGCGCACCCACTTGCTCAGCACGGCGCCGACGGTCTTCAGCACGGCGTCGCCGCCTTCGCGGCCATAGGTGTCGTTGACGGCGCCGAAGCGGTCCAGGTCGCAGATCACCAGCAGGCCCTGCTCCTGGGTGCGCCGGGCGCGCGCCAGCGTGCGGGCCAGTTCCGCCTCGAAGCCGCGGCGGTTGAGCAGCCTGGTCACCTCGTCGAACACCGAGAGGCTTTCGAGCTGGCGAATGCGCTCCTGCTGCTCGCCGAGCTTCTGCTCGGTCGCCAGCGCCGCCGTCATCAGGCTGTCGATCACCGGCGCCACGGCGTCGCCACAGGCGCCGCTTCGGGCCAGCACCTGCAGATAGGCCACGGTATCCAGCAGGCTGCCCGAGGATCCGGGCCTGATCTCCGGTTCGGGGACAGGCGACTTCGTCTTCAAGGTGCTTCTCCTCGCCAAGCCGTGTGTGCCCGGGAGGAAACGCAAGAACCGTGCCAGCGGCACGGCGCGGTGTTGGGCCTCGCGACGGTCCCGTTCGGTCCGGAAGCGGCAATTCTTGCCGAAGCAAGGCCTTACGCGCCGTGCTGAACTTGCCGCTTTAAAATTTGGATCAAATCACGCGGTGGGGCGGCTTGCGCCCGGCAAAGACGGCGTCCAGGTTGTCCAGGCACAGAAAGCCCATCGCGTTTCGCGTCTTCACCGTGGCGCTGCCCAGATGCGGCAGCAGATAAGCGTTGTCCAGCTCGTAATAGCCGGGGTGGATGTCCGGCTCGCCGGCGAAGACGTCGAGGCCGGCGGCGAAGACGCGACCCTGGCGCAGCGCCGCGATCAGCGCCGCGTCGTCGACCACGTCGCCGCGGGCGGTGTTGACCACGATCGCGCCCTCGGGCAGCAGGGCGATCCGCTCCGCGTTCAGGAAGCCCTTGGTCTCCGGCGTGGCGGGGAAGTGCAGCGACAGAATGTCGGAGACGGGCAGCAACTCCTCGGGGCGTTCGTGATAGATCGCCCCGGCTTCCTCCTCGGGCGTCAGGCGGCGGCGGTTGTGATAGTGGATTTCCAGGCCGAAGCCGCGCGCGCGGCGCGCCACGGCCTGGCCGATGCGGCCCATGCCGAGGATGCCCAGGCGCTTGCCCCCCAGCTCGACGCCCATCAACTGCGTCGGCGTCCAGCCGGTCCAGGCGCGGTCGCGCAGCATCCGCTGGCCCTCCCACGCTCGGCGCGCGGCGCCAAGGATCAGCAGCAGCGCGATGTCGGCCGTGGCCTCGGTCAGCACGCCGGGGGTGTTGGTCACGATCAGGCCGCGCCGCCTTGCGGCCTCCAGATCGACGTGGTTGGTGCCCACGGAAAAGCAGGCGATGGCACGGATGCTGTCGGGCAGCCGGGCGATGAGCTCGGCGTCGATGCGGTCGGGCGGCGTGACGATCAACGCCTCGGCGCCCTGCGCGCCCGCGACGATGTCGTCGGCCGAAAGCGGCGAGTCGGCGCCGTTGACGCGCGCCGCGTAGTCGCGGTGCAGCCGCGCCGCGACCGCCTCGGGCACGTTGCGGGTGACGTAGACGACCGGCTTGTCGGCCATGCTGCTGCCCTCCATTTCGATTCTGGCGCCGCCGCGCGGTTGCGCCCGCGCTGACGCTTGCTAGGCTGTCGATCCGGGGCCGACAGAGCCAGCCGGCGGCCGCCGCCGCATGTCTTGGCGCGGCGCCGCGAGACATGAAAACGACGTTTGCATTGGAACCGCGATGAGACCGCTCTGCCGACTGGCGCTTCTCCTCTCCTTCGCGTTCGCGGTGGTCCTGGTCCGGCCGGGGCCGGGCCGGGCCGCGGCGGAGCTGATGCCGCACCGGGCGATCTACGACCTCAGCCTGGCCGCGGCGCGGAACACGCAGACGGTCACCGACGTGGACGGCCGCATGAGCTTTGTCTGGAAGGACGTCTGCGACGGTTGGTCGATCGACTACCGTACGCGCATGCAGATGTTCTTCGGCCGCGAGGGCGGACAGGAAGTTTCGTGGAAGTACAGCTCCTGGGAGTCCAACGATGGCACGCGGTTCCGCTATTTCCTGCGCCGCTTCCGCGACGGCCGGGAGACGGAGCGCCTGCGCGGCGAGGCGAAGCTGGCGCCGGGGGGCGGCGGCACGGCGCGGATCGTCGAGCCGGAGGCGCGCGAAGTGGACCTGCCGCGCGACACCCTCTTTCCCAAGACGCATACGCAAGAGCTGCTGGCCGCCGCGCGCGCGGGCGAGCGCTTCCTGTACGCGCACATCTTCGACGGCACGGGGGACTCCGGGCTGTACGCGGTCAACAGCGCGATCCTGGGCAGCGCGGACGGGAAGCCGCCGGAACTGGAGTCGCCGCTTCTGGCCGAGGTGCCGTCGTGGCGGGTCACCCTGGCCTTCTTTCCGCCGGGAGAGAGCGACGGGACGCCGGAAAGCGAGCAGAGCATGCGTGTCTATGCCAACGGCGTGGCGGGCAGCATGCGCATCGACTACGGTGATTTCGTCCTGCGGGCCAAGCTGACGGAACTGGAACGCCTCGAATCGCCGCAGTGCCGGTAGGAAGGGAGCATCATGTTCAAGGCAATCGTCGTCGACCGCGACGCGGACGGCAATATCTCGCAAGAGATTCGGGAACTCGACGAGTCGCACCTGCCCCAGGGCGACGTGACGGTCGCCGTCGAGTATTCGACGGTGAACTACAAGGACGGACTGTGCCTGAACGGCCTGGGCCGGCTGGTGCGCGACTATCCGCACGTCCCCGGCATCGACTTCGCCGGCACGGTGGAGTCCTCGGACCATCCGGACTACAGGCCGGGAGACAAGGTGGTCCTGACCGGCTGGCGCGTCGGCGAGGTCTGGTGGGGCGGCCATGCGCGGAAGGCGCGGGTCAAGGGCGACTGGCTGGTGCCGCTGCCCGAGGGACTCACCACCCGCCAGGCGATGGCCGTGGGCACGGCCGGCTTCACGGCCATGCTGGCGGTCATGGCGCTGGAGGACCACGGACTCAGCCTGGACGGCGGCGAGGTGCTGGTCACCGGCGCGGCCGGCGGCGTCGGCTCCATCGCCACGGCCGTCCTCGGCAAGCTGGGCCACAAGGTGGCGGCCGTCACCGGGCGCCCGGAAACGTCCGACTATCTGAAGGACCTGGGAGCGCGCACCATCGTCCCGCGCGAGGAGCTGAACGAGCCCGGCAAGCGCCCGCTGGAGAGCGAGCGCTGGCAGGGCTGCGTCGACGCGGTTGGCGGCACGATGCTGTCCCGCGTGCTGGCACAGCTTCGCTACGGCGGCTCGGTCGCGGCGGTGGGCCTGGCCGGCGGCGCCGAGCTGCATACCACGGTGATGCCCTTCTTGCTGCGCGGGGCGAACCTGCTGGGTATCGACTCGGTCATGCAGCCCTACGACAACCGCTTGCGCGCCTGGAAGCGCATCCGCGCCGACCTGCCGATGGACAAGCTGGAAGAGATGATCCAGCCGGCGACCCTGGCCGACGTGCCCCGGCTCGGCCGGGAGATCCTGGACGGCAAGGTCAGGGGCCGCGTCGTGGTGGACGTGAACGGGTGAAGGTCGCGGGCACGGTCTGCATGGAGTCGCTTGCGTGGGAAAAGGCCAAAAGCGTTTGGACGCAATGCGTTGGAACGCGAAAGGCGACTGGACAATCGAAGATATTGCATCCGTTTGTCGTGAGTATGCCGAATTCGGGCTGATCCTCGAACCGCCCAGCCACGGCAGCCACTGCAAGGTTAGTCACCCGGAGTGCGAGGAAATCCTCACGATTCCGGCCCGAAAGCCCATCAAGCCCATTTACGTGAAGCGCTTTGTTGATATGATAGATAGTATCATCGGAGAGCGTGGGGATGGTGAATGACAGGGGCACATTCGCAATCCAAGCGGAGGGATCGACCGTGCTGAAATATCCCGCCCTGGTTCGAGAACTCGATCCAAGCGAGGGCGGCGGGTATCTTGTCGAGATTCCCGACCTCCCCGGCTGCATGGCGGATGGAGAGACGCGCGAGGAAGCTCTGAAGGAAGCGGAGCACGCGATCAAGGAGTGGATCGAAACAGCCAAAAAGCAGAACCGGCCTGTTCCCGAACCCGGCGCTATCGACAAATACAGCGGCCGCTGGGTGCAACGCGTCCCCAAAAGCCTGCACATGAAGCTGTCCGCCGAAGCGAAACGGGAGGGCGTCAGTCTGAATACCCTGGCCGCCACCCTCCTTGCGGAAGGATTGGGAAAACGGGACCGTGCTTCTTGAGGCTGGCTTATATCAAGGAACATAGAGCGTGGCCCATCGGAGGGCCTCATGCTTCGACAAGCTCAGCATGAGGAAAAAACCGTAAACACTCCCCCTCACCCTGAGCTTGTCGAAGGGTGAGGCCCACGAGTAAGCTTCAATGACCTTTAGTATTA
>CAZLNO010000103.1:0-13282 GCA_964561005.1 uncultured Rhodovibrionaceae bacterium | reverse complement strand
GATCCGCAGCCAGGGCGCCCGCATCGACTCCCACGCGATCAACGCGTCGGACACCAGCGACCCCTCCGGTCCGGGTGCGGGCATCCCCGACCGCAACCTCTCGCACTTTTTCGGCTTCAACGACTTCTTCGAGACGCCGGACGAGCAGCAGGGGTTTGACGAGACCAACCCGGACATGATCACCGGCGACATGGCGCTGCCCGGCGGCACGAACGCCCCGGCCGACACCGGCAACGGCATCTCCGCCGCCAGCACCATCCGCGTGCGCGAAGACATCGTCGCCGCGCCGGCCAAGCTGTCGCGAATCGACGCCAACACCGGCGTGGGCGAGCCCGCCCTGCCCAACGGCGAGCCGACCATCTCCCAGCGCATGGCGCAGGTGTTCGACGAGGTGTTCGCCTTCCGCGCGCCGGCGGAGTTGCGGACAACGGTGACAGAGCGCTCGCAGACAGGCGTTGGCAATCCCGACGGGCCGTTGACGGCTGCCCCACCGGCAGGCCTGGGCATCGGCCCACCGAGCAACCCCGTGGTTCAGGTGAACGGCGTCAACGTTGACGTCCCCAACCCGGCCAACGCCTCGCTGAAGGACGTGGCCGCAGCGATCCAGGCTTCGGGAGAAGCCAACGCGCGGGTCGTCGAAGACGGTGGCAGCTACTTCCTCGAAGTCCGGCCGCAAGCCGGCTCGACCCTGACGTTGGCCGACGCGGGCGGCAACAACGTCATCACTAACTTGAACATGCAACAGCAGACCATCCAGGGCGACCAGTCCACCGGCAACATCGGCGCGCGCACGGTGACGCTGGCGAACTTCGCCGGCGACATCCTGCAGTTCCAGGCCGGCGAGACCGCGCAGCTCAACGAATCGGTCGAGGCCAACCAGCAGATCCAGGACAACCTGCAGTTCCGGCTGGACAACCAGAGCGGCGTCAACCTGGACCAGGAGCTGGCGAACCTGACCGAGTTCCAGCAAGCCTTCAACGCCAGCGCGCGCGTGATCACCACGGTCAACGAGATGTTCGACACGCTCAGCGCGATGGCCCGCTAGGAGGATCTTGAGCCATGGCCGTGACGCCCTTCGCCGCCAACCGCTTCGTCCTGGAAAATACGCTGCAGGCGCAAAGCCGCGTCCAGGACCTGCGCATCCAGGCTTCCACCGGCAAGAAGAGCCAGAGCTTCGACGGCATCGCGGGCGACGTCCGGCGCCTGGAGGGGCTGGAGAGCAACCTGGTCGCCAATCGCGCCTTCCAGCGCAATGCCGAGCGCACCGAGCTGCGCCTGCAGGAGATGGAAAGCGCCGTCGACACCCTGGCGGACATCGCCAGCGAATTCCGCACCCAGCTCATCTCCGCGGCCAACGACGGCGGCAACCTGGACAGCATCGACCTGGCCACGATCGCCCGCACCTTCCGCGACGAGGCGGTGGGCGTGCTGAACACCGAGCTGGAAGGCCGCTTCCTCTTCGCCGGCAGCGCCACCGACACGCGACCGGTGGACTTCAGCGCCAGCACGATCACGAGCTTCCAGGACGTCAAGGACGGCCTCTACTTCCAGGGAACCGACGACATCCTCTCCGCCCGCATCAAGGAGAACGTCACCCTGGACTACGGGGTCACCGCCGAGCCCAACAACGGCAAGGGCTTCCACAAGCTGTTCACCGCGCTCAGCCGCGTCATCGAGAACCCGAACAGCCCGGAGGCCGTCGAGGCGTCGATCCGCGACCTCTCCGGCGGCGAGGCGCAGGCCACCCTGGGCAGCGCGCAGATCGACGACCCGGACCAGGCGCTGAACGCGGCGGTGAATTTCGGGGCCGGCAGCATTACCGACCCGCAGGACCTGGACATCAATGTCGACGGCACGAACGTCGGGCCGATCACCGTCAACGCCGATACCGACAGCCTGCGGGACGTCGCCAATCAAATCGACGCCCTGACCGGAGTGACGGCCCGCGTCGCCATCCAGGAAGGCGTACCGCAGGTCGAGATCTTCTCCGATAGCGGCGATCCGGTTTCGGTATCCGTGGCCGGAACGCCCGCGAACCCGCTGCTTGGCGGCGGCGCCCTGGCCCAGCGCAACGACGTGCTGGTGGACGGCGCCATCGAGGAGCTGGCCGAGACCCGCTCGGAGATCGGCAGCAGCCGCGGCCTGGTCGAATCCACGCTGACCCAGCTTCAGGACAGCCAGACCCGCCTCGAAGGCGACATCTCGGACGTCGAGGACGTAGACCTGACGCGCGCGATGACCCTGCTGGCGCAGAACCAGAGCACCCTGGAGGTCAGCTTCGCGGTCACCGCGCGCCTGCAGCAAACCTCGCTCCTGAACTTCCTCAACTGAGGTCTTGATGCCCGACAAGGAGGACCCCATGAGCCCCTACGACAGCAGCCTCGCCCTGGCCGAGCCCCTGCCCGACGTGGCGGCGTCCGGCGCCGACCAGATCACGCTGGAGACCCGCTTCGGCACCTTCGAGATCGACCCGGCGCGGGCCATCGAGATGCCGCAGGGCCCGATCGGTTTCGCCGAGATGCACCGCTTCGCATTGCTCGATGCGCCGGACGCGGCGGAGGGGCCGTTCAAGCTCTACCAGTCGCTGGACGACCCCGGGCTCACCTTCGTGGTGGTCCCGCTGGCCGAGGAGAGCGAGGTCATCGACGCCGCCGACCTGGACGCGGCCTGCGAGGCCTACTGCATCGCGCGCACCGACGCGGCCTTCCTGCTGATCGCCACCTTCCGACCCAGCGCCGAGGGCAAGCCGGAGACCACGGTCAACCTGAAGGCGCCGATCGTGCTGGACACGCGCAACCTGGTGGCCCGCCAGGTGGTGTTCTCCGGCGAACGCTACCCGATGCGCCAGCCGCTGGGCTGAAGGTCCGCCCTGGCGGGGACCGCGCGTCCCCGCCAGGGCGGACCGAGCCCGGCGAGGGCAAGGGGGTGCCGGGAAAGGATTGCTTAAGGCAATCCGCCCAAGACTGTGTCTCGTTCATGTCCCCGCGGGCCGCAGTCCGTCGGGCCGTGTGCGTTGGAGTCAGGAGAGGAAACCGCCCGCCTTATGCAGCTCCTCTGCGACAATCGGAAAATCCAGCGCGACGTGGCCGCGCTTTACGAGTTCTGCGAGGCGAACGGCGCCATTCTGCACGCGGCGCTGCGCATGGTGGTCGGCGAGGAGGCGATCTGGCTCGAATCCGATCTCCCGGCCGACGACCGCGCCGTGCTGGTCTCGCTGCCGCAAAGCTGCCTGCCGCCGGTGCGGGCCTTCACCCTGGAGGTCGTCGATGACACCCTGGTGATCCGCGACCGGCACGCGGAACCGTCGCAGGCCCAGGCGCGCTGTTTCGAGCATTTGGTCGCCATCTACAACGCCACCGGCAAGCTGGCCACGCATCGACGGCGGAGCCCCTGGTTCGCGCTGGCGCATCAGCCGGAGCTGCTCGATCGCCTGGTCGCCGGACGCGCACAGACGCCGCGCATTGCCGACACCCATGCCCGCTGGCGCGAAGGCCTCGACGACTCGCTATTGATCGATACCTTTCTGGCCACGCGGCAGTACAGACTGAGGGACTCCGCGAGCGGCGAGGCGCAGCCCGTCCTGCTGCCCTTCATCGATTTTGCCGATCACCATCCCAAGGCGCCCGGCTTTCAGCGCGCGCCCGAGGACGCGCCCGAGGACCATCGCATCGCGCTGCGCAACGCCAAGCCGGTGAACGGGAGTGCGGCCTGCCGGGTCGCCTACGGCGTGCTGGACGCCCTGGACAGCTACCTGGGCTACGGCTTTGTCGATTCCGAGGTCGGCTTCGTGCGCTCGGTGCCGCTGACCATCGAGGTCCCGCTCGGCCGCATCGCCGTCCAGGCCCGCGGCGCCTCCGTGGCCGGGCAAAAACTGCCGCCGCGTCTGGAGGATATCCGACCCTGGATCCCGCGGATCCTCGGCCGCGAAGCGGACACCGTGACGGTTTCGAGCCTGCTGATCCCCGACGCGGAGGCGCCGCTGGCCCTCCGGCGCGTGCTCAACTGGTTGTTGCGCGGCCTGAACCCGGACATCACCCTGAACCGGCTGCGCGACGCCGTGCTGGAGGCAGAGGACCAGATGCTGGCGGCCAACCGGGACTATTGGACCGACGTGGCCACGCGGGCGGAAACCGCACGAAGTCAGAGTCCCGACGATCCGGCCGTGAACACCGTTCACGATCTCGCCCGCGCGCAACTCGAACGACTGGAGGCCTACGCCGAGCGGCTGCAAACCTGAACAGCCGCCAGGCGGTCTCCTCTCAACGCCTTCAGCCTGCCGGCGCGAGCACGCCCATGCGCAGCAGGTTGGGCACGCGGACCGCCTCCAGCCGCCCCAGCACCTGACCCAGCGTGCCCTCGTCCAGTTCGCGGACGGGCCGGGACTGCCGGTTCATCCGAATCTTGGCATCCGACTGCGACAGCCAGGTCTTCGCCGTGGCCACCGCGTCACGGCGGCCGGCGGCGATCCAGGCCCGCAAAAGCACGACCTCCAAGGGCCCCAGCGAGATGACAACGCCCCCGGTGGCGGGCGCGACCATCTGGGCCCCCACGAACTCCGCCTGGGCGCGGGCCAGCCGCTCGCGGTTGAAGGCCAGCGGCACCGCCACGCGCTCGGGCGCGGTGGGCAGCGGGGCGCCCTCGAAGTCCGGCGCGCAGAGGAAGTGGTTGCCGGCCACCAGCAGGCGATGGCCGGCGGCGATGAGCGAATCGTCGCCAAGCTCGCCGTCGGCGTCCGCCTCCCGCAGCGTGCGCGCGGCCCCGTCGAAGGCATTTAGCAGACAATCGTAGGCGGACCCTTCGAACCGGAGCTTGCGCGGCCCCGGCAGCTCGATCTCCCGCGGCATGCGGTCCACCGGCGTGCGGCCCAAAAAGCGGATCCCGTTCAGCAGGAAATCGCGCGCCGCCGCCGGGTCGGCGCTATCGACGTTGTCCGCCTTGACGAAGACATCGCGGCGGTTGCGCTCGTTTCGCATGTAATCGGACAGCAGCTCGCACACCCGCCGATCCTCGATGCCGCGCAGGATGGACGCCTGCTCCAGCGTCACGGCGAGGTCGGGATCGTTGAGCCCAAGCTGCGTGCGCCCGCCGAACACCAGTCCGGCCGCCGCCATCTCCTCGCACATCTCGGTGACGAAGCGCGGGCGGAATCCGCTGGCCAGCGCGTTGTGCGCGAAGTGGTCGACCTGGTTGGCGTTGTTGTGCCAGCGGCTGACATAGCCATTGGCCGCGGCCTTGGCCGTGGGATGGCGGTCGAGGTAGGTCATGCCGCTCTTGCAGAGTTCCTCGAGCAGGCGCAGGCCGCGCGTGGCGCGGTCGTGGCTGCCGGCCTCCGACGGCGGCACCAGCGCCTGGATGAGCTGCCACAGCGGCACCACCGCGATCATCCCCGGCATGCACATGTATTCGACGTAGAACAGTCCGCCGGGCTTGAGGTGGCGGCGCACCAGCTCCTGCACCGACGGCAGCACGTCCCGGTCCAGCCAGGAATAGATGCCGTTCATGCCGATGAAGTCGAAGGTGGGCAAGTCGTCGCCCGTGACCTCGGTGAACGATCCCTGGATGAAGCGCACGTTGTCCAGGCCCGCCGCGGCGGCCTGCTCGCGCGCCTCGGCGATGTGCCCGGCGTTGAAGTCGATGCCGACGAACTCGGCCTCCGGATAGACGGCCGCGAAGCCGTTCAGCGTGGTGCCGTTGCCGCAACCGAGATCGCAATAACGAAAGTGTCCCTCCGGCCGGGGCGGGTCGAAGCCGTTCAGCGCCGCCACCACGGCCATGTGCAGCGGCGACTGCTGCTGCACCACGCCGGAGCGGAAGGGCACGTCGTCGGCATAGAAGCCGCGCTGCGCCTCGGCGCCCTCGGCGCCCTCGCCTGCCGCGTCCGGGTCGGGCGCCGTCTCGATGTCCTGGTTCACGCCTTGGGCTCCGTGGCTAGACCAGCCCGACGTTCAGTTCGTCGAGCAGTTCGTCGATCAGGCCCTCGTACATCGTCCACTTCTTGACGGAATCGGTGTAGATCGGCTGGCGCACCTGCCAGACGCTGGCCGTCTTGACCGCCCGCTTCTGCTTGTTGAACTGCAGGCAGGCGTCGTCCCAGTCCAGGCCGCAGAAGGCGATCAACTCGCGGCTGACGCGCTCCTGGTCGGCGACCAGCTCCTCGTACTGCACCTCGTAGATCTGGTTCGGCACCACCCGGCGCCAGTGCGCCATGATCCGCCTGTACTGCCGGTAGTGATGGCCGAGGTCGCCCAGGTTGGTGCTGTAGGTGTGCGGCATGGCGAAGTTCTGCTGGAAGCAGGACAGGCAGTTGTCCACGGGATCGCGCATGATGTGGACGATGCGGGCGTTGGGGAACATCGTGGCGATCAGCCCGACGTTCATGAAGTTGTGCGGCATCTTGTCGGTGACCCGCAGCGCGTCGCCGTTCAGTTCCGCCAGATAGTCCAGATACCCCTGCGCCAGCTCCGCGAACTTGCCGTCCTCGACCAGCGGCACCCAGCCGGGGAAGCCGACCTGCTCGCCGGCCTCCTGCGCCTCGCGCGTGGTCTGGCCGATCAACTCGGGGATCTTGCCCAGCTCGCCGGCGCCGTGCACCAGCGGATGGCTGGAGATGATCTGCTCGGTCAGCGTGGTCCCGGAGCGCGGCATGCCGACGATGAAGATCGGCCGCTCGCTGGCCAGGCCAGTGCCGCGCGCGCGGTGCTCGGCGAAGAACGCCGGGGTAAAGAGGCGCTGCATCGCCGCCACCTGGGCTTCCTGCTGGCGGCGGTTGTAGACGTGGCCCTCGCTCTTCAGGCCGATGCGGCGGAAGTCGTTCGCCGCCTTCAGGAAAAAGATCGCGCGCTGCGGCGACTTGAGCTTATGGAAAAGCTCGCCCAACGTGTAGTAATAGGCCGTCAGGTCGCGCTTCGAGGTGGTCTCCTGCGCCTCCAGCCGCGCCAGGACGGAGGCCACGTCGTCGTCCTCGGAGACGTCCTTCTTGGAGGCGTAGAAGTTGCTGATCGCCCCGCCCTTCTGCGGCGCCAGCTCGATCACCTTCTCGGCGTACTTGCGGGAGGTCTCGAAGTCGCCGCGGGTGCGGGCGATCTGCGCCAGCATGCCATAGGCGCCGGGCAGCTTGGGCGCCAGCTTCAAGGCGTTGCGGCAGCACCGCTCGGCGCCGTCCAGGTCGTCCTCCTGGAACAGCACGCTGGCCATGTCCACCTGCAGGCCCGGCGCGTGCGGCGCCTTGGCCAGGCCGCGCTCCACGTACTCGCGCGCCGCCTTGGCGTTGTGCCGGCTCAACGCGATCGAGGCCTTCTGGCTCAGCGCGCCGATGTCGTCGGGGTCCTGCTCCAGGATCTTGTCCAGGAAGGTCTCGGCGTCCTTGTGGCGCTCGGCCTGCATCAGCGCCGTGGCCATGCCGAAGAGGTTGTCGCGGTTGTCCTCGTCGTCCTGCAGCGCCTGGGCGTAGAAGGCGAGCGCCGCGCTGGCCCGGTTCTGCGCCAGCAGCCATTGGCCGACCAGGCGCAGCATCTCCTGCGGGTCCACGCCCTGCGACTTCGCCTCGCGCACCGCGTTGATCGCGTCGGCCAGGCTGCCGCCGCGCGCCAGGGCGAAGCTGAAGTTGTGCCAGGTCTCGCGGTGGTCGGGCCGCAGCGACAGCGACTTGCGATAGGCCTCCGCCGCCGCGCCGTAGGCGCCCTGGTCGGACAGCAGGTTGCCCCGGTTGCGGTGGACCACGGGCGAGGATGGCGCCCGCCGCAGCGCCTCGTCCAGGCAGGCCTGCGCCTCTTCCAGCTTGTTCCGGGCGCGCAGGGCGATGGCGAGGTTGGTGTGGTTCTCGGGATCGTCGGGGTTGCGCTCGCAGGCCCGGCGCAAATGCCGCTCCGCCGCGGCGTTGTCGCCCACGCGGTGCGCCAGCACGCCCGAGAGCTTGTCCACGTCGGCGTTCTGCGGCAACTGCTGGCGAAGCTGCCCCAGCAGGCGATCCGCCCACTGCGCCTCGGCCAGCGAGAGTTCCGGCTTCTCGACCAGTTCCTTGACCGCGTGCAGGTCACGCTCCAGCGCCTGCGTCTTCTCGGCGTCCCACCCGGCCGTCAGCGTCGGCGCCACCGGCCCGATCGAGCCCAGCAGTTGCTCCTTGCGGTTCATCTCGTCCCCTTGCTGGATTCGCCTCCCGCAACCGAACCGAAACCCTTGCAGCCATTGGTAAAGGTTGCGTTAGCGGGGTGAGGTTTGTTTGGCGAGACGAAGCAAGAACCGTTCCGGTCGGGGGATTACCCCCGACCGGCGGGAGCTAGCCCCGCCTCGGCTGGACGGGGCGTGAACGCCACTGGGGTCGGCACCGTGACGGACAGATGCTACAGCATCCCAAGCGGATATCGTTCCCTGGCCGAATACCCCAGTTTTTAACCAGTGATCAACCCCGCTTCGCCATGATCCTAATGTCCTCAACTCGAGATATGGCGAGGTTCAGCCGTGAACGTGACATTTCAGGAAATGCAGCGGGCTTTGAACCGGCAGGGATATGCCGTGGCGCGGCAAAAGTTCACGAGAGGCTATCTGAGTAATCTGTTGCAGGTCGACACGCTTATTGACGTTGGCGTCGGTCATGGGACGCCGCCGCTCCATGTTCCGGAGATCGCAAAGAAATTTATTCTCATTGATCCCCAACCGATTCCCCAGTCCGTTTGTCAATCCATCGAAGAATTCGGCGGCCAAGCTGTCACCAAACAGACAGCTTTGGGTACCGAAGCGACAACACTCGAACTCGTCGTTCATCGGAATATGAACCACACGAATCTCCTCCATCATACCGATACATTTGCTGCACTCGAGAGTCCTGCGGAAGGGATCACGACGACACAGGTCGAACCTTTGGATGACGTCATAACAAATCTCAACGTTGATCTAGGTCGCTTCGGCGTGAAAATTGATACGGAAGGCTATGAAAAGAACGTCCTGCTTGGCGGCATGAAAACTCTGAAGAGTGCGGAATTCGTGATTATCGAAGTTTCTATCAAACGCAGATTTCGCGAATCGTACAAGCCAAGTGAAATTATAAAAATTATGAGCGAGTGCAACCTGGAAATTGCCGATATATTGAATATTTCTCTGAAAACACCTTGGTATATGGACATGCTATTTTTTCCTTGGAATTCAGAGATTTTCGACGAGCCAAAGTAAAATTTGGCTCAACGGTAGCGTCAAAAAGAAAATCTACGAAGGAGGCACTAATTGACGGTTGGGTCGCCCGAGGAAAGGTTCACTTGCGACAATCTCCAACACCGATTCCGCCACCACCTTGACCTCGGCGACCTGCTGGACGCCGAGGCGATCGCGCGCAAGCTGCTGGCCAGTGAGCCGGAATCGCCGAAATACCTCATGAGCATGGCGGAGGTGCACCACAAGCGCGGCGAGCCGTACAAGGCGCTGCGCCATCTGGAAGAGGCCAGGCTGCACGCGTCGGATCGGGAGACGGTGCACGAAATCTATTTCCGGATTTCGGCCATCCTGGTCGAGATGAAAAAGTTCGGCCAGGCGCGCCGTTTTTTGCGTTACATTCTCACGCATGCGCCGGAGAACGCGGACGCGTTGGTGCGGTTGCTCCGGATGCCGGTCCCGCTCTACGACTTCGCTCAAGAGTTCGCCGACGACTACGACCGGCTCGCCGCCGTGGCGCCGGATCGACTCACCCCCGACATGCACCGCGACGCCGGCCGGGTGAAAAAGGAGCTCGGCGACGATGGTGGCAGCTACGATGCCTGCATCTCCGGCTACCGCCGTTTCCCGGAGCAGGTGGACCTGCTGCTGTTGGCAATGCTGTACCACCTCAGGTTCATCTATGAAAGCGAGTCGGAGGTGCGGGTCGCCCGCGACACCTTCGCGGCACATCTGGGCGAGCTCGAGCGGCTTTGCGAGGCGGACTCCGGGCACCTGAAGCAGGTGGCGACCGGGGCGGCGATGTACACGACATTCCGCCTCGCCTACCTCGGCAGCAACGAGGTCGGGCTGCAGCGCCGCTACGGCCATCTGGTCCACAGGGCGCTTAGCGCGCAATGCCCTTACGCGCAGGTTCCGAAGGCGACGAGTCGCCCCACCCCGATTCGCGGCCGCAAGGCGCGCATCGGCGTTGCCGGCGCCTATATTCACGACCATGCCTCCTGGCGCAACCGGCGCGGATTCTTCTATCACCTCGACAAGAGCCGTTACGAGCTGTTCCTTTACGATCTAACAAACAAGCCGGCCAAGGACTTCGACGATATCAAGGCCTTTTCCTACGGCGCCTTCGATCACGTGCGCGTGGGCCCGCATCCCCTCGCCAAGTGGATTCAGATCATCAAGCAGGACCAGCTGGACTTGCTGATCTATCCGGAGCTCGGCATGCACCAAACCGCGTTCAGCCTTGCCGCGCTGCGCCTGGTGCCGCGGCAGGCGCGCATGGCCGGTCACCCCTTCACCTGCGGCCTGCCGACGATCGACGATATCCTGACAAGCGATCTGATGGAGCCCGCCGATGCGCAGGACCACTACACGGAAAACGTGGTTCGCCTGGCCGGCACAGGCTTCTATCGCCATCCCCCGGCCAAGGAGGTGGAGCCCCTGACGCGGGCCGACTTCGGCCTGGACGCGAACACGACCTATATCTTCTACGGACACAACACGGTCAAGTTCCTGCCGCGCGACGATGACCTGCTGGTCGCCGTGGCCAAGATGGTGCCCGAGGCGAAGTTGGTCATTCTCCGGGACCGCCGCGAGGACTATCATGCCGCGCTGCATCAGCGGTTGCGCCGCGCCTTCGCGGCGGAGGGCCTCGACCTTGACGACCATGTGACATTCCCCGACAGGCAGCCGATGGGACGCTTTCTGGCCCTGATCCGGGCCTGCGACATCTTGCTCGACTGTCCCACCTGGAACGGCGACAACGTGACCGTCGATGCATTGTCCCAGGGTGTGCCGATCGTGACGATGCCCGGCCCCTTCATGCGCAGCCGCCATTCCGCCGGCTTTCTCCGCCGCATGGGCCTCGAGGATTACATCTGCGCGGACAAGTCCGAGATGACCCGCATGGTTGCGCGTCTGGCCCACGACACGACGTTCCGCGCGCAGTACGCGGAGGCCATCGCCGCGCGCCGCGACTTGATCTTCCGCGAGGCGGAGGCCCTCGAATCCTTTCACGCCTATCTCGAAAGCCTGTTCGCGGTGGAGCGCTAGCGCTCGGTCCATCGTGCCGGCCGCCATCCCGACCCGGTAAAAGCTGCCGGGTCGGCATTTCTTGCCGGCACGAACGTTCCGGTCGGGGACGGGAGCCCCCGACCGGCGCGGGGCGGCGGCTTGCCGGCGCCCCGAACGTTTCTTCGACGACCATGGCATGAAAACGTTCCGGTCGGGGGCGACACGAAGTCGGCGCGCCAGCGCCTAGCCCCCGACCAGCGCGGGGCGGCGGCTTGCCGGCGCCCCGAACGTTTCCCGCGACAATAGGTTTGCGTGGACGGCGTTCTAACGACAGCTCCCCACGCCGCCGCCGCCCGCTGGGATGTTGTCTCCCAACGTACCGGTATCCAGCCAGTTCAGGAAAGCCTCGCGGCGCTCCGGCGCCATCGCTGCATAGAGAAGCCGGTCCCGATACCAGGGGCATCGTCCCGATGAATCCGTCAATTCGCGCAGAAATTCCTCCATCATCCGATAAGTGGCTTCGCGCACCAGGATATAACCGAGATTGTCGACAATCCACGGTTGCGCGGGCGGCACGAACAACATGCGCACGAGGTTCTGGATCCGGCTGTCGAGGGCGAAGCTCTGGTCGAAGCCCGGGTCGTGCCTGTCCATCCAGAAGTTGCGCGCATACTTCGGCCCGATTCCGTCGAAAGCCACGATAAAATCGTATTTCTCCTGCCAGGACCCCAGTTTCGCCGCCATCCGGGTAGCATCCTTGAGGCCGCCCAGCGCCATGATGCGATCGTGGGCCGCCATGGCGTAGCGCACACGAAAGTTGTCGGCGTTTTGTGTGTGGAACACCTCGTTCATACGCTGCTCCACGGCATCGCGGCCCGCCGGCAGGTTGTGCCACGCCCACTGGTTACGCGTATCGCGCACGCACGGGTAAATGTTCGCGCCCTGCATTGTGGCAAAGGAAAAAACGAGGCCTGCCCACAGCCAGTCCTCCTCGTCGTGCCGCTCAGCGCGAACCCGATCGACCTCGGCCAGCAAGCCCGCAAACACATTATCCGGGCAGCGCAAAAAGTCGTTTAGCCGGTGAACCACATCCGCACGGAGGTTGTTGCGGTCACCAAGGATTGCTTCAAGTTGGTCGCGGAACGGCACGGTTACTACCTCATCTAATCCGTCAAAGACACCTATTTTTATCATATTTCGATACGGATTACAACCCCGCTCGAATGGCGCGCGCCTGGCCCGCCACGTCGACGGCCGGCGCTCGGTGCGCGACTGCTGGGAGCTGGCCCAGGCCGACGGCGGCGGACCGATTGCCTGGGACGGCTGGGTCCGGGTGTTCTTCCGCCGCATGTGGCGCCTGGGCTTCATGACCTTCCGCCTGCCGCCGCCCTGACCCGGCAAGAGCTGCCGGGTCGGCAATCCTTGCCGGGCGGAAAGTGCCGGTCGGGGCTGGGGGAGAAGGAAACGTTCCGGTCGGGGGCAAGCCCCCGACCGGCGCGGGGCGTCGGCTTGCCGGCGCCCCGAACGTTTTCCCTTGCACCCACCGCGCAAAACGATACCATCGAGCCCGACCAACAACCCAGAGGCGTCCATGCCGCGCGGGCGCATCCACGACACGGCCCGGTCGGGCGCCTATTTCCTCACCTTCACCGTCGAGCGCTGGTACTACATCTTCGACCGGCACGAGCGCTGGCCCATTCTGGCGGAGGTGCTGGAGGGCGAACGACGCCAGGACGCGATTCGCCTCCTCGCCTTCGTCTTCATGCTGAACCACCTGCATCTGATCCTGGTGGCCCCGGACACGGCACGCTTCGTGCGGCGGTTCAAGTCGCTGACGGCCCACCGCCTGCGCGACAGCCTGGCGCGGACCGAGCCGACGGTGCTCGACCTGTTCCGCCAGGACGACGGGCGGCACCGCTTCTGGCGGGCCGGCAACGCGCCCAAGGCCATCGAGACCGAGGCGTTCCTCGAGCAGAAGGCGCGCTACATCCACGAAAACCCGGTGCGCAAGCAGTACGTGGCCCGGCCGGAGCACTGGTTCTGGTCGTCGGCCAACCCCGACTGCCCGCTGCGGCCCGACCCGTGGTAGGCAGAATGTGCCGGGCAAAAACGTTCCGGTCGGGGGCGA